>JAPLFX010000102.1 GCA_026390445.1 Pseudomonadota bacterium
TTTGCATTGGTATCAGCATAGGCCCGGGAGTAGGGGATCGACTTTTCGTAGGCGTTAGCACAAGGCTCGGCGAAGGCCTGGCCTTGTGCGAGGCCTCCTAGAGTTCCGATTGCGGCCACAACAACACGACGCAAGAAAACGTTCTGCATGAACCTCTCCATCCATTGCTCGCACGGCCGCCCTGAGCGGCGTGCATCGATTGATGCCAAAACTAAAACTGTGGGAAACTGCGCCGACCTTACACCAAGAATTCGGGGACTGCTCCCATTTTTTAACCATGTCCGGCAGCCCGGTTACGGACGACGGTTGGACCGCTGCCGCGGTTAACTGGCGGCCATTTCCGACCCGTGGCTGCACGAGGCCGACCTATGTAGGCGAATATTGCCGGCACCAGAGGAGGTCTAAGTATCAGTAACTACAGGTCTCTTAAAATTTCGCTAAGGAATTTTGGCGACCTGCCGAAGCTGGCCACAAGTACCAAAAGGAGACAGCCATGGGTCGACTCCACCCCTTTAGCCCCACCATCGCCGCAATGCTGCTAACGCTCGCTTCTCAGCCAGCACTTGCAGGTCCTTATGTGTTTAGCTACGGCGGACGCTTGGCTAATAGCTCGGATGTGGCTGTGACGGGTCCAGTTAACTTGGAAGTTAGATTCTACAGGACGGCCTCTGGTGGCAATCCAGTCGGCGTTAGCAGCTTAGTGTTTAGTAACGTTCCTCTTGAAGACGGCGTGTTTCAAGTCGATTTGAATCAGTTGACCGCTGCTGAGATGGCCTTGGTCTTTGATGCGAGCCAGGACACTTATGTTGAAGTTTCAGACCGCACTAACAACGTGACCTATCCGCGGCAACATTTGAGCGCGATGCCATATGCGATGAAGGTACCGGTTGATGGGAAAACGTTGACTTTTGATAGCAATGGCAACTTGGGTCTGGCGGCGACTGGTGCACCGGGTGCGAATCAGTTTTTGACGAAGGATGGTAGCGGGAACTTGATCTGGGGGACACCGACGAGCAGTGCTGCGGCGATTCAAGGGAAAAGCGTTAGCACGACTGCGCCGGGGGCGGGGCAGGTACTGGGGTATAACGGGACGACTTGGGTGCCGACGACGATTGTGAGTAGTGGTGGTACGTTGACGTCGATTTCGGCAAGTGCGCCCCTGGCTGTGACTGGAGGCGGCGGCGGTACGACACAGGCGCTATCGATCGCTCAAGCGTCGAGCGTCAGCCCTGGCTACATCAGCGCGTCGGATTGGTTGAGTTTTAATAGTAAGCAAGCCGCGCTTGGCTTTAGTCCGTTAAACAAGGCGGGTGACTCTATGACTGGTGGCCTCAATATGGGCGCCAACACTTTGACGAACCTTGCAGCGCCTGCATCGGCCAGCGATGCGGCGACTAAGGGCTATGTCGATGCCAACGCTTTGCGTCCCGATGGGACGATACCGCTGTCGGCCAATTGGGCGGTTGGCGGTAAGGATCTCACGGGTGTTGGTAACGTCGGCATCAGCGCCACCAAGACGCTAACGCTTGGGGTGTTTACCAACGCCACCGAGGCCACGATGACCGGCACTCTCGATGCTTCGGGCGCATCATCTGTCGACAAAGGTAAAACCTGGTTCAACAGCCAAACCAACCAGGTCAAATACTGGGATGGTAGCATCGCCCAGAGTCTGGGTGTCAGCGGTGCTGGCCTCACTAGCCTTGGCGGGCAGTCGGGAAGCGCACAAACATTTGTCGTGACGCAGACGGGCAACCAGCCGGCGATTAACTCCGGGACCAATGTACATACGCTGAGTATTCCGTTGGCTTCGGCAAGCGGGAGTGTCACTGCCGGATTAATCTCAAATTCAGACTACGTAGCCTTTGGAGCTAAGCAAACTGCTGGCTCCTACTTGACAGCGCTCACGGGCGACCTGAGTGCCGCAGGTCCTGGTTCATCTGTTTCGACATTAGCTCCCTCTGGCGTTGCTGCAGGAACCTATGCCAAGGTGACAGTCGACGTGAAAGGTCGGGTCACTGCAGGCGCTTCACTTTCTGCCTCTGATATTCCAGCACTTTCCGCATCCAGCATCACCTCTGGCACCTTGACCACGGCCAACGGCGGTACCGGGGTTAACTCCTCGGCCACTTTCCCAACTTCAGGCGTGGTCGTCACTGAGACTGCGACAGAGACCTTGACCAACAAAACTCTGACTGCTCCGCTGATCGGCACGATCGTCAACACCGGCACTCTGACTTTGCCGACCACAACCGACACCTTGGTAGGCCGCGCGACGACCGATACATTAACCAACAAGACGCTAACGACCACGACGATCAACGGTGCGTCGACAATTGCAACGACCGGTACGATCGCCTCCGGTGCTCACACCCTTGCCGGTAACGTCACCATTCAGGGTAACAGTACCAATGCAAATAAACTGGTTTTAAATGATAAGGGCACAACCAACGCTTTGTCGATCAAAGCACCAGACACTCTCGCAGGTTCCGTGAACTGGACTCTACCAGGCACAGACGGCACAAGTGGACAAGTGTTGTCGACCAACGGCAGTGGTTCATTTTCATGGATCACGGCTGGCGGCGGCGGCACGGGGATCAGCGGTGCGGCTGGCGGCGATCTTACCGGTACTTATCCCAGTCCAACTCTCACGACCACCGGTGTCAGCGCTGGTAGTTACACCAAAGTCACCGTCGACGCCAAAGGTCGCGTCACCGCTGGAACATCGCTGCTAAGTAGCGATGTTCCCTCCATCTCTGCTGCACTGATCACCACCGGCACACTGCCAGTCAGTGTCGGCGGTACAGGAGCCACGACCTTCACCAACAATGGCGTCATCCTCGGCAACACCACCAGCAACCTTCTGTCCACTGCAGCTGGTACCTCGGCCCAAGTCCTGCGCGTCCCAAGCGGCGGCGGCGTCCCAGCCTTTGGCGCCATCGATTTAACTCAAGCAGGCGCAGTAAGCGGCACGCTAGCGCTTGCCAACGGCGGTACCGGTCTGGTCGCAATCCCAACCAACGGCCAACTCCTCATCGGTAACGGCGCTGGTTACACTTTATCCAATATCGTTGGCGGCACCGGACTCAGCGTGGCAAACACGGCAGGTACCATCACGATCTCAGCCTCGGCAGACCCTTCGCTAATGGTGAGAAAGGACGGAACCACACCGCTTACCGGACCTTGGAATATCGGCACCCAGGATTTAACCAGCATCGGCAATATGGCGCTCGCAGCGTCCAAAACGTTGAACCTTGGCACCTATGGCATAGATCCCGGTGGGCTGGTCGCTGCTGATAAGGGTAAAATTTGGTTCAACACAGCCACCAACCAAATGAAGTACTGGGACGGTGCCGCAGCTCAAGCCTTGGGAGTGGCTGGCGCTGGACTTACCAGCCTTGGTGGCCAATCGGGCAGTACCCAGACCTTCGCCACTGGAACTGCTGGGACAGCCCCTGCGATTTCTTCAAGTAGCAACGTCCACACCTTGAACGTTCCTCTCGCCTCAGGCGTAGGCGTCACGGCCGGTTTAATCTCCAATACGGACTACGCCGCATTCACGGCTAAACAAGCGGCGGGTAACTACATCACCGCCCTTACGGGTGACTTGACAGCAGCGGGTCCAGGCTCAGCCGCAGCGACCCTAGCACCTACTGGCGTTGGTGCCGGCAGCTATACAAAGGTCTCCGTCGATGCCAAGGGGCGCGTCACTGCGGGCACTTCACTTGCACCCGCTGATATCCCGGCGCTTTCGGCCGCAAGCATCACGTCTGGGGCGCTGGCAACTGCCAACGGAGGTACTGGTGTCGCCTCGACAGCAACGTTTCCCGCCTCAGGCACTGTAGTCACACAAACAGCCATAGAAACTTTATCAAACAAAACTTTAACAAGTCCAATTGTCTCATCGGGAACCATCACCAACGCGGTGATTACGGGGAGCACATCAATAAGCACGAGCGGCACAATCAGTACATCAGCTTCCATCACATCGACAGGATTGATCACATCAACACAAGGTATAAACTCAGGCGGCACAATTCAGGTGCAGCCAATTGCAGGCCAAGCCGGTGCCGTGCGGTTTTTTGAGAACAGCGGGACCTATTCGGTTTCTCTTAAGGCCCCAGCTTCGCTCGGTGCAACGAACTACACGCTCACCCTACCCGTCGGCTCTCCTACCAACGGATACGTTATGACTTCCGATGCGACCGGCCAGTTATCTTGGTCTCCTGTTGCTGACAACAACAGAGTTTTAAAGTCAGGCGACAACATGACTGGTAATCTCAGTATAACAGCAGGCGGCAGCCTTGGAATTGGCACCGCCAGCCCCGCCTTCCCCCTCGATATCGCGGTGACTTCTGGTAGCGGCATCACCCAATCGATCAAGGACAACCACGCCAATGGGGCAGCTATTCAACTCGCTGCGGCGAACGGAGGTCACACATACGGTATTATGTCCGTGGGCGCGACAGGCAGTGCGTTGGGCCCAACCGGGTCCCTTGCCTTACTTGACGTCGGAAGTAACGCCACCAGGATGCTGATCACTGGCACAGGTAATATAGGGGTTGGTACCATTAGCCCGTCCAATCCATTTACGATAGTGGCCCCAGGACCTGATGCTTTAAGCATCCAGGGCAACAACACCAACGGGGTATCCCTGAACCTGATTAACACCAGCGGAGGCAGAAATTATTCTCTCTACAATAGCGGCACGACAAGCGCTGGGCCCGCTTCCGTAGTTACGCCAGGATCCTTTGTGATAGTTGATAATACCGCATCTACCGCTCGCCTTTCCGTTGACCCAAATGGCAATGTTGGCATTGGCACTACTGCACCCGGCGCCCAATTGCACGTGGTTGGCCACATTAAAAGCACCAACGTTTCAGGAAATCCAAGCGTCAGCGGAACCTGCGGAACACAAACCCTAGTCGCCAGTCCAAACCAAAGTACCGATACCCGGGGGGTTGTAACTTTTGGATCGGCGCCAGCCGTTAGCTGCACCAGCGTCATTACCTTTTCAACTCCAGGTTATTCGCCTCCACCAGTTTGCATCGTATCGTATAATGCTTCCTCAACTACTAATCCTCCAATTAACTATGTCACGACGGGCACCACACTTACGGTAACTTTTAAGGCCGCGGGGGTTGCCAGCGACTCGATTAGCTATTTCTGCATGCAGTGATACGAAAGGTTACGACTTCTTCAAATGCTCCCGAAAATGGCACTTGAAGGCATGAATCGGCGATAGCCCTAGCCCATTTGACAAACTCGAAGTCGGAATGAGGAACAGGGGAACAGGGGGTCAGTCACTCCGGACAACCCACCGATATAAGAAATCTTGTTGTTCCCGGAGACAAGAATCGGCGACATCGCTCGCTTTAAAATCGAGGGGAACCGGGCACCGGGGGTCAGTCACTCCAGCCACCCCCTAGCGAAAGTTGTCACTCCCCCTGCAAATGCTCCACAAAATACCCCACCAAAGCATTCAACTCATGACTCTTCGCCTTAGCCCCGGTAATCCCATGCTTCTCCCCAGGATAAACCATGATATCGAACATCTTCCCCGCATCCTGCAGCGCCTTATAAAGCTTCGTGCTGTGCGTATACAAGACGTTGTCATCCGCCATCCCATGGATCACCAACAACTTGCCAACCAACCCATCCACATACGGCAGCACCGCACTTCGCGCATAAGCCGCAGCATTCGCCTCCGGATCACCCAAGTAGCGCTCAGTATAATGCGTATCATAGAGCGCCCAGTCCGTGACCGGCGCGATACTAACTCCCACCTTGTACAGCGACGGCTCTCTAAGCAGCGCCATCAACGTCATAAACCCACCGTAACTCGCCCCACATATACCAACGCGCTCGCCGTCGACAAAATCCTGCTGCTGCAACCACCGCACACCCGCAGCCTGATCCTCTAGCTCTGCCCCAGCGAAATGACTCTTGAGCACGCCCTCAAAGCGCTTACCACGATGCGGCGACCCACGATTATCCATCGCAAAGACGACAAACCCCGCATCAGCCAACTTCGATTCAATCGCATCAGCCCGCGGTAGCCACCGCCGCTGGACCACCTGCGCTCCAGGTCCGCCGTACACATAGACGACTGCTGGATACTTTACTCCCTGCTTAGCACCCTTAGGCTTCCTGATGCGGTAGTAAAGCTCTGTACCATCTGGGCCACGAAAACTACCAATCGTTAGCTCCTTAGCCCCATCTCGAACTTCAGCTGCACCGTTCCCACCCAAATCAGCAAGCTTTTGTCCATCACCGCTAAACAGCCGAATCGTCGGCGCCGCCGTCGGAGTCGAGTACACATCAACCCACAACTTACCCTCCGCACCCACAGTCGTCTCGTGCCACCCTTGACCTGCCGTCAAGCGCTTTGGCTCAATACCCGCCTTATCCAGACCCACCGCATAAAGATGAAGCTCCAACGGCGAATCCCTAAATCCGTCAAAGTAAATCACCCCCTGCTTCGCATCAATCGCACGCACCGATTGCATCACCCAGTCGCCAGCCGTCAACACGGCCCGTAGTGACCCATCGGCGTTACGCGTTTCCAGGTGCTTATAGCCACTGCGCTCGCTCGCCCAGACAAAGCCACCATCAGGTAAAGGCCGAAAATCCTCGTTGAGATTGATCCAAGCCGCATCCCGCTCGACTAGCAACTCCCGCGACGCGCCGCTTTTCGCATCCACGGCCGACAAAGTCAGCGTCGTCTGCGCCCGGTCTTGGGTCTGCACATATACCTGCTCCCCTTTTATGTCCCAGCCGACCCTGGCCAAATACTCAAACGGCGGAAGCTTAGCGTCGACACTCGCTCCACCAATACTCTTGAGCACCAACCGCACGGCCGCGTTTTTCCCACCAGCGTAAGGATAACGCTGTTCGATCGTCTCAAAACGATCCGCATACACCTCGATACGCTTGGCAATCGCCACCGGGGACTCATCGACCACGGTGAAGGCAACAGAAGCGTCGTTCGGGGACCACCAATCGCCAGAAAAGCGGTGCATCTCCTCTTGAGCAATAAACTCAGCACTTCCTGCTGATTCCTCTGGCTTTAGATCGGATGACAGGCGCGTCGTCACGCCGGCGGCGAGTTCGACCACCCATAGATGACGATCCCTCACATAGCTTACAAACTTACCCTTAGGCGAAAAATGCGCGTCGATCACCTCGCCTTGAATCTTTGTTAGCTGTTTAGTGCGCTGCCCAGCGAGCCCTATCTCA
>JAPLFX010000244.1 GCA_026390445.1 Pseudomonadota bacterium
CAATAAGCGACTGGGACAGAGGCTGGCATCTTATGGTTAGACTCACTTGGCAACGCGCCTGCAGCGTCCTCATGGTTGTGGTCTTTGCGTTGCTCCTCTGCGTGCCGTGGTCTATCTGGTTTGGTACCAGGGTCAATCTAGCTGATGCGCTGGCTCTCCCGTCGCTGCAGCATCCTTTGGGCACCGATAGCCTCGGTCGTGACCTTTTGGTGCGAGCGGCCGAGGCTGTGCTCGGAGCCGTCTTGCCGCTATGGCTTGGGGTCGTAGTGGCGACGTTGGCGGGCGTGGTGCTTGGCATCGGTATGATCTGCTTAGGCACGCACCGACTGTGGCGACCGTTGATTGCTTCGTTTGATGCGGTCGTCGTGGTCTTAGTGAGCGTTCCTGTGTGCCTGACTGCCTTTGCCTGGGCCGCGTTGAGCCAGCACGCGGGTTTAATGCCTGTGCTAGTCTCTTTGACAGTAGTTTTCATGCTGCGGACGTACTTACAAGTGCGGGATCTCTATCGTAAAGATGAGACCTTGGCGTACTGGATCGCACATGCTGCGCTTGGCGGTAGCTTGCTCTTTCGTCTCGTCAGCTATGGGATTCAGACGGCGTGGCGGCGGAACCTAGCGATGAGCTTAGGCTTTCACCTGCGTACCGCCGTGGCCATTGAGGCCTCGCTGAGCTACTTGGGCTTTGGTATTCAAGAGCCGAGTGCGTCATTTGGCAACATGCTTGCAGCGCATTTTGACCTTTTTCTAAAAGGTCAGTGGTATATCCTTGGCGTGCTGATCGTGTGTTTAGCGGCGACTGCAACGCTGCCGAGCGCTTTGTTGATCCTGTGTGCCGCGGTGCCTATGGACGCACCAGTGACTCCGGAAGCGACGGGCAAATTTTGCGGCCGAGATGCGATTTTCGCTGGGTCCTTTGATTAGCCTGATATATGGGCAGGCTCCCATGCCAGGGCCTTTCGTGCTTTTGTGGACCCGATTTTTATGTAGCGCAGGAAATGAATACAACGAACCATATTGCCATACTAGTCCACTCGGTTGATCACGCGGCCAAATTTTTGGCCGGATATGGCTTCGAGATCGGTCCCAAACAGAGTTGGGACGGCGAGGGAACAAGTGAAATCTATGTCGGTGAAAAAAGCCAAACGACGAAGCTGTTACTGATGGAGCCTAGTAAGCCTGGGGCCTACAGACGCGCGTTGGAGAGGCGCGGTCCAGGACTGCATCATGTTGCGGTAGACGTGACATCGTTGCATGACTTTGTCATTGGCCTTTCAGGAAGCGGCTGGTATTTGCATCCAAAGAGCTTGCAGACCATTCGCCAAACTAAAACCGCATGGCTGGCTCGCCCGGGAACAAAAATGTTGATCGAAGTTCAGGAGAGAAAGGACGTTGTGGACGCAGCGATGTTTATCTCCCGATGCGAGTTACCGCTGACCAAAAAAGAACAAACGATGGTAGCGGCGTTGAATACCAAAGTGCTCGTGCCTTCGAAAGATGACTGCACCTGGCTTATGATTGGCGAACGCCGCATCAATCTCGCCGATCTCTTGGCACCGCACACGGGTGGCTGACGTTAGTTCTGCATAGATTTATACAACAAAGCCCTTCCGCATATCGACCGGCAGTCGAGTTTACTTTTTGGTACCTGGAGCTGCCGACGCTGCTGTGACGATACCGATGGCGATATTGTTCGGTTGCCCCTTGGCATTGCACAGCCCTGGAATCGTTTGGGTGCCGCCGGACCCGGCTCCGAAAGTTACGATATGTGGCGCGCCGACTTGACCGTTGCTATCAATGACGGCCACGGTCACCGAGGTATTTGTATCGTCGCGGGGTATGACCCCAAGCTTTTTGCCGATCGTCAGTGGCGCTCCGCCGTTGCCACCTTCGTCGGTGGTCGCCGAAAGGTTGCTGCTGGTCGTGGCGTTAGGGGCATCGGCGCTGTGGTCTGACGCCGAAGGTGTTGCGTCAGCTGTTTGGCTAGGCGTGGACGCGCTGGGCGTGGTTGCCGCATTGGCCTCAGGTTTTTGGGAGGTGGAACTGCCCCCGCTCATGTTAGCGCTGGAACACGCGGAAAGCGCAGTTGCAAGCATCAGTGCGGACCAAAACACCAATTCATTAGATTTCATTCAGGGCCTCCAGAAAGTATACACGGGTATGAAGGTTGTATCGGCATAACGAGCCTAAAACTTTAGTTTTTTAAAACATTGTGGAAATAGAAGTAAAGTAAACAGATAGTTATGGCGCCCAATTTTCTCGGATTTCCGCACTTCCCAGACAGTGATGTGGAGATTTTGATTCTCGCCGCCCATCTAGCAGCCGCTGCTCTTTGACCTTTTTATAAAAGCGCAGCGATAAGACCCTTAAGTCTTGATCTTATGCCTAGCGTTGACTGGCGGATGATCGCAGACCTTTCCGCTCCTGCATCCCGTGGGACCATGCGTCCTAGAAATCAGGTATCATGAAAGAACATCTAACCATTGGAGACCGCTATGCTCCGTTTGGATTTGCGTGAGCTGCGAGTCGGACTAGATCGTCAGCGAAGTGCAGCAGCGATGACAATTATGACGATGTCCCAGCAGCCAGCGACGACCTTTCGCTTGGCCAATATTAGTCGCAGCGGGATGTTTATTGAGGCTGACGGCGCCGCCGTTCGTCCTGCTGAAGGTTCAGCCCTGCATTTTGCTTTGCACTTAGATGAACATGATGAAGGCGTGACTGGGGTTGGCTTAGTGCGCTGGGTCCGAGACCGTAGCCTGAGTATTTATCGGCCTGCCGGCTTTGGACTACAAGTGCTCGAGTTCCATGAGCAGGCGGAACGGCGTTATCTCGAGTTCCTCGAAGCCTGCTTGCTGAATCTTAAGATTACCGACTTGATGGACCCAAATTTCCCAAGCGTTGGGCCGGATGTTGCAGTCAGCGACGTTCTAAAGCTGATGACTGCCCGCAAATCAGATTGTGTCGTCGTCGCCGACGGTGGGGGAGCCCCGCTCGGGATCTTTAGCATTGCTGACGTGCCGCCACTAGCGGGAAGGCTTCAAGTTCTTAAGCAAGGAGTAGGTCGCCACATGAATCCTGCGCTTTTGACCTTGTCTGTCGACAGCGAGACCGAAGACGCCTATTCCATCATGCGCAATGGTACGTTGATGCATATACCTGTGATCGACGACGGCGTGGTGATCGGTATGCTTGCCGCTCGTGACCTGGTGCGCTACTGGGCGGAATATATGGAGCTACAGTCAAAACGTCTGGCACGAAATTATGAACGGGCCATGAGCATGATTGCCCACGATCTACGCACGCCGATTGGTCTCATTCAGATGACCAATGTGATGCTCACGTCTGGCGAGGTCACGCCCGCAGAGTATATGAGTTCTGGCTTCGCTGAGGTCGTTGATGACCGTTGCTCGATGATGATGGGGCTGATCGATGATATCTTGGATGTCCAGCGCATTAAGGCCGGTCTTGTTCGGTTAAACCGTGATTACGTCGACACCGAGGAGTTGGTACGGAAAATCATCCGCGCCTTCATGCCGGCGGCCAATGCCAAGCGAATCAATCTCGGTTTGAAGATTGCGTCGACCTTGCCTAAAATCAGGGCCGATCCACTTCGCCTGGAGCAGGTCTTCAATAATCTCATTAGTAATGCACTGAAGTTCTCCTATGAAGGTGCAAGTGTCGAGGTCATCCTCGTCAGCCGGCACTCCCAGGTGGAAGTGTCCGTTGTCGACCATGGTCCCGGAATTGCAGCTCATGAACTGAGCGGACTGTTTCAAGAATATGGCAACGTCAGCACGCAACCGACCAAAGGCGAGAAGCGCACGGGACTAGGGCTTGCGATCGCGAAGCGCTTGGTGGAGGCGCACGGCGGGACGATATCGGTGCAGACAAAACAAGGCGTCGGTACGACCTTTACTGTTTTGTTGCCGATCGACGCTTTGCAGTAACCTACGGTACGGCGAATGATCCTAGAACTGGCCCTTTGGCGATGGACAGCCTGCCCGCTGCTGATGAAGGAGTGTCTCGTTGCTAGCCTTGGCAAAGGCCGCGCAAAATAATCTTCTGTTCATAGGACAGAAAGTTGTACGAAGTCACATGCTCGGTCGTGATCTGCGCTAGTCGACCTTGGCACTCATGGCTTAATTTGGCGTAGGCTTTGTTGACATAGGCGGTGTCCATTTGGAAGCCTAAGATGACAAAATCCGTCGCATCGGCCGATACCCATTTGCCTTTGCCATAACGCGCGTCTGGATCCATCGAGCCGATATACTGCTGGTGAACCGAATAGGAGCACCCGCTCACGGCGACGCTCAAAAGCATCCCAAAGGTCGTCGCGAATCGACGGAAAGATCTGAGATCCAACATGTTTATCCTTTCCGCTTGGTGTGGGTACGAGCATCAGCCACTTTGTCCACGCAATAGCCTTGGAGGTGGATGCGCTGGATCATGATCAAACTTAAGAAGTAGTCAACAGTCTCGTGCTTACTCAAGACGCCTTCAATGGCGCCATTGTGGCATTTACCGACGAAGTTTTCGCGGGCCTCATCGAGATACCCGGTATTGAATGGTATCAACAAGATCACCGGTGAGCTGGCCGTAGCCGTGACTAGGGAGCGACGCGCTGCAGGTTCTGGAATCTGGCTAATACTCACGGAGCCAATGGTCGTGCATTGCGTCAAGGCACTGGCTATAGCTATGAGTATACCTGAACCAACTTGTCGCAAGGTCATAGGGAGATCTCCGGCTCAAGGGGCGCAAAGTCGTTCTTTGCCGTGTCGTCATCAGTGAGGACAGGCCTGCCTTCACCTGCGTCTGCGGTATGGTGACCGGTGCAGTAGCCGACCGCGTGGGTCTCTCTGGCCCAAAAAAACATGAGGAAATAAAGGGTCCGCAAATCCTGCGTCATAATGCCGCGAATCGCGCTGTTTGGACACTTTTCGCTCAGCTTATGCCTGAGCTCGAGGACATCATCATTGTCAAAGTTAAAGCCTAGCACGATGTACTTCTTGACGGAGGCCTCAACCATGTGACCGCGTTCCGGCGGTACGTTGGTTTGCGACACCGAACTCGTATAGGTACAGGACGTCATGATAAAAGGTAGGATCAATCGTAACGTGGATGCTTGTAATTGGCGCAGCAGCTGCATCGGAGATCCTCGTTATCTGACGCAAAGTGCGTCAATGCGAATGATTTCACCCTTCACGACGGGATAGGACCGGGTTTCCCTGATTGAGATGATATTGGTCAGCCGTCCATGGGGACATTTTTCAACCAGCAGATCTGGTACCGCTCGAGCGTAAAACTCGTTGAATACTGGGGTGCCAGTTCTCGGTCCAAACTGAAATAGAGTAGTGTATGCGCCCAATGCCCTGCCAACGCCGCTAAGTGCTCCGCTATGAGCGCTCTTGCCGGCAATATTGGCGATGGCGCCTAACTCACGAAAGTCAACGGTCGTCTCGCTGACTTTGACGCTAATGGGCGTTCCCTTGCCGGCAGGCACCGGCTCAACGTCGCTTAGTTGGATTTTATGCAGCACAGCACAACCGCCAAGGGCTATGGCACTCAAGCCCATGAATGCCACGATGGTCCATGAAGATCGCAGGATAAACACGCGTATGTGTCCTGTATAAATGGAATTTTATTGGATCTTGTGCCTCATAGGTTATTGCAGTATGCGGCGAGTTGTCAATTGCATTGTGTCGTTTAGTGGGTGAATCAGAGATCACGACGCCCGGCGTATCAAGCAATGAAGTTTGTCTTTAGCGAGTCCATGCAGGTGATTTCAGTGAACAGCAGGCGCGAAATTTTGTTGTATCATAGTGAAAGACCCATCGGTGCTGACATCTGGCGTTTCTATTGTCCATGGAGTCAAAGGTGATCGAGAACGGAATAGTGCAACGTCTTGTGCTCGTCTCTTTGGCCGCGATGCTTGAAGCGTCGTGCATGAGTGTTGATACGAGAAATCAGCGCCAAGTTCCCGCCCCGGCGCGTAGCACCGGTGATGTGCAGAAGGTACAAGCGCCACCGGTGCCTTACCCGGTGGCCCCTCCGCAGCAGACCGTCGCGCCGGTGCAGCAAAGGCCGGTTGGTGGCAGCGCTGGATGTCAGACGCTGAGCACCGATACGGGGATCAAAACGATCTCCATCTCTGTCGGTCGTCGACAGAGGAGCTTTATTCGCGTCATAAACGACAAGTACAGTCATCTGACGAAGCATGTTCTAATCATTGGCTATCATGGCCTCGGACTCGACGGTACCTCGCCACGCAGAGATCACAAATGGACCGATATCGAAGCCATGGCGGCCGACCAAGCGATCTTTATCTATGCCAACGCGTTGGGAGGAGCCTGGGACGCCAACGACTCTACCGGTGACCTTGAATTCTTTGACGAGATGGTCAGGACGACCGGGGAGATCTACTGCATTGATCCCAAACGCGTCTTTGTCCATGGCTTCAGTAACGGCGCTTTTTTTGTCAATGCCCTAGTTGGCATGCGTAGAGAGGCTATTCGAGCCGTTATTTCTGTCGCCGGAGGCGGTAGTGGCACCACCATTCCGGCCATGGTGATTCACGGGCATGCCGATCCGTCGGTTGGCTTTTCTTCCTACGCTCCGACCTTGTTGAATTCCTATGCCGTCGCTGATGGTTGCGCCACGCCGGTGAACATGGCGTCTATCCCTGAGGGTAGTTGCCAGACACTCACCGGCTGTCCTGATAAGCTTCCGGTCGTCTTTTGCCCTTGGGACGGAAATCACCATTGGCCAGCATTCACGCTGCCCGAGGTGTGGACGTTTATCTCATCCCTTCAGTAATCGCGATCCGTGAGCCTTTTGATCACACGTGTACGGCCGGAGGTTCATCGCCACCGAAGCCAGGCGGCAGCGTCAGATGCAAGGGTCGATAGAGCGAGCGCTTTTTGTAATGATGCGCCTCCATGCGCCGGAGTATCGTGTCAAGCGTCATCACTGCTTGGTGGATATATGGACCTTTATTGAGCATGACGCATTCGGCGCCGACCGCCATCGCCGCATCAGAGATCTCGGCGCGCGTGGGAAAGCCCGTTTTGGCCAGGGATTGCAAGACCTGCGTTGCCCACACCACCGGAACGTGCGCCGCTTCGCACAACCATAGCAACTCTTCTTGCACCTCGGCCAAACGGGTGAAGCCAACTTCAACTGCTAGGTCACCTCGCGCGATCATGACGCCCAGAGGCCGGCGCCCCAGATTGTGCAGCAGGATGGTCGGTAGCGCCGCAAAACCTGCGCGATTTTCGATCTTGAGAACCAGACCCAGATCTTGACGCTGGACGCGCGCCTCGAATGCCGTCACATCGGCGAGCGAGCGTACGAATGACAGGTTCACGATGTCGGCATATTGCTCCGCAAATGCTAGTGCCTCCTCGTCAGCCGGTGACAAGCTTGGCAGCATTAGATCGGTTTCAGGGAGATTAAGTCCCATATCGCCGCGCAACTTGATGCGATCGCGCGCAGCCTTCTCGATGCGAAGGACCGCATGGTCGGTCGCGGTGGCGCTGACGGTGCAGACGATTTGGCCGTCATCGATCAGGACTGGCATGCCAGGCCGAAGTGCGAGAAATACTTCGTCTGCGGTGCAGCCGATGGCTGGCAAGTCCGGATCATGCGGGGGTAGGCTAGCGCCGATGCGGCAGAGCAGAAAGGCGTCGCCTGTCCCGACGATGATCTCCCGCGGAGTGGCGGGAATGTTCTGAGCCTGAGCGGACCTCTTGCGGCTTCCGTTCTTGTCGCAGAGATGAAACTTAGTTTCGGGTGTTATATAGGCGCTGTGGCGTGCAGTGCCAAGGTACCCTGTGCTCACGCGCTCACGGATTTTAATGCGCCGCTTGCGTCCACCGCTGTCCTTGAACGCCAGGACGTCGCCTGTGGCCATCTGCTCGATGAGTTCCGGCGGCAGAGTCAGCGACGCCGATGCGTCTGAAACTAAGTCAAACGCATCGCTAACAGGCAGCGTCGTCGGGCCGATGTAAATCCGTGCCGGAGCGATGACCCGGCCTAAAGGGTCGCGCTTGGGCTTGATATGCAAGACGCGGACATCGGGCTGCAACTCCACGGTGCGTAGCTTCGGTCCGGGTAGGTCCACGGCGATCTTGAGCGTCGCGCCCTTGGCTTGGGCTGCCGCACGCGCGGTCGCGGCAATGGTACGCCACTCGCTCGGATGGCCGTGCGCAGCGTTGATGCGCAGCAGGTTCATACCGGTGTCTAGCGACTCGTTCATCCATGTCGCGTCGGCGGTGAGGGCATCAGGCGCCGTCACCATAATATAAACATGACGATGAGAGGGCTTGGGGCCGCATAGCGCGCGGGTGTGGGCGTGAATGAGTCGTTCGGCCTGGGCCCAAGTCAATTCATTCTGGGCTTCTTGGTGGTAGGCACCTGATACTCGCGCTTCCAGCATGGTGCGCACTGCTGAGACGTTCCCCATCACATAGCTCTCGGCCCGACCGAGAGACGACAATCCAAGGTCGGCCAGCTCAAGCTGAAGTTTTCGGATATCTAGCTGTCGCAGTGCCAGATAATGGACAAAATTGCGCAAACTCGCGCGCCATAGATCGGACGCCGCGGCCAACGGACCAGCGGCCCGCTGCTCGGCAGATTTCACGTGCTGCTCAACATCGACTAGTTGTTTCAAAATGTCAGCGACGTCGCGCATGTCGTTTGTACCGGCTGAAGCCGTCCGTTCAGTGACTAAACTTCTGCGCTCGGTCTAACATAGGACGTCCTGCGAGGCCAGCGGATCCGTAGTCCGCATCAGGGTCTTTTTCTAATATGTTCAGTTATTTACCGGATCTTAACAGGAATGCTGGGCGACGCGCGGTGCGTGAGGCTTTGACTCGTCATGAGTGAGCAACATGTGCTGAACGAGGTTCGGGGTGCAGCGCATGGACCATGTTAGCCTGGACCAACTGACGTCCCATGTGGCTTGTTCATCGCTTGATCGTTGCCACTGCTAAGGCCGTCCAGCCGATGAGAAAGGCGAGACCACCAAAAGGCGTGACGATCCCCAGCTTACGGATATCGGTTAGGGCAAGAGCGTACAGACTCCCCGAAAACAGCAAGGTGCCGATGGCGAAGCTGCCCCCCGCGACGCGTATCGCCGTATTGTCGATCTTGACGGCCAGCAGGCCCACCGCGATCAATGCTAAGGCGTGGTACATTTGGTAGCGAGCGCCGACCTCAAAGGTCGCTAGGTTTTCCGGTGTGATGCGCTCACGCAGGGCGTGGGCACCAAAGGCGCCAAAGGCCACCGATAGACCTGCCGAAATCGCTCCTAGAGCCGTCCAAATTGTCCATTCCACAGCCATTCTCCCGCACCGCTGGTTTTTTGCCTGGCCGCTCGGCCCTAAGGCACTGTATCTTACGGTCTTTAGAAACTCCACGAATTCCCAGATTAGGGGCGACCATATGGGACTCTTTAGCGGTAAAAAAGGCATTATCATGGGAGTCGTCAATGACTTCTCTCTGGCAACCGGCATCGCCAAGTTTCTCCATGCCGAAGGTGCCCAGCTTGGTTTCAGCCACCTGCCCGATCAAGATGGCAAAAATCGCATGGCTCAACGCGTGCAGCGCGTCGCCGACCCCCTTGGCGTCAGCTTCGTCAAGCCCTGCGATGTGAGCAGCGATCAGCAGATCAGCGAGTTTTTCGCGGCGGTGCAGGAGAGCTTTGGCCAGATTGATTTTCTCGTCCATTCGATCGCCTTTGCCCCCCTCGAAGATATTCGGTGTCCCACGCTCGAAGCGTCGCGCCAGGGTTTCCACACCGCGATGGATATCAGCGTCTATAGTTTTATCGCCGTAGCCAGGGCGGCGGCACCGCTGTTTGCGCAGGGCGGGGCTATGGTGACCTTGTCATACTTTGGTGGCGAGAAAGTGGTGCATGGCTACAATATGATGGGCGTGTGCAAAGCTGCGCTCGAGATGACGACGCGCTACCTAGCGCTAGATCTTGGTCCAAAGAATATTCGCGTCAATGCTGTGAGTGCCGGTCCGATCAAAACCCTGGCCTCGTCGGCGGTTGGCGAGTTTTCAAAAATGCTCGGCTTGCAAGCCGACAATGCGCCGCTTGGTCGCAACATCACGACCCTGGAGGTTGGCAAAGCTTGTGCTTACCTGCTTAGCGATTTATCTAGTGCGACGACCGGCGAGATCATGCATGTGGACGGTGGCTTCAATATCATGAGCGCTGTAGGTCGCAACGGATAGATGTTAACAGGAGCGCTACCGAGTGAGCCCGAACAAGTACAACGGCACTCGGTTTCCCGACCCAGCTTCGATTCCGTCAATGGCGAGGAGTGGTGTTGAGGCGAGGCGTTTGGCGGACCTGGAGAATTGTTGCCCATCCTTGCTTGGGCCGCCAACTCCGATAGACCAGCGTTCATCGACGAGAAAGTCGATCTGACCTTGAGACTTGACGGAATATTGTGGCCTGAGTGCGGCACATAAAAAGGTCTCGCGAACGGTGCCAATCGACGCGTCAACCCTTTGTGGATTGGTAATCGATGCTAGCAAATTGGTGTTTTCAAGGTAAAGCTTTTCCGGCTTCCGCACTGATTTAAGCCCTGTACCTGCCGCCTTCACTGTCTGCAGCAATCGACCATGTTCGAGGCACTCAAGAAAATGATAGGTCGATGTTTTGGCGATGCCGAGGTCCCGACTGAGCCCTTCGATGTTTAATTGAAAGGGTTCGGACGAGGCAATGGCCCAGAGGATTTTTTTCAACGAGTTGACCTTGGCGGCAGATATGCCAAATATCGTGGTCAAGTCCTCGCTCACCACCTGGTCTATGACACTCTGTACGCGCTGATGGTACGCTCCAGTCAATCGGTAGTACGTTGAGGCGTGAGTGCGAGCGGGGGGGTGGCGGCGCTGATGAGTCCGTGGACGTCTATAAGATCCTGATTTATCATTGAAAATACCAAAATAGGTCGGTTGCGGGCGAAGCTCAAGCAAAACTATCGTAGGATGGATCATACGATAGTTAAGATATTCCGTCTAATCGATCATACGATTACTACGGCTGACTC
The DNA here is from genome assembly GCA_026390445.1 of Pseudomonadota bacterium. Taxonomy (GTDB): domain Bacteria; phylum Bdellovibrionota_B; class Oligoflexia; order Oligoflexales; family CAIYRB01; genus CAIYRB01. Next base: position 11,060 of record JAPLFX010000244.1, read on the forward strand.
ACATCAACCCTTGAGCTGTAATCCACGGTTGCCACCCTGCTGTGTGACCCCGCGGTGCAAGGTGATCGTTCCTCCGTCGCTGACTCCGGCGGCAAACGAAGCCGAATCACCATAGCTGCTGCCGGTGCGGCGAGTGGCCAGGCGAGGATGGCGTTCATTGATAAATTCCTTTAGGAAGTGATCGGCTTGGGCCATCAGAGCATGGTGCTGCCGCGCCGTGTTTGGTTCAGAGGGCGTATGAGACTCGCTGCTTAGTTTCTGGCGAAATCCCGACAGCAGGCCGAGCATATAGGAACGCCGCGCCTTGCCAGCTTTGCCGCTGCGCCTTTTGTAGTCGGTCCATAGACTGGCCAATTGATGCCGTAAAAAGTGGTAGACATATTCTGCCATCAAGACGTTTTCGCGCGTTCCTAGCAATTCAACTGCTTTGTACTTAGTCGCTGCCTGGGCGTCGTAGTGATCCAGGTAAATCGCGCGCACAAAAAAATGTTCGGTGAGGATGCTGAAAATGAGCGTTTCCTCAGCGCTAATGCTCTTCTTTTTGGCGCCGATGATGCAGTAGACATGGGTCGAAGTTTTCTTGGCGGCGAGGCGTTCCAGATTGTATTTGGCGTAGAGCTGGCGGACGCGCTGCATCGCGAGGGTGGCTTCATGCTCGTTGGTCGAGGCGGCCAAGGCGAGTAACTTTTCAGCACGCTTAAGCAGGCGCTCCTCGTCCTCACTTAGCAGCTTGTCCCGCCAGCTAGGAATCTGCTGTGGCAACTCCCCGCTGGCCAGGCGGGCCCACTCAGCGACTCCAAGACGTAAACAGGCGGCCTGGAAAGCATTGCCATGCGGTGTACCACCTAGGGCTTGGTCGCTCACCATTTGGTGCGCCATTTCATGCTTCAGCACTTCGATGACGACGTCCCAGGGGTGCAACTCAATCAGTCGTTTGGCGATGATTAAACAACGGGTCGCTGGGCGCCACTCGCCCCAGTTGCTCGTCAGCTCCTCGATGCGCAGGTTGGGTGTACCGAGGCGCACGTTGAAATGAAAGCAGACATTGCCGTATTCATAATAAAGCTGCTCAGTCCAGGCGCGGGTGAGGTCTTGCCGCATATGGTCGGAGGCTGCCGGCATGGGAGATCACCTTGTCAAAGCGATGATGGTCATTCTCACTGTAAAAATCCGTGTCGCCTCACGCTAGCAGACTCGAATTATGGTGCCAATACCATAATTAGCTTGTTTCTAGCGCCGGGCATCTTCAAATATCCTTGTTATTTAGGCGTGTTAGGGGTTGATTGGGCGTGGCTGGGGCCATTGGAACGCAGGTCGCCGTCTAACAAAAAATATGAGGACAGGGATGAAGTATGGGAAACTGAGTCCATCGAGATAAGTCGCCCAAGCGAGGGAGTCACACGATGGTTCGATTGCAGTGTGCATTTTTAGTCGTCGTCCAAACCCTGGTTGTCGGATGTAAAGCTACTGGCATGAGCAATCATGTAACCAATGCCGGTGGTCTAGCCGTCACCGGTGGTGGATCTCCTGCCCAGCCGAAGGGTGCGGCGGATGCGCTGTTTGACCCGACCGTCCTGCACGAGCTGCGCTTCACCATGCCGCCGGAGGTTTTGGCGGCCCAGGAGAAGGATGTGCGTGACTCTGCCGCTCGGCTTCGTGCAGGTCAACCCAAAGGATCCCAGGATTTTAAGGCAACTCTGAAAGTCGATGGCGAGGCTGCTGGAACAGTCGGATATCGTTCCAAAGGTAGCTTCGGTACCCTTGCGAATTGTTTTGACCCTGTCAGCGGAGAGTCGATCTGCAAGAAATTCTCCTACCGCATTAACTTTGCATTTCCGAACTCCGAGCAAAATTATCTTGGTTTGAAGTTCATCAATCTACAGTCGATGTCACAGGACCCCAGTTTGATGCGAGAAGTTCTTAGCCTTAAAGTCTTCCGCGATGCCGGCATCGCCGCGTCTCGCTCAGCCTTTGCCCAGGTTTACTTTAACGACGAGTACAAAGGCGTCTTTACCCTGAGCGAAAACGTCGATGATGAGTTTATTGCTGCTAGATGGCCGGATTCCAAGAACGGCCTCCTATATCAGGAGGCTTGGCCAATCTCTGAGAGTGATCAATACTGGCAGAGCAATTTGGCCAATCACAAGTCGGACGCCGCCCCTCTGTCCCACGCCACCATGAAAACTCTAGCCAAGGATTTAACTGGGCAGGATAAAGTCGCCGTGTTGCGCCACTATATGGATGCTGACTATATGGCGCGCTATATGTATGCCGATTCTCTGGCGACCAACTATGACGGCATTACACGGTTCTACTGCGGCGCAGTGAGTAGTCCCAGACCGGATTGTTATAATCATAACTTTTTCTTTTACGTGCTACCTGAGACCAATCAAGTATGGCTGATCCCGTTTGATTTGGACGGGACCTGGGCCTATCATTCCAAGATTGTCGATACCTCGCAGTTTATTCAGAAAGCCCCGCACTGGAACCTGATCCCTACGGATTGCGCGCAGCGCTTTGAGGTTTGGGGCGGCGTCCACCGGCCTGCAGGCTGCGACCCATTGATCCAAGCGGTCAATGCGCTGGGAGATTTTTACCGTATCGGAGTCGTAGAGCGCCTTGCCAAGGGACCTCTAGACCTGCAGAAGCTGGCCAATGCGGTCGATGCGTGGACGGTCCTGTTGGCCCGGGCGGTGCAAACCGATCCGACCGTTAACTACGAACAATGGCAAGCAGCAGTTGCGGATTTGCGTCAGAATGTTCTCGAAGAGCGCATTGAGGGGTATGCAAAGTGCCGTACCGGCGGTTTTGGCAAATCAACGGTGCGAGGCGGCTACAATTGGTCCAGAGACCACCAGGATCTTAACGACGGTTCCATCTGCTGGCTCGGCAAGAGTTCGCATTGAACAGTCGCCAGGCGAAGTCTAGGTTTTACCCATGCCCTTGCAGTCGTCAAACTCTTTGCGGAGCGATTGATTCATCTCTTTTAAGACATCATATTCGCGAGTTGATCTGACTCGACCGTAGTATTCGCTGATCAAGACCGACTTATCCGGGGTCATGACCTCGAGGATGGCGGTGACCTGCTTTTGCGGCAAGGCTTTGAACAGTTCGACGACCAAGTCTTTGTCCATTTTTTCTAAGACTGGCGCAGCCTTTTTCGGCTCCATCTTGGCGTACATGGTAATCAATTTGTCAAGGCGTTCGCCCTTTAGGTCCTTTTCCTGCTGGATCGTTTGAGCGAAGTAACGACGCTCTTCATCCAGGCGTTTAAGCTTTTCGTCGATAGACCCCTCTAGGCCCTTAAGCTGCTCCTCGCGCCGACTGAGTCCGGCGAGGCGATCTTCGATCTGCTGCTTTTTACGTTCGGCGACTTCCAGATACTTACCTAGCTCATCCCTTTTCATCGTCTCGGGATGCAGTTCGGGTAGTTCGAGCAAGTTGGCGAGAAAGCTTTTGCGTGCCTTGCCGGCGCTTTTTTCGCCGTCGACCTTGGCCTCATCTTTGCTTTTCGGTGCACTGGTCTTGGTCTCTGGGTCGGATTTTTCCTCGACTTTGTCCTTGGTGTCCTTAATGTCCTTGGTGTCTTTTGGCTCTTTGCCGCCATCCTTCGCGCCTTTGTCCTCGGCGAACAGGTTTTGGTCTCCAAGGGTGAAGCCGCTGTCCATGGCTAACCAGAGCCCGATTAATAGCAAGATCTTCAGGCCAATGATGACCTGCCACACGCTTGGTTTACGAATGGTGAATGCCACGCGAATCCCTCTAGTTACGGCTGATGTGCTGACGCAGGGCGATCTCGTCTAGCGACCGCTGCTCAGCTTTACTGCTGTTGCTGCGGAACTGTCTTTCGTATTTGTCTTTGAGCTTTTCGACTGCGGCTAAATCGCGCTCAGCCGTAAGCAGCAGGGCAATCTGGCGCTTTTCCTTATGTTCAATCTCTTGCACGCTTTTGTAGCACTGATACCAAGTGGCTTTGACATGATCGAGGCCGCTTTCGACGGTTTCTTGATTGACCCGCGTGCTCGACGCGCGGATGGCATTGAGCTCTTCAAGTCCCTGCATGTAGCGACGCTGGTGCGCCTTCATCGCTTGGACCAACTCGACTTTTTCCCGGCGCACCTGTTCCAGCGCCGCCGATTCCTCATCGAGGCGGGTTTTCCTTTCCTTGATCAAGGGTTGTAGGCGCTTGATTTTGAGTCGGATCTGCATGCGTCGTTATCTGCCTTTTCTGAAGATGGCGCGCATCCCGTCGAGGGCTTGAGCCATGGTGGAGTGTTCTTTGATGTCTTGCTTTAAGAAGGCTTCGATGGCGGGCATGTAGGCGATGGCGGCATCGATGGTCGGGTTGGAGCCAGATTGGTAGGTGCCAAGGTTGATATAGTCGAGATTTTCCTGGTAGGACCCAATCAGGGCTCGCATGGTCGAGGCGAGTTGCCAGTGCTCGTCGTCGACGACATCGCGCATGACCCGACTGATACTGGTGTTGACTTCAATGGCGGGAAAGTAACCTCGGTCGGCAAGGGTCCGAGAAAGGTTGACATGTCCGTCCAAGATTGAGCGGACGTGGTCAGGAATAGGATCGTTGAAGTCGTCTCCGTCGACTAGGACGGTATATAGGCCGCTAATACTGCCGCAGCCAGCAACCTGGGGGCCACTGCGTTCGAGCAGGCGTGGGATGAGCGAAAAGACCGACGGTGGGTAGCCTTTGGTCGTCGGTGGTTCGCCGATAGCCAGACCGATTTCGCGTTGGGCCATTGCCACACGAGTCAGACTGTCCATCATCAATAGGACCTTTTTTCCTTGCGCCGAGAAGGCCTCGGCAATGGCGGTCGTTGCCTTGGCGGCGCGAATCCGCATGAGCGGGGATTGATCGCTGGTGCTGCACACCACGACGGAGCGGCGGCGACCCTCTGGGCCGAGGTCGCGTTCGATAAACTCGCGGACTTCACGGCCCCGTTCGCCGATGAGACCGATGACGTTGACGTCAGCGTCCGAGCCTCGAGCGATCATCCCCATCAGCACCGATTTTCCGACCCCCGAACCGGCCATGATGCCAATGCGTTGGCCTTCACCAAAGGTCAGTACGGAGTCGATGGCTTTGATGCCCATGCTCAGCTTGTGCTCGATCCGCCCACGGCTGAGCGGATTGGGGGCTTCGCGATCGAGCGGGACGAAGTGCGGGCGCTCAGGAAGGGTGAGCGAGTGATCGAGGGAGTTCATCATCGGGTCGACCACCTGGCCGAGGAGAAAGTCGCCGACGGGAATTTTATCCCAAGCCTTCTTGCCGCTGACGGCGCAGCCTGGAGCGATGCCGTGGATGCCGGCATAAGGAATCAACAGAGCCCGGTCTCGATTGAAGCCGACCACCTCGGCGAGAACATCTTTATGGCCGTGGACTTTAATGCTGACAATGGATCCGACGCTACTGCCTGGAAGATGCGCTTCTAGCGCCGTTCCGACGATGTTGGTGATCCGGCCGGCGATGTCCCAGGCGATGTGGTTGAAGGAGGTCTTTAGGTTGTCGCGTTCAAAACGGCGCAGGTGAAGATTCACGAGGCTTTATCCTCTTCGTCAAACAAGTGAAGGTCGGCCTTTGCGAGTAGATCGCTGATGATTTTATGAACTTGACCGTCGACGACGCTGAGGTTGGACTCAATCTTGAAGTCTCCGAGTTGGACCTCTGAGTCTTTCAGCAGCGAGTCTTTGAGGTCGGCGGGTGCAATCGGATAGAGGCGGTCATAGAGCTCTGGGTGAATATGAATGCGAAACTGCGTCGGCTCCACCGCCTCGCTAATGGCGCGACGCATGACGGTGACAAAGGCCTCGGGCTGAATGCTGAACTCGCGCTTCAGCAGTGATTCCGCCATGGCCTGGCAGAGTTCGTAGAAGTTTTCCTGCACGTTGTCGAGGATCGAGGCTTTCAGCTTGGCGAATTCTTGGACTAATTCAGCGACCTTGCCAAACATCTGGGTGGCGTTTTGCCGCACTTGCAGCTCGCCCTTTTCTTCGCCGGCGCGAAAGCCTTCTTGGTAGCCGGCGGCGGTGGCGGCTTCTCTTAAGCTTTCGACTTGGGCCTGCTGCTCGGCGAGCTGCTCTTGCCGTACTTGATAGGAACGAGCCGCTTCTTGCTCTGGGTCATGCACCGGGATAAAGTCGTCGCTGGCGCTGCTTTCTTGCTCGCGTACTGGGCGCTGGGGCGGCTGCGAGGGCATCTGCGGTGCCGAAAGGTGGAGGCTTTTGATCGCCTGCCCAGCCTCTTCGACTGAGGCCCATTGAGCGTCGCGACCGGTGATCATTGGGCCGACGGATTTTTCGTTGGGCAGGACTTCGGCTTTGGAGCTTGGCCCTTTCGTTGCTGTTGGCTGAGTCGACGGTATCGGCGTTGATTTTGCGACCACCGGACTTTCAGCCGCTTGCGCTTGCTGCTGCGCAGACGCAGCTTGCTCTGCTGCCAGGCGTTCCAATTCGGCCTCTTCCTGTTGGCGACGCTGCTGTTGCTCTAGTTCATAATCAAATTCCTCGTCCTCCGCCCTCATGACGCGGTCCTTGCGCAGCAGGCGGTCGCGTTCCCAGTCCTTAGTGAAGTCGGTCAACTGAATGATCGGCCGCATCAGATCCTGAGGCGTTAGGTCCTGGTTGAACTTCTCTGGATCGCGGACGCTTTCGGCTAGTTCCTGCTCTTCGTGGTACTGCGAGTGGATGATGGTGCGCTTATAGTTATCGTGCGAAATGACCTTGGCATTAGATATTTCATGAAATGAGAAATGCTTGAGCGAGACTTTCTCAAGGACCTTTGAGCCCTTTTTGATGAATCGACCTTGGCGCCTTGGACCTTCGTAGTGCATCGTGCGGGGGATCCTTAAATGGCGACTTGGTGAGGATTAAGGAGGAGGCGAATAGCTTCCGTCGTACGCTTTGGTTCGTTCTTTGCTAAGTACTGCACTTGCTCTTGTGGACTCAGTTTTTCAAAGGGGACGTCTTCCTTGATCTGAACGTTTTGCAGCGTGCCTAGCTCGAGGTCCGGTCGGAAGTCTTCGATCAACTGCTGCTCGTGCTTACGGGTTGGGTCATAAGACAGCCAGCGGAAGTATGGCCTTACGATGAAGGTGAAGAAGAGCACCAAGGCAAGAGCGATTGCGGCCGAGATCGCGATCGTTGAGATATATTCGCGGGTCTCCTTTTTATCTTCGCGAATGCTTTCCATCTGCACAGGATCAAGCTGGAACATCATGTTGCGGACCGTGACGATGTCGCTACGCTTGTCATCGAAGCCGATCGCAGAGCGAACCAATTCCTCAATTTGTTTGATCTCGGCCTCGCTTCGAGGGTCAAAGGAGGGCCTAGTGCCATCCGATGGATACTCTTGTTTGCCGTCGACGAGGACCGCCGCTGAGAGCCTTTGGATGCGACCGACTGGCATCGTCTTCTGGCTGACCTTCTTGGCGATCTCGAAGTTGACGGTCTCCGAGTCCTTTTTGTTTTGCGTACTCGACTGCGCCGTGCTGGTTTGTTCCTGTTCCCCGGGCACGTTTGACTTACTGCCTGGAATGCCAGTCGGATTCAGTCCAGATCCGCTAAGTGAGAAGCCTTGGGTCTCGCGCGATAAGACGACGACCCGGTCCGGATCGACGTCAGAGATGGTCTGTGACTCCTGGGTAAAGTCGACGATGGCATCGACCTTGACCTCGACGCGGTCACCGCCGACGACCCGCCCGACGATGCCGCGGATGTTCTCTTCGTATTGCTTTTCGATCTGCCTCTTGTAAGTCATCATTTCTTTGGTCATTTTGCTTGAAGGATCTTCGCTCTCGATCTCGGTGAGCATTTTGCCTTCGCCGTCGATCAACGAGACATTGTTCGGCTTCAGCCCCTCGACCGATCGTGAAACCAAGGTGACGATGCCGCGTATGGCCTTTTTATCGAGTTCCGCCCCACGCCTGGTTTTAAGGTAGACGGCTGCGGTTGCTTCCATTTTGTCTTCGAGAAACAGGCTTTGCTTCGGTGAAACGATGTGGACCTTGGCATTGGTGATGCCGTCGATCATCATGATCGTCCGCGATAGCTCGCCTTGAATGGCTCGTTGTTTGTTGATGCGCTGTTCAAAGTCGGTACGGGTGAACTCCTGCGAGTCGAACTTTTCCCAGCCGACGATCCCGTGTGCGGGCAGTCCTTCCTGAGCGAGCTTAATGCGCAGAGACATCACGTCCTTGGTTGGAACCTTGATGCCCTTGGAGTCAGCGATATAGTCGACGACATTGCTGCGTTTGAAGAACGTCGTGATCGACTGGACGTCTTCGGCTGGGAGGTCGACGAAGACATATTCATAGGGGTCAGCTTCCTTGAGCAAAAGCAGCGAGGCGACGCCACCGAGGACGCCGAGTAGCAGCGCGACCGCTAGGCCCTTTTTAAGGGTGCTGGCTTTGACCCATTGCTCGCTGAGGTTAGCGAAGAATTTATTGAAGATCGCACGTAGATTTTCCACCGAAAGCTCTCAACCAGCTAGGGTTTAAACAGGCATCTTCATCACTTCGGAATAGGCTTCTAGGGCTTTATTGCGCAGTTGGACCATGAGGTTAAAGGAGAGTTCGGCTTGGGTTGCGGCGAGCATAGTTTCGTGAATGTTGCCGCTTTTTCCGGTGGTCAGTTCCATCGCCATCTTGTCAGCGACCTGACTCTTGCTATTGACCTCTTTGATGCCCTGCTTCAGATGATCGGCAAAAGACATGCCGGGCTCTTTGCTTGCGCCGCCGTCTTTAGCAAAGTTGGTCGCTTCGCGCTGGATGTCGCGTAGGGTATTAAGCACCTGCTCCGACATCTTGCCGGCGCCATTTAGTGGACTCATCGGCCGATCTCCAGGGCTTTCATAGCCATTTGTTTAGCGTCATTCAGAGCGGTCGCGTTGGCTTCAAAGGACCGGGTCGCGGCAATCATGTTGACCATCTCGCTCATCACCTGGACGTTTGGCATGTCCACGTAGCCACTGGCATCAGCGTCTGGGTTGCTCGGGTCAAAAACGTGGCGGGGCGCCTTAGTGTCCTTGTGGATTCCAGCAACCTCGACTTTGCGCAGTTCGGTGCCATGGCCGCTGGTATCGTTGAGGTAGTCTTCAAACTGAGTGCCGGTCGGCACTGCGGACAGCACAACATCCCGCCGCCGGTAGGGGCCGCCATCGTCCCCGCGTGTTGATTGGGCGTTGGCGAGGTTGGCGCTGAGCACGTTCATCCGCACGCGCTGCGCTGCCAGGCCGGATGAGCTGATGTCCATGGCTTTAAAAAAACTCATCAGTGACCTCCGTTGATCGCATATTTAATCATGCCGACTTTGCGATTGATCATCTCGACAGCCGAGCGGTAGAGCATCTGGTTTTGCGCCATCTGGACCATTTCGGTGTCGACATCGACGGTATTGCCGTCTTCGCCGACGCTTTCGGTGGGCCGGACATAGACGTCGGCGCGCATCTTGCCGTTGGCTTGGGTGAAGGCGTTTTGAAAGTGCTTGTCGTTCGATGTTTTGATGGGAACCTTGGCGTCAATACCAGCCATGCTAGCGAGCTGGTCCTCAAAATCGTAGCCGAGTGCGCGAAAACCCGGGGTTTCGGCATTGGCGATGTTGCCGGAGATCACCTCGCTGCGCTTTAAGCGTTGGTCGAGCGAGGCCATCTGCAGGCGGTCAGCAAAGTTGAAGACGCCGCCCAAAATGCGACTCATGAAGCCCTCCCGGTGACGGGTGCGGTCACCTCGATGCCCTCGGAGGTGAATTCGTTGATCTTGTTGCGCAAGGTTCGCAGGCTGATGCCTAAGGTCTTGGCGGCGTGGGTACGGTTGCCTTGGTGGTGCCTGAGGGTTTCCAGGATGAACTTGGTCTCTAGGTCACGTAGTGGCCGGCCTATGGGCAGGTGGGTGACCCAGTCGATGCCTGGAGTCCGGTGATCGACCTCTATCGGTAGATGTGCAGCCGTGACCTGAGCACCTGCAGTGAGTAGCACGGCTCTTTGAATGACATTTTGTAGCTCGCGGACGTTGCCCGGCCAGCTATGGCTGCGTAGTTTAGCCCGCGCATCGTTGGTAAGTTCCATCGGCGTTTTGGCGAATTGCTGGCAGTATTGCCGCAAAAAGTGCGTGGCGAGAATCTCAATGTCCTTGGGACGTTCGCGTAGCGCAGGAACTTCGAGCTGGATCACGTGTAGGCGGTAGTAGAGGTCTTGGCGAAACTGTCCCTTGCTCACGGCCGCAGTGATATCACGGTTGGTCGTGGCGATGATGCGGGTATTGATGGCGACTGGGCCAGATCCACCGATGCGTTCAATCTCTCTTTCTTGTAAGGCGCGAAGCAGTTTGGCTTGCAGCGCTGTGTCCATCTCGGTGACTTCATCGAGGAGCAAGGTACCGTTTGTGGCCTGCTCAAACTTGCCGACATGGCGTTGATGGGCGCCGGTGAAGGAGCCTTTTTCGTGCCCAAAAAGCTCGCTTTCGAGCAGGTTTGCCGGCAACGCCGCACAGTTGACGGCGACGAATGGTTGGTCACGACGCACCGAGTGAGCGTGGATGGCCCTGGCGATGACCTCTTTGCCGGTGCCTGATTCTCCGCTGATCAGGACTGGCACAGCGGCCTCTTTGATTTGTTCGACGATGTCCTTGATGCGGACCATCTTGTCGTCGGCCGCGAGGAACAGGGCTTCCGCCAGACTGCGTTCCTGAGCGTATTGGAGGTATTCAGCCGGTGATGGCGTCTGGCTGCCGGTGCTGCCAGACGTGGCAGCGGTCGAGGTCGTAGGCACCAGGTTGGTGGCAGCGCTAGTCATCTGTGCAGTCATGAAATTAGCTCCCCTAGGAATGGTCTGAAGGTCGTTAATGAAGGTCGTCACTGGAGTTGACTTAAGCGTTCCTTGGCCAGGTTCGCGTAGAAAAGGTTGTTGCCGTCGGCCTCAGCCTTTTTCAGCGCTTCGACCGCTTCGGCGCGGCGTCCCGCGCGATACAGCAGGAGACCGCCTTTATAGAGTGCTTCGGCGCGGCCCTCGAAGTTCTCCGCCTCGGCTCCGACGAGATTGAAAAGGCGCCCAGCATCGAGGTATTGGTTGGCTTTGCGGTAGTCCTCGGCGAGGTTGATCAAATCAGCAGCCCAGGTTTGCTTCGCCGCCTTGTCATCGCCCAAATCCTTTGGGGTCATGAACTTGAGCAAGCTGAGTGCCTGCCGCCGTTCAGTCGTCATGCCAAGAAGGGCGAAGCGTTTGGCGAGGTCGCTCAGCAGGATGACCGCGCTACCCGACGGGCTGAAATTGCGCGACCAATCCGCGTCGTCGCCGCCGTTTTTAGTCGACGCTTTGGTGCTGAGTGCTTTGGTCCAGTTGGCGAGGACGATGGTCAGTCCGGTGCGTAGCTTTGCCGGGCTGTTGATGGTGTTTTCAAACGGCTCTTTGTAGGCGATCCCAAGCTTTTGTCGCTCGACTTCCTTTAGCCGCTTCCAGGTCTCGCCTGCCTCTTTATCGGCAACGCGGCTACGTTCAGCAAGGGCCGAGACCTTGGCGGCATCGCCCTTGTTTAGGCGCAGGTCCTCGGCCTCTTCGCCCGCCGTTACAGCCAGCCAGAATTGCGCCTTGAAGCGGTCTGGGCCCTCGGTCTCAGGGGTGATGATTGCATGGTAAAAGTCTATGGCCTTGGCGCGTTGGCCTAGCTTACGGTAGGCCTCGGCGATAGCCCAGGCGGTCTTCGCGTCCTTTTTGATACTGCGCAGCGAGGTGGGTAGAGCTTCATAGTCGGCCGTGGCTTCAAGCAGCTTACCGGCGCTGACCTTAGCTTGGAGGCTGTCGGTCAGGCGCTTCAGAAGTAGGTCTTTGAGCTGGCTTCGGTAGGGCTCGGCAGGGGCTCCGGTAAAGCGCTTGAAATAGGCTTCGGCGAAGGTTCCCGTTGAACGCTGCCAGGGTTGGTTGGGGCCGAGCATATTGTTGAGCAGTAAACTAGCCGTGAGAAATGCCGTGCGCGAACTCTCCACTTGAGGGTAGGCCTGCATCAGCGCCGTGTGAATATTTGGTGCGAGCAGCGGTAGGTCCTTTGGGTTGACGCTTTTGGCCAAGGCCTCTGGGTTCCACCAAGCTTGCCGTAGCGCCATTTGTGCGGCTAACTCGCCGCCGCTACGGGCCGGAATTTGCACCAACTTTGGCAGCAAACCGGCAGCGCTGCGGTAATTTCCCTCATTGAGTTTGCGTAGGGCGGCAATGTCCAGAAGGCGCAGCTGGGCAAAGTGGGCGAGCGGGCTTTCCGGATGCTTTTGGGTGAGGGCTTCAAAGTAACCTTGAGCTAGGGTCAAATTCCCTTGGCCGAGGTGGATCTCCGAGAGTTTCCAAAGGTGCAAGGCGTCGCGATCAAACAGGGAGGCGTCTTTGTGTAAGACCTGCTCATAGGCGAGTAAGGCCTTCGCTTCATGACCAAAGTTGTAGAGCTTGCCGGCATAGTCGGCCATCTGCTGCACCGACTCTAAATTCAGCGCCTTTGGTGTCCGCAAAAGCGATGCCCGCTCGCGGTCGTTTTTCTCTTCGTAGCCAGCGGTCTGGAGGCGATAAATATACGGAGGGAAATCTTGCCAGCTTTTGCCGAGTCCATCGGCTGCAGAGCGCATGCCGGCTTGGAGATCGTCAGGGGTGGTGAAGACTTCGGGGGTCGTTTCGAGGAGGTGGTGTTTTTTGCCCGGTCCGGATGGTGGCGTTGCCTCTGCTGTCTGGCCTTGGCTTGGTGTGTCGTCCTTGGCGTCGGTAAGAAACTTCAAACCCGGTCCAGGCGCCTTGCTGGTGTTGCCGGGTACAGCCTCACCGCGATCAACTTCCATGGCCACTTTGCCGCTGACTAAAGGCATGCCGGTGGTAGGGTCATGGTCCTCTTCGTAGTCGGCGTCGAACAGGTCGATGGCCACGCGGAAGGGTTCGGTAAACTGATCGACGTGAGCGCGCACATCGCGGTCGCGCAAGATCATCTTGACCTCGCTGCCGACTGGTCCGAGGTCTTTGATCAAGATTCGTTTGATCAACCGCTCATCGTAATGCTCAAAGGCGAGCAGCTCACTGGGAGAGGTCTTCTCGAAGGCTAAAACCAGCGCGTGTTCGCCCTTTTCGTATCGTGATTGGACGACGCGTTGTTCAGAAAAGGGGACGACCAATTGCGTATAGATACCGCCCGCGGCCGCTGGAGTGGCCTGCATGGCCAGCAGCTGGACGGTGATGAAGCGAAGGGAGCGGCGTTTGAAGTGCATGCGGGTCTTACTTGCGAAAAAGGGATGATAAGAACCAGGTGACGGATGGACCGCTGGGGGTGCGGGTTGGAGCGCCTCAAGAGGCAACACAAACGGGGGAGGGCAAACTATATCCAGCAAGTTATGTGCCAGCTTTGCCCAGCCTGAAACGGCGGGGGGTTAGGTCTGATCTCGCCAGTAGCTGCCAAAAAGCCGCCGCCGTCAGCGCACCGTGGCGTCAAGGTGGTGACGTAACACCTCGTGTGTTGTCAGTTTTTTGGCAGGTATGATAACACCAAAGACGACCCAGGGCGCTCGCTGGCCCGCCGCTATATATTGCTGCTGAGAGGCTTTTTCATGACTGAGGCGCGCACTCCCCCTAAGGCTCACGCTCATATCCCATGGCTACAGGGCCCAAGGCCCCTGCGGATTGCGGTCATCGGCGATGTCATTCTGGACGAATACCTGGAGGGTCAGGTCAACCGTATCTCGCCCGAGGCCCCGGTGCCGGTGCACCTGGTGACTAAGACCGTGCACGGCGCTGGTGGTGCAGCCAATGCCGCGCGCAATATCAAGCTGGCCGGCGGCGATGTGATGCTCCTGAGCATCACTGGCAACGATGAAGCGGGGCGTCAGCTCAAGGTGCTCCTGCAAAAGGACATGATCGACACCTCCTACCTGCAAGCAGTGCAGGATCGGCCGACGATACGCAAAACCAGGGTTACCTCCAGTAGCCATCAAATGATGCGGATCGACTGGGAGCGGATCCATCCGATCGATGTTCAGGTCCAAGAGCGGATCCTCAACGGTCTGAACTCGATCGAATTCGATGCCCTGTTGATCAGTGATTATGGCAAGGGCGTCCTGCCGACGTCGCTACTCAGCCGCCTGTTGCTTTTGGCTAAAGATCGTGGCGTGCCGGCCGTGGTCGATCCAAAAGGACGGGATTTTAGTAAATATCTCCACGCGACGTTGATCACACCGAATCGCAAGGAGGCCTGCGATGCGCTTGGCATTGATCCGACCGACGAGTGCAGTGGGGAGGAATTAGGTCGGCGCTTACAGAAGACCTTTGGCTTGCAAAATGTCTTGGTGACCATGGGGTCCAAGGGCATGGTGCTCGTGCCGACGGCCGTGGCTGATCAGCCCCTGCAAGCATTGGAGCTGCCCGCCGTGGCGCGTGAGGTTTACGATGTCTCGGGTGCTGGCGACACGGTGGTGGCGCTTATGACTCTGGGTTTAGCGGCCAAAGCTCCGATGGCGGAGTCGATGCATATCGCCAACACGGCAGCAGCCCTCGTCGTCGAGAAGTGGGGTACGCAGCCGATCCGTCTTGCCGAACTCGAAGAGGCTTTGCTTGGCCAACCTAAACATGACGGGCGCAAGCTGTTCTCCACCCGCGCCAAGATCATCTCTCGTGAGTCGCTCCGCTTGGTCATCGGCGAGCCCGCGGCCAGGAGTAAGCGCGTGGTGTTTTCCAACGGCTGCTTTGATCTGCTGCACGCCGGTCACGTGTCCTATCTTGAGCAAGCGAGGTCCCTTGGCGATCTGTTGATCCTCGGTGTCAACACCGACGCCTCGGTGCGTCGGCTCAAAGGGGCTCAGCGGCCCTATGTGACGGAGGACGACCGGCTACGCTTATTGGCCGCTTTGTCCTGTGTCGATCATGTTGTGGCTTTTGCCGAGGACACGCCTGAAGA
>JAPLFX010000198.1 GCA_026390445.1 Pseudomonadota bacterium
AACTCATGCGCATAATCCAAATCCAACCCAATAAACCGCACCCCCAAGAAATTGCGCACCCAATCCGGCCCACTCACCAGCAGCTCACGCCACGGACCATCAGCGACAATCACCCCGTCATTCAGGACGATTAAACGATCCGCAAAACGAATCCCGATCTCGACATTGGACGTGACAATCAGCTGCGCGTGCTCCTTGGCCGTGCCAGCGAGCGCTAAAATCATGTTGAGGATAATCGTCGACGTGACGGGGTCGAGACCCGAGGTCGGTTCATCGAAGATCGCCATATGCGGCTCCGTACACAAAGCCCGGGCGATGCCAACGCGGCGCTGCATACCACCAGACAGCTCAAACGGAAACATATCTGCGGTGCGCCCCAGCTTAACGCCATTCAGCAGCTCCTGGACGCGCGCCTCCATCTGCTCTGGATTCATGTCGGTCATGTGCTCCATGGCGAACACCAGGTTGTCCCGAACCGTCATGAAGTCGAACAGCGCCCCTTGCTGAAACGCCATGCCGACCTTGCGCAGGGTCTTCTGCTTGACGTCCTCATGGCCCGCGACCATGTCGGTCTCCATCAAGCGGACCTCGCCACTGTCGGGGGGCAACAGCCCGAGCAGGATCTTGAGAATCGTCGACTTGCCGCTGCCCCCAGGGCCGATCAGGCTGACGCGCTCGCCGGCTTCTATCTTAAAAGAGACGTCATTTAGCAGTGTTAAGCCGCTAAACGACATTTTTACCCGCTGCATGGAAATCACGTTGACTCCCAGGGCCCTAGACCCCTAACTTAGGCTGCCCCCTCGTCCGGACTGATCCCTGATTTTACCTTGGTTTAGGTCCCCTGTCCGGAGTTATTACACAAAGGATCAAAGAGACTCGATGCTGAGCCGCGACGACCTCTCCAGCGCTACCCCGTTTGTCAGCTTGCGCCGCCCCCTAGCCGTGGTCGATAGCGCCGCCGGCGCCGGATTCGTGCAGGCTCTGGCGGCCGATGCCTTGGTCATCCAATTCCAGGATGCAGGCGTGCTGCCAAGCGGGCGTCTGACGATCGTGTTGGATGCGGGGAGAAGCTTTCAGCTGGTGGGCAAGGCGCACAGTTCGCCTCTATTGGACCGAACGACTGCCTCAGTTGGCGTACCGAACAAGACCCCGACTCACATCCACATCACCGATCCAGGCCAGCGTGACATCCTCGCGGATCTGCTCACCCTGATCCGCAAAAGCCAGCACATCGAGATCTGCGCCACCACCGATATTGAGGCCAGCGACCGCTACACCGGCTTCAGCGACGTTCTGCTGCGGCCCATGGCCCTGCCCGAGTTGTCGTGGGCCGACCTCGATACGAGTCGGGCCTTTCTTGGTGGCCGTTTTGCCCTACCGCTTTTGATCACGGGAATGACCGGCGGACTAGCGCAAGGCGCCGAGATCAACCTACGGCTCGCACGGGCCGCTGCGGCTGCCGGCATCCCGATGGGCGTTGGCTCGCAGCGCGTCGCCCTCGACAATCCGCAACATGCCGCGATCTTCGCCGTCAAGAAGACCGTCCCCGACCTGTTTTTGATCGGCAACATCGGCATCGCCCAGCTGCGCGGCGTCGATGCCTTGGAGCTGTGCCAACGCGCCGTCGAGATGATCGGCGCCGATGTGCTGGCGATTCATGTCAATGTCCTGCAGGAAGTCGTCCAGGTCGAGGGCGACCGCGACTTCCGCGGTGTGCTGGAGCAAATCGCGGTCCTTCGCGAGCGTCTAGGCGTGCCCGTGTTGGTCAAAGAGGTCGGTGCCGGCCTCGATGTCGAGACCGCCCGACGCCTGCACAAGGCCGGCGTCGCCGCCCTCGACTGCGGCGGCAAAGGCGGCACCTCGTGGAGCTTTATCGAGGGCGAACGCACCAGCGCCGCGGTCACCCGCGCCGTTGCCGCGACCTTTCGCGACTGGGGCATTCCGACGGCGGTGGCGGTGGCGCTGCTGCGGCGTGACCTGCCGCAGATGCCGCTGGTTGCCACCGGCGGCATCCGCGACGGACTGGACGTCGCCAAAGCCGTGGCGCTCGGCGCTGACCTGTGTGGCATCGGACTACCGCTGCTGCGGGCGGCCTTACTGTCTGAAGACGCCGTCCATGAAGCCCTCCAGATCTTTAGCCAAGGCCTCAAAACGGCGATGCTGTGCAGCGGCGCGCGGACGCTTCACGATCTACCGCACCGCCTGCATCAAAGCCGCGCCTTCACCGAACAATTGACCAGTTATGGGATGCGCGCGGGCAGCGATGCTGTAGACTTCCCTCCGCACCCCACTTAAGCGAGGTTGAGCATGGAGACAACTCGACGCCAGAAGGCCCCTATGGACGCGGATCCAGCGGTGGCGACCCCGACCGAATCGACGAGCCAACAGCGGCCGCCAAGCGAACGGGATTTTAGCCGTTCGTCGCGTTTGCCCGGGTTTTACGAGCTGCCGCGCTCGGAGCGCTTGCATTCGGTCCAGGCCTTCTCCGGTTTGGACGAGGCGGCGCTGGCCAGCCTCGGCAACCTCGGCACCCTCAATGGCGAGCTGATCGAAGTATTCATCGAAAATGGCCTCGGTAGTTTCAGCTTACCCTTGGGCGTGGCCACCAATTTCTATATCAATGGCCGCGACGTCCTGGTGCCCATGGCAGTCGAAGAGACCAGCGTGCTGGCTGCCGCGAGTCACGGTGCCAAACTGGCGCGCGCTGGTGGCGGCTTCACCGCTGTCAGCACCGAGCCGGTGATGACGGGACAGATCCAGCTCCTGCTAAAGGACGCCAGCGTCGACTTTGATGCCATCTTAAAGGCCCACAAAGAACGCCTGATCAACTACGCCAACCGCGGTCAGGACCGCCTGGTGGCGCGAGGCGGCGGCGCCTGCGATTTAGATTGGCGCTACGTCCCGGAGATCGGCAGTCTGGTCTTGCACCTCTACGTCAACACCTGCGACGCGATGGGCGCCAACATCGTCAACACCATGTGCGAGCGCGTGTCGACGCTGATGCCCGAGCTGCTGCCGGTGGATATCGGCCTGCGCATCTTGACCAACCTCAACGATCGCCGCCTCACCGACGTCACCTGCTTCGTTCCGGCCAGTGCCTTGGACACGCGCGAGTTCGACGGCAAGGAGGTGGTCGAGCGCATCGTCATGGCGTATCAATTCGCCGCCCATGATATCTACCGCGCGACCACCAACAACAAAGGCATCATGAACGGCATCGACCCGGTGCTGATCGCCACCGGCAACGACTGGCGCGCCGTCGAGGCGGGAGCTCATGCCTACGCCTGCCGCAGCGGTCGCTACATGCCCTTAGCGGTGTGGGAAGCGACGCCTTCGGGTGACTTGGTCGGACGACTGGCCGTGCCGATGGCGGTCGGCGTGGTCGGCGGCGTGACGCAGTTGCACCCAGCCGCGCAGGCGGCCATGGCGCTACTCGGCTCGCCCGACGCGCGCGCCCTGGCCGGTATCGTCGCCTCTGTCGGCCTGGCGCAAAATCTCTCGGCGCTGCGAGCCTTGGCCTCCGAGGGCATCCAGCGTGGGCACATGAGCCTACATAAAAGCAACCTCGACCTACTCAACCGCCAAGGGGCCGCACGCACATGAGTGAGCCGTCCGTCATCAGCATTCGCGTACCCGGCAAGGTGATGCTTGCTGGCGAGTACAGCGTACTAGATGGCGGTGCCGCCATGGCGGTCGCCGTCGCGCGCAGCATGACGGTGGACGTGGCCTGGGCGAACGAAGGTGCAGCGGACTATATCGGCTGCATGGTTCATTCGGAGCTGTGGCCGCAACCGGGCTTTGTCAGCGTCGGCAGCGTCGCCGCCGATTTTCCAACGCAGCCGTTGCTGGCAGCGGTGGCTCACGCGCTCGACTTGTTTCGCCTACCAGCCACACGGGTGAGCGTCCAGTCGGAGCTAACGGTCAGTTATGGCATCGGCTCATCGTCGGCCATACGGTTGGGCGTGCTGATGGCGTTTAGTGCCGCCTCGCTGCAGCGCCAAGGGCGGACGCAGACCGCAGCAGACGGCTGGTTTTGTGCCAGCGAAGCACTGCGCCTCCAACGCCAGGCGCAGACGCAAGCCTCGGGCTATGACCTCGCCACCCAGCTGAGCGGTGGCTTGTGCCGCTTTAAATCCGGCCCGGACCTAGCGCATTGGCCGGAGTCGATCGAACGCGCCAGTGACACTGTGCTAGCGCACCTCGGTAAACTTGTTCGCGTTTATGTCGGCGGTGCCGGTGCGGCAACGACGCCACTTTTGCTCTCGACTCTGACTTGGCTGCGCGAGACGGCGCAGATGCCGCGGCTGCATGCTTTGTCCGATGCCTTGCAATCAGCCTTTACCGATGCTCTAGCGGCGCCGCATCAAGAGTCTTTAGTGGCGGCCTTGGCGGCGGCCTGTGGCCTACATCGCCAGTTGTTTAGTGCGGCGCCCGCCTTTCCCACGGCTCTGGCCCAAGACCTCGAGGTCCTAGCTGGCTGCGACCGCAGCTGGAGCTTCAAGACCACCGGTGCCGGCGGTGAAGACGCCGTGCTGCTGATCGGTGACGCTAGCGCCACCGAGGCCGCCGCCGGTGTCCTCGTACGTCGCGGTTGGACCTTGCTACCAGGTGGCTTCACTGCGTCTGGCGCGACGCTGCTTGGAGGCATGCACCATGCGTAAACAATATATATTTACGGCCGAAGTGCCGAGTAACATCGCCCTGATTAAATACTGGGGCAAACGCGACGCGGCCCAGCAGTGGCCAGAGAACGACTCGCTGTCGATGACCCTGGACAGCGCGAGAACGCATACGAGCGCCCAGATCGCTGCATCCGGTTCCGACGTGATCAGGCGGGCGGATGGTCAGGGCGTCGTCACCGCCTACACCTCTAGCTCGGATAAAGCGGTGCGCCACCTGGCCTTTTTGCGCCGCGAGCTGGGCTTCTCGGCGGCGCTTGAGATTGCCACCCACAACACCTTTCCGACCGGCTGCGGCATCGCTTCGAGCGCTAGCGGCCTGGCCGCCTTGACGCTGGCGGCGATCGCGGCGTGGACGGGCAGCGCGTCGCTGATCGAGCTGGAGACCGCCGACTTCCCACGCGAGCGCCTGGCGCACCTGGCGCGCAGGGGCTCAGGGAGTGCTGGTCGCAGCCTGTTTGGCGGTTATGTCGCGTGGCATGCCGGGAGTAGTCCCAGCACGCAGCGCATTGAACCGCTCGCGGTGGACTGGCCGCTTACCGACATCATCGCTCTGGTCTCGCGTCAGGAGAAAGCCGTGGGCTCCTCCGTCGGTCATCTCAGCGTGCGCAGCAGCCCGTTGTTTTTGCCGCGTTTGGCTGGCCTGCCGGCGCGCCTGCGGCTCGTTGAGGCGGCGTTGGCGGCGCACGACCTGCCGGCCTTGGGCCACGCCATCGAGGCGGAAGCGCTGGAGATGCATGCAGTCATGCTGAGCAGTGAGCCACGCCTCGATTATCTGCAGCCGCGCACCTCCGAACTTCTCGCTTGGCTGCGCCTGCAGCGCGAGGAGCACGGCCTGGCCGCTTACTTCACCATCGATGCCGGACCCAACGTCCATATCATCTGTGCTCCGCACACCGCACCTGAAGTCGTGCAGCGACTGAATGCTGCCTTTCCCGACTTGGCCTTGATCACCGACCGCACCGGCCAAGGTCCGCTCTTGTACAGGAGACCCACGCATTGAACAGCCCTGACGTCGACGCTCCCGTTTACCCTGGGACCATGACGCAACACCGTAGTGTCAACGCTTCCGCCTGCGCCAAGGCGATCCTTGTCGGGGAGCATGCGGTGGTCTACGGCGCGCGTGCCGTGGCGATGCCGGTGCCGTCGCTGCAGATGACGGTGCGGCTGACGCCAACCACCAGGCGCCACAAGAATGGCGATCCGATCTTTCGCGTCCTGCTCGGCGGCCGCAGCGTCTCGCCGCATGTCGATGGACTGGTCGAGGAGGCCTTTAGGCTGCTCGGCATTGAGCCCTTTCCTCTGGATATCGAGGGCAACTCGACGGTGATGATCGGTGCTGGCCTCGGATCCTCGGCATCGCTGTGTATCGTTATCCTCAAAGCGCTCGCGGAATCCGTGCAGCTTCCCCTGGCCCGCTATGAACTCGCCAACTTCGGCACCCAGCTGGAGCGGCGCTTTCACGGCAACCCGTCGGGCCTGGACACGGCCGTCGTCGCCATGGGTCATGTGGTTTCCTTTGCCAAGGGGGCGAGGCCGCTGGAGGTCCCCCTGCAGCGCCTGCCGGACGACCTGCCCTGGCGTTTTGCCCTGCTCGATAGCGGCGTCCGTTCGTCGACGATGACGATGATTCAGGTCGCCACCCCCTACTTTCATGGGTCCGCCGGTGAACGCCGCATTGCCAACTTTGATCAGTTGGCGGCAGAGGTGATCTACGGCTTGACGCACGGCTCCACCATTGAGGTCGCCGAGGCGATGACCGCTGCTGGGGCCTATCTGGACGAGGCTGGAGTGGTCACCGACCACCTGCGCGACATCATCGCTGCGGCGAAGAGCGTTGGCTGCCTTGCCGCTAAAACCACAGGGGCTGGTGGCGGCGGCTGTGTTTTAGCTCTATTGTCGGCAGAACACGGCGCTGCTCAAGTCATCGCCCTCAATGAACGCCTCGGCGGCACCCGCGTTTGCGCGGTGGAGCTTATATGAATGAGAAGAAGCCTATGACTGATATCCATACGACGCCGCGCACGCCCATCTCGATCGCCTTTAGTCCAGATACCGACGATGCCTTCATGGTCCATGCCATGCGCGCCGGGCATATCGATTGTGGCCCGTACGACTTCACCTATACGGCCGCGGATATTCAACACCTCAACGAACAAGCCCGCCTTGGCCGTTACGATGTCACGGCCATCAGCATCGCCGCTTACCCCGGGATTGCCGACGAGTACCTGCTGATGCCCATCGGTGCGAGTATCGGCGACGACTTCGGTCCAGCTCTGATCGTGCGCCAAGATAGCCCCCTGCAAGACGCCACTGAGCTTCGCGGCAAGCGCATCGCGGTACCGGGCCGGCAAACCTCGGCGTTCTTTGCGGCGCGCGGGCTGATCGGTGATTTTATCGATGTGCCGATGGGCTTTCTCGAGATCAGCGGCGCCGTCGAGCGCGGCGAGGTCGACGCTGGCGTGCTGATTCATGAGCTGCAGCTTGACTGTGAGCAGCGCGGCTTTCGCAAGCTCGGAGATCTCGGCAAGCTGTGGCACGCCGCCAAAGGCCTGCCGTTACCGCTTGGCGCCAACGCCATTCGCCGCAGCTTGGGCCCGGAGGCCATCCACGCCATCACCCAACTCATGCGCGAAAGTATCGACTTCGGCCTCGCCCATCGTGCCTCGACTCTGGGTGAGGCACTCAAGCAGTCCAAAGCGCACCTCGACCTATCGCTCGGAGACAAGTATATTTCCATGTACGTCAACGAACGAAGCCTGGCGATGCGACCGGACGTCCGTGAGGCCATGGCCGAGTTGTTTAGCATCGGCGCCGCTGCCGGGCTGTGCCCAGCCGTGGACCTCAAGGCCGCACTGTACGATTGAGTGCGAGCGCACCAAGATGACCAGGATGACACTCACGATAAGCCCCTGAGGAGATAGCATGGACCTACTGAGCAGCGTTGCACAGACCATTGCCAAGGGTGAGCGACTGTCGGACGAGGCCGCACTGGCGTTGTTCGAAAGTAGCGACTTGATCGAGATCGGTCGCCTCGCCGACCAGGTCAATCGCGCGCGCAATGGCGACCGCGTCTTCTATAACGTCAACCGGCATATCAACCCGACCAATATCTGCGCCTTGAGCTGTAAGTTTTGCGCGTACTCGCGCAAGCCCGGCGAAGAGGGCGCCTACGCCTATTCGATCGACGAGATGGTGGTCAAGGCCGGTGAGGCCGTCGAGCAAGGCGCGACCGAGGTGCACATGGTCGGAGGCCTGCACCCGCGCTGGAAGTTCGAGCACTATAAGGAGATGGTCCAAGCGGTGAAGACGGCGTATCCGCAGATCCACATCAAGGCGTTTACCGCCGTGGAGCTGGATTGGTTGGCGCGCAAGGCACGCAAGACCATCGCCGAAGTCCTGGTCGAACTCCAAAGCGTCGGCCTAGGCTCCTTACCCGGTGGTGGCGCCGAGATCTTTCACCCGGAGATCCGCGACGCGATCTGCGACACCAAGGTCTCAGCGGAGCAGTGGATCGACACCCACCGCACGGCGCACAAGCTCGGTATGCACTCCAACTGCACCATGCTTTATGGCCATATCGAAAAATACCATCACCGCGTCGACCATATGCGCAGGCTGCGCCAGCTGCAGGATGAAACCGGCGGCTTTAACGCCTTTATTCCGCTGTCTTTCCAGCCCTTCCAAAACGAGATGGGGATCGACCGCTACACCTTTGGCTACGACGATTTAAAGACGCTGGCGATTGCCCGTCTGTACCTCGACAACTTTCGCCACGTCAAAGCCTACTGGGTCATGCTCGGACAAGACATCGCCCAGCTGGCCCTGCAGTTTGGCGCCAATGATCTCGACGGCACGGTGATCGAAGAAAAGATCTCGCGCATGGCCGGCGGTCGCGCCGGCATGGCCATGGGCCGCTCTTACATCGAACAGATCATCACCAAGGCCAAACGCACGCCGGTTGAACGCGACACGCTATACAACCCAGTCAGCAGACCTGATGCATCGCCGCGCAGCGAACGCACCAGTCCTGACGCCGAGCAGTCCCAGGCGGTCTTGCTGCGCGAGGCCATGAATAAAGCGGACTATGGCCACAAGCTGCAACTGGATGAACTCCTCACCCTAGCCCATCACGGCAGCTTGCATGAGCTTGGTCGCCTTGCCAACCAAGTACCAGAACGCCAGAATGACGGCGGCGAAGCCAGCTGCATGCCGGTTCTAAGTCTCAACCTAAACAACATCACCAGCGTCGCAGCGGCCATCGATACGCTTAGCACTGCAGGCAAAGCCTGCGCGGCAAAATACCAGGTCGAACCGGTCGGCATCACCCTCGACTTGGCAACGCCCGCGTCGCCACAGGCGAGTCCGGCGGAGCATGACCTCGGCCTGCTCTTGGAGCTGGTGTTTGCGTGCCGCCACAGTTTTCCAGCACTAGACCTGAGCCTGCTCGGGGTGAAAGGTGTCTGGCGCATGGCGCAAAACGAGCACGTCACGGTCACCGAACTGCTCACGTGCTTAAAGCAGGCTGGACTGAGCCGCATCGACAGCAGTCCGCACGAAAGCGAGACCGACCTGACGCAAAAGGAGATCATTCAGCTGCATCGGCAGATGCATGCCGCTGGGCTGTGCAGTACCGCCAAGGTCGAGCTGAGTGCGCCGATGCATGGATCCGGTGAGCCGCAATGGGAGTCCTTTCTCAAGCGCGTCATGGCCTTTGCCGAGATGGCCCCGGTCGGTGGTCCACTGCTGGCGCTGAGTATCGAAGCGTCTCCTGGCAGCTTTGTCACCACCTCCGAGTACCTTCGGGTGGTCGCTTTGGCCAGTCTGGCCGCGCACGGCATCGAGACGATCGTAGCGCCTTTAGCTCGGATGCCGACGCTGAGTCCGGCCTCGGGCCTGGGCACGGCCTTAAGCCAGCACCCTGCCGAAAAGATTGCCTCCCTCTGCCTGCACTACGGCGCCTCCGACCTCGGCGCCATCGACGTCGAAAAGCTAAGTCCTATCGCTGTGATAGACCAGATTCGTGCGGCCGGCCTTAGGCCCTTGGTGCAAGCCACAAGGGAGCACGGCGGGAGGCAGGAAAGTCAGCCCTTTGCGGTCAATCCGGACCTCAGGCACGTCCCACAACTGAAAGTTTAGTTAAGGACTGCAGCAAACATGCCGATACGACCTGAGCCAGCGAGAACAGACGGGCTAAGGGCCGGTCATTTTTAGACCCTGGCGCAACGGATGATAGGACAGTCCCATGACCGAAGCGAAAAACCTTCCCGATGAGTTAGCGCGGCGCGAACCGGCGTTGTTCGAAGCGGAAGCGGTGTCCTCGCATCCCGGCGATCTGATTTCACCCTTGGCATCGGCACCGCCGACAAGTCTCACAAACTTTCGTCCCAAGGCCGGCCGTGGATTCACCACGCATATGCTAATCTTTTTTCTGATCGGACTACTGACCTTTGCCGTCGGTGCAGCCATTGCGGTCGCGCTCGTTACGGGTATATTGGATAGCCACACCGGACAGCTCAAAGAGCTGATGCATCAGATGAAAGATCTGGTGCACGCTTCTCACGGCCCATAATCAGGATATCATTTCATCCTATGCAACTGCTTATTGATTTTTTGAATTTTCTCCAGCCCTATGGCTCGCATAGCTACTTCTTTATATTTGGTCTACTGATTGCCTGCGGCTTTGGCCTCCCCATGCCCGAAGACATCATTTTGATCACCGGCGGCATCCTCGCCTCCCACGGTGTCACGCAGTTCTGGACCGTCACGGTCACTTGCTTGGTTGGCGTGCTGATCGGTGATGGCATGGTCTTTATGATTGGCCGTCATCTCGGACCCCGTCTGAAAAACAACGTCCTGTTTCGCAAGCTGCTGAGCGAAAAGCGCGATCTCCAGGTGCAGGGCGTGATCCACCGCTTCGGCGACAAGGTGGTGTTCGTGGCCCGCTTCATGCCGGGGCTGCGCACGCCGATCTTCGTCACCTGCGGCGCCTATCATGTCAAACCATGGAAGTTCTTGCTGCTCGATGGCTTAGCAGCGATCATCTCCGTGCCGCTGTGGGTCTACGTCGGCTACCTCTTTGGGCAAAACCTCGAAGAGCTGGAAAAGCGCATGCACCAGTTTCAGTTTGGTATCTACCTGATCCTGGGCCTCGTGATTCTCATCTCGATCGCCGGGCATATGATCAAGAAGCGGGCGTACAACAAGGTGGCGGCGGAGTAACCGCGCCACCACTTTGCTTTGCTTAGGACTCGACCATTGGATTCTTAGGTCGCTGCAGGATCAGGCAAATAGTACAGGTACTCCTGCTTGGGCACCCGCTTGCCCCAGCGGCTTTCCGTACAGTACTTAAAGAGCGGTTCCTTGAAGTCATCCCAAGATGCTTGAGCGACACCCAAGGCAGCCAGCTGCGCCTGTGTCTTGCGGTTATCTAAGCGAAAGCGGACGCCCTGCAGATAATTATAGTAGGGCTTGGCAAGATCGGCGATGTACCAAAAGTCCCCGGAGAAGAATCTAGCAAACGGCGACTTTCTGACGAGCAGAAATAACCAAAACGGAATAAAGGGTCGCGGCTTGACGCCGGCATAGGCGTAGGCCCCATCGAGTACCTTGGCGATGGTCACCTCATTGCCGCTACCAGCCGTCAGATGGTAGGTTTGCCCGGTGCTTTCGTCACGCTGCAGCAAGGCTACGATCGCATCGGCAACGTAGTTGACCGGGACGATATCGAGCCGCCCGCGACGGTTACAGGTGTAAACAGACACGAGGTTCTTGGCGAGCAAGGAGATCGGCCAATACATCACCTTGAAGTGCGGCGTATAACCGCTGTGGGCATCGCCGACGACGATCGACGGCCGGTAGACGACGATAGGAAAGTACTTGGCGTAAGAACGGACCAACACCTCGGCCTCTAACTTACTGCGCTCGTAGTGATTGGCAAAGTCCTGACCCAGGTCCAGATCATCCTCGCTGATGCGACCCTTGCCCTTGCCGGCGACATAGGCGGTCGAGACATACTCGAAGCGGCGCAGATGACCATGAGTCGCAAGGTATTTAGCCAGGTCCAAGACCAGCCGCGTCCCTTCGACATTGTCGCGCCGAGCCACATCCAAGGCTGCGCCAAAATCGGTGCTCGCACCGAGGTGGAGGATTTGGTGCACGTCAGCGGCGAGCGCGGGCAAATGCGCCGGCGCAATGCCAAGACCCGGCTGCGTCAAGTCGCCAGGTACAGCCACGAAACGCTGCGCCAGCGCCTCCGCCTGCTCGGGGGGAAACATATTTTTAATGATCTGCGCGACTCGTTCCTGAGCCTCGGCTTTTTGCCGCGACCTGACCAGGAGGTAGATCTTGCCGATCGACGCTGTACGCGCCAGCCTGGCCAACACGGCCTTGCCCACAAAGCCCGTGCCGCCGGTGATGAATAAATTGATCGACTTCGCCTCGCTCATAGATCTTCCCTTCGCAGCAGGATGCAGCTGTATTCGCCCCAAGGACTCGCTTTTAGAACCAGTGCGTAAGATGCGGCGGGAGTTCTGCTGGGCAGGCGGTTGCTAAAGCCAACGCTCGCCGGAGCCGTCATCACCGCCGGTAGTTCGCCGTGAGCAAACAGCCTGGATACCAGCCCAAGCTCGATGATCCCAGATGCCTCCATCAGGTTGCCAAAAACACGCGTCGTCACGCCCAGTGCGGGCGGTTCGTAGGCTGCGCCAAGACCGCCAAAGACACGCTGTAAGGCATTGATTTCACAGCTATCCAGTGCATCGATGCCGCTTGCATTGGCTAGGATTAAAGCGATTTGCGTTGGGTCGACGCCAGCTTGGGTCAAGGTCCGAAGAATCATGCGACTGTAGGCGACACCTTCCGGATCTGAGCGCAATGGACCGAGGCCATCACTGGCGATCCCGCCGCCGATATAGGTGGCCAGAATCTTCGCCCCACGAGCCGTTGCCGCACCCCGACGCTCCAGCGCCACAAAAGCTGCACCGTCAGCCAAAACCATACCGCGCCGCGCATCCTCGCCGCCTGCGTAGGGCATCACCGTGTGCGTGGACTCGCTGCCCTCGGCAAGTAGCAAACCCAAATGTGTATACATGCCGGTGTCGATGGCCTCGCTATGCGCGCCAAAGCCACCCGCCACGACGTAATCAAGCTGCTGCCGGCGTAGTCTTTTTGCCGCATGCTGCACGGCGAGATGGCCGCTTAGCTCACCACTGATGTAATTCGAATTTGGTCCCTGCGCATGGAACATCATGCTGCCGTAGCATAGAACGTTATTGGCCAAGCTCGCGAGCAAGGTCGTCGGACGTGCGCTCATCGCGGTACGGCCGAAGGCACCTTCGTCGATAGAACCGTCCCCGTCGCGCGCCGCCTCCATCGCCTCGATGTAGGGACACAGATCGAAGCTGGAAGGGCCCGGAGATCCGGTGTAGAGCCCCGTCCGAGGCGCTGGGTAGGCATCTGCGGTCCAGGCCCCCGTCCGTTGCACATCGGCCAGTGCTGCGAGCCCAATCGCATCGGTCGCCGATACCGCTTTGAGCAAACGCGGTTCCTTTAAATGCGCTGCCGCCTTGAAGTCGCGCATGCTATAGGCGGTGGCATTGGCCTTGACCGCGCCCTGGCGGAGCAGCTCCCAATGGGCCTCGAGCCCGTAGGCCCCAGCCGAGGCAACACCCACCCCTGTGATGACTAACTCGTCTGCGCGCTGGGTCATAACCACCTCCGAGCGACCAATGCGGTGTTGGAGCCGCCAAAGCCAATGGAATTCGACAGCGCAAAGCTCAGCTCAGTCGGCGTCGCGACCGCCTCGGTCAGCGCCACGGGACACGCTGGGTCCTGCTGGAACACATTGATCGAGGGCGGTAGGATCTGGAAGCGCAGGGCGTTGATGCAGATCGCCAGCTCCATGGCGCCAGCTGCGGCGATCATGTGCCCGGTCATACTCTTGGTCGAACTCACCTTTGGTGCTCCGGGCCCGGTGCCAAAGACCTTGGCGATGGACAGGGCCTCGACGCGGTCGTTGATCTGCGTCGAGGTCCCATGGGCGTTGATGTAACCGACTTTGGCCGCCGCGGTGCCGCCGTCTTCTAGCGCCATCTGCATGGCCTCCACCGGCCCCCTACCCTCGGGATGCAGATCGGTGATGCGGTAGGTCGACTCGGTGACGCCGTAGCCACAGATTTCGGCCAGGATCTTCGCCCCGCGCGCCTGTGCCAGGGCGTAGTCTTCAAACACCAGCATGCAGGCACCTTCGCCCATGACAAAGCCGTCGCGGCCGACATCAAACGGCCGCGACGCCTGCTGCGGCGCATCATTGCGCTTGGACATCGCACCGAGCAGATCAAAGCCGACCATGGAGAAGCTATTGATCATCGAATCCGCTCCTCCCGTCACGACGACGTCGGCTTCGCCGTAGGCGATCATCTCGTAGGCCTCCCCGAGGGACTGACCCGACGAGGCACAGGCGGTATGAATGGTGGTGTTACCACCCTTGGCTCCAACCAGACGTGCGACCACCGAGGCCAGCTGCTCCGGATTGAAGCGAATGTGCTCATCTAGAGACGGGTCAGCGTACTTCTTTGGCAAGAAGATGCGCTCGCACCAGTCGACATCGGCGCTGCACAGGCCCATGCCCAAGCACACCGCCAAGCGCTCTGGATCGACCTGCCCTGGCGCTAGTGCTGCCTGCTCCATCGCCTCGGCGACGGCTTTGACCCCATAGCCCATGGCCGTATTCAAAAAGCGGCGTTCCCGGTCGCTGATAAGACCTTCGGGAAGCACGAAATCATTCACTTCATAGGCGATTTTGCAGGGCGCCTGGCTGGCATCAAAATGCGTCACGGCAGCGGCCGGAGCACGCCCCTCGAGAATGCCATTCCAGGTGTCATTGAGGTTGCTGCCGAGAGCCGAAACCGCGCCGATTCCGGTCACCACCACGCGCCGCTTCTTTGGGCGCATCGGATCATGAGGCATAGTTATTCCTTAAAATCAGACGATCTCGTAATGATATTGGCCACGCAGAATGCGTTTGCCCGCTTTTAGGATCTCGGCCACCGTGGCCACCTGCGGGCGACCATCTTGGTCGGTGTTTGCCGTGACGGTCACCACCGCCTCGCAGGTCTCTCCAGGCCGCACGAACGAACGAATCTTCACATCGTCGATGCGGCGGATGCGCAGATTGCCACGTGCGGGTAAACCCAGCATCTGCAAGGTTGCCTGTCCGATCATCTCATTGAGCATGACGATCGGGGTCACGGGAAAGCGCGGAAAGTGATCGGCATAAAACGGCGCGTCCACGGCAAACGCATGCTGGATATGAATCTTCTTGGCCGGCACCAACTCCAAGCAAGTACCGGCGAGGTCGGCAAAAGGAAACGCTGGCTGCGACGGCTCGGGATAGATCAGACCGCCGTTCGTCAATGCGGCGAAGGAGCGCCGCGTTTGCGCTGGGTCCTCGAGCTCCGCAAGCGGCATAAAGTAGCCACTGCAGTTGGTGATCCGCTGCACCGGCACGCCATCCAGCTCGGCGACGCCGCTGTAGCGAAAGGATTCGCTATCGAAGGCGTGAATCTGCACCTTCAGCTCGAGCGTCACACCGACCGGCACCGGGGCCAAGATCTCGATCCGCTCGGCGAACAAAAACACCTGCCGCGAGGCAAAGTCGAGGTGCTTCAGGCCGTACCACGAGGCGAGTTGACCGATGGCTTCGCACACCGCACCAGGAGCCACCAGCAGGTCTCCCGTGAGACCTTGATAGCGCAGCGGCTCCATGATGGCAAAGTGGCGGCGCCCAGCGATCTGCTGCTCACCAAGACTCGTGATGGCATCAACAAAGAGAAAGCGCACCGTGATATCCTCCCCTAAAGTCGCGGTAAGCCGACGGCCAGCGCCCGCTCGCCGCAACCGAATGGACCCGGCGACACCGCCTTCACAATGCTGCGCCAGCCTCAGGCTGCGCCGCGCCGAGAGCGATCTCCGCACCACCACGGGCCTCAGCCAGGCGATGGTTGACCATATTGACGATGCTGGTCACGGTGAACAGCGTCGGCAGATCACGAAACAGCAAGCCAGGATGAATCTCCTCTGGCTTCGCCTCAGGAAAGATCTGCCGCACATTGGCCAAGGCTGCTTCGGTCAGCTTGCCATCCTGGGAGAACTCCGCATCGCTCAGATTGCCGCGCGCCCGACGCTCGATGTCACCTTTGGGAATTTCGATGTGAAACTCCTTTTCCAGACGAAACATGATGTCGAGAAAGTCGATGCTTTCCGCGCCAAAATCCCGCATTAAGTTGGCCTCAGGTGTGACTGTATCCAGGTCCACACACAGGGCATCAGCGATGACGCCGCGAACACGATCGAGATGACTCATGACATTCTCCTCAAGACTTAACAGACAAAGACCGCAAAAATAACCAGAGCGCTTAGGCTCCGAAACCCCCATCAACATGCAACACCGTGCCAGTCACATAGCTCGCCCAGTCGCTGGCCAAAAACAACACCGCGTGCGCGACCTCTTGCGGCTGACCAAAGCGCTTCAGCAGGATCTTTGATAACACCTGCTCGCTGGCAGCCTCACGAATGGTTTTACTCATATCGGTGGCAATGACGCCGGGAGCCACGCAGTTCACCCGGATATTGCGCGGCGCCAGCTCCACGGCCAGCGCTTTGGTCATCGCCTCGATCCCACCTTTAGACGCCGCATAATTGCTATGCCCGCGCCCGGGCCTAGTTGCAGCGATCGAGGACAGATTGATGATGACGCCTTGACGCCGCCGCATCATCAGCTGTGCCGCGGGTTTAATGCAGTGAAACACGCCGGTTAAGTTGGTCGCCAGGACATCGCTCCAGTCGCTTGGCTCCATCGCCATCATCAACTGATCCCGCGTGACCCCAGCATTATTGACCAAGACGTCGAGACGTCCATGCTCGGTTTCAATGGCCGTTACTACCGCGGCTACGGCAGCGGCGTCGCGGACATCACACTGCACTGCTTTAACGCGTAAATCCTGCGTGCCTAGCTCGGCCACGACCTGCTCGGCTTGGGCCTGACTTGATGAGTAAGTGAAAATAACCGTCGCGCCTTGTTTAGCAAAAGCAGCAACCACCGCTTGACCGATGCCACGACTACCACCGGTCACCAAAACGATTTTCTCTTTAAAATTCGGGAAAATAGCGGTGTCCTCGCGGAAAAATGAGTTTTTGGTCAATGTTGGATGAAGCCACTGTACAATAAAGTGCCAGTCTTATGCACCATGATTCAAATTTTTTTTTATTTTTTTACTTACAGTTGTGCGTCTCGCCCCGAATGGGACGGACAGATCGCCCTGCTCGGCTAGCTGCGCGGAGCAGGGCGCATACGCATTAGAACGGCGCCGTCCAGGCATTTGCTTCAAGCACATCGAACGATTCGCTGGTCGGTGCACGATCGACCACCGTGGCTTTTGCCGCCGCGATCGCGTGACGCAGATCCTTGGTCAATGACTGCTCTGCAGCAAGCAAAGCCCTCTCGTCATTGATGACTCCCTCGGTATAAGCACGCCCTTTAAGAAAGTCCTTACGATCGATGGTACCAAGAAGAATCTGCCGCAGATCCTTGGCCTGAAGCTGCGGATTTTTATCCTTAAGCAGCGCAGCCAGGCGCGACACCTGTGCTGCAGACAAGCTGGTTCCGCTATATGGTAGGTACATATCATGACGCGGCACCGCTGATCTGATAGCAACACCCGGCGCGAAGAGATCGACATGCGAGGCGCCAAAATTACTGAACTTAGCTAAGGCCACGTTACCAGCCGTCGCACCAACGGTCAGCACATGATCCAATTGCACGACTTCTGGTGCGCTCGGCAATTGATCATTGTCATTTCGGTCGTCACCAGCCGCAAAGACAAACAATATGTTGGGATGTTTGTTTAAGATTTTGGTTTCTTCAGCGACGACGCGGCGCACGAAAAACTCGGCGTGCTCTTCAATCATCTCCGGCGTCGGCTTCGCTTCCGCCGCGACCATCAGCAGCGGCGTGACTAAGCCGCGCGCCTGCGCCATATCGATCGACGTCCAGCCGTTGGCGACGTGGACTCCGGTCGTAGCCAAATAATCGGCGACTCGGTCGAGCGACTGCGCCTGATTGTAGGCGATGGCGGCCAGGCCGAGTTTGAGGATAAATTCACGGATGAAGTCGATGTCGTTGCCAGCGGCGAAGGCTGCATGAACACGCTCTTCGAGTTTGCGCACCCGGCTCTTGGTCGAGATCACTTTGATCGCTAACAGCTTGACCTGAGGATTATCCTGAGCGACGATTCCGGCCACATGCGTCCCGTGTGCATAGCTGCTGAAGGCAAGAAACTTGCTAAGAAAGTCGCGATCCTTCAGCCGCTCTTGCAGCCATATTTTTTCGCCTTCAGTGGCTTTACCAGCGCTCGCGGCAAACTGCAGATCCAAGAACTTCTCGATGTCCGGCACGTAGTTGGACTGCTGGCTATAGTCGATGATCTCATCGTTGTTATCGGCAAAATTCCAGCCATGAAGACCGCCGATCTTGCGACCACCGCCTTTGTCCTTCTCCTTGTCCTTGCCCTCTTCGGGTGTACTGTCTGGCTTGGTCCAGACCTTGCCCTGAAGCGCTTCGTGCTCATAGTCAAAACCAGAATCGATGATTGCGACGGTCGCTGCATGCGCGGAAAGCGGTGCCATGACCCCAAACCAGACGGCTAGAAGTTTCGTCCTCATGATGCGGATCCTCCTTTGTGAGTGGCCCACCCTGAGACCTCGCCATGGGATGCAAGATCGATTGGGTGACCCATAGCGCTGTTTAGACCATTTGGTAAATTTCTTTACATACGCTATAGGTCTCAGCCGGAAGGCTCAAGCAAAACCGTCGAACAACGGCCAAAATGACCGACTAAAAACTCTTTTCTTGCTCATGATGGCTGCCACGCCCTTTATAAACATGCTCCTGCAAGAACTGCCTTTCCTCGACCAGAGCCGACTCGCCGAGGACCCGGCTCCACACCCTTTCCTGTGCATCCCAGCGATAGCCGCGCTGCTTGAGCAGGTCCTTCGATTCGAACGGCGAGCCGACGGCCTTAACCAAGTACTCCTTCTCGGAGCTGCGTTGGAGCAGCTCGCTGAGGTGTGGCGCGACCAAGCGAAAGGTCGTCGCGCAATCAAACAAGGCTTGATGCGCAAACGGATTGACAAAGCCATGATCGGCGGCGAGGTAGTTTAGGCCGAGGTTACCGCAGTGGAGACGGCGCCAATCGATGTGGCGCAGCGAGCAGGCCCAAGGCCGGTCGAGGCCATCCAGCTGGCCGGAGTTGAGGAGGAAGCTCCGGTCAAAATCCGCATTGTGGGCGATCACCACCGAGGTGCGGCGAAAAAAGTCGCGCACGACCTCCCAATTGATCGCCTGCTTGGCCAAAACAGCGTCGCTCAGGCCGGTGATACGGATGATGTCCGCACTGATCGGTCGTTCCGGATCATGCAATGAACCGTAGCTTCGGGTGACCCGCGGCGCTACAGCCTCGTCCCAACAAAACTCTAACAAGCCGATTTCAATGATTTTATCTGCGACGGGGTCGAGCCCGGTGGTTTCCACGTCGACGATTAGCCCAAAGTTCATCAAAAGTCCCTACCTGTCATCAAGTTGCATCCACTTGGTGGCCTTTAGCCGCAGCCTCGTTTAAACTAGTAACACACTCCCCATCGATATCTAGTCCATCTGCTGGAGCTTGACCTGCCCATGACGTCAACCCCGCTCAAACTCGACCATGAGCAGTCCCGATCAGACTCCCTAAGCCCCCAAGAGGTGCTGCTTTCGAGCATTGCGGAAGTCTCGGCGGCGTTGCTGCAGCACGAGAGCTTTCGTGGCTTCACCATCGAAACTCCGCGCGATGACTTGGTCAGCATCACCCGCGACGGGCTGACGCAAATCATCCTCGGCCCAAACCTGTGGCGCTCACTTGAGGATCGCCTTCCCTACCTCGAGCATGCCGACAAGACCGGCATCTGCATGATCTGCGCTGGCACCGCGGCGGACTTCGTCGACTTCCCAGCCGAACTCAAACGGCCCGATATCCAGCAGCTGGGCCTGCCGATGTTCACCAATAATCTTTATTACTTAGTGCAGAATATCTACAATCTGCAGACGCTGCTGGCACACTCGCAATCGGCCGCCCAAGAGGTCGAGGAGGCCAACCAGGCGGTTAAATACGTCATGTCGATCTCGCGCGAACTCAACGGTGAGCGCAATATCCCCAAGCTGCTAACTCTGATTTTGTTTAAGGCCTGCGACATCTGCAGTGCCGATGCCGGCTCCATCTACACGGTGGACTCCCCGACCAACAACGTCCGTGATGGCACCATGCAGTTTCGCTTTACCCAGAACTTCTCGATCAAGCAAAATCTGTCCGAATTTTCGATGCCGGTCAACGAAGGCTCGATCGTCGGCAGCGCCTGTATCGCCGCAGCCACCATCAACATCCCCGACCTCTATAAACTCAGTCCAGATCCCGCCGCCAATCCCTTCGGCGCCCGCCACGATCGCACCTGGGATCAGCGCATTGGCTACGAATCTCACTCGATGCTCACCGTGCCGATGTTTGACATCAGCCACAATGTCATCGGCGTCATTCAGCTGATCAACCGCAAAAAGAGCCGGCAGGTTAAACTCGACAAAAAAGAGCTCTTTGATGAGCAGGTGGTGCCGTTCGACGAAATGGACCAGGAGATGGCCGAAATCGTCGCTCAACAGGCCGGGATCGCGCTCGAAAACGCCAATATGCACCAGAATATCCTGGAGTTGTTCGACGGCTTCGTCAATGCCTCGGTCACCGCAATCGAACAACGGGATCCGACCACCAGTGGTCACTCCTTTCGCGTCGCGCACCTCACCGTTGGCCTGGCCGAAGTGGTGCACCGCTGCGCCGCCGGCCCCTATAAAGATCTTAAGTTTAATTCCGACCAGCTCCAAGAAATCCGCTACGCCTCACTGCTGCATGACTTTGGCAAGCTTGGTGTGAGCGAAAACGTTCTGGTTAAAGCGAAAAAACTCTATCCCTGGGAATTTGACACCGTCCTCAATCGCTTTGAATTGATCCGCGCCGGCCTAGAGATCGACTACTTAAAGAAGGTTATCGAATACCATCAGTCCCCAGATCACTTTCCACTCGGCGCCAACCCCTACACCTTTGAGTATGAAAAAAATCAAAAAGTGGCCGAGCTAGAGGAATACCTGCGCTTTGTCTCCAAGGCCAACGAGCCCACCGTGCTCGAACAGGGCGGCTTTGAAAAGCTCAAGGACATTGCCAATCTCAGCTACCGCAACCTACGCCAAGAAAAGCACCCATACTTGCTGTCGGAAGAACTCAAAGCCCTCTCCGTCTCGCGCGGCTCCCTCACCCGCGAGGAGTTTGCCGAAATCCAAAGTCACGTCACCCACACCTACGAATTCCTCCGGCAAATTCCCTGGGGCAAAAAGCTTGCTAACGTGCCACAGATCGCCGCCAAGCATCATGAAAAGCTCGATGGCTCGGGCTACCCAACCTCGGCCGAGGCCACCGAGATTCCACCCCAGACGCGCATGATGACCATCGCCGATATCTTTGACGCCTTAACCGCAGCGGACCGTCCTTACAAAAAGGCCGTGCCCGTCGACCGCGCGTTGGACATCATCGAGACCGAAGTGAAAAGCAAGAAGATCGACGGCGAGCTGTTTAAACTGTTCGTCGAGTCGAAGGTCTACGAGCCGGTGCTCGATCCGAACTTCAAGCTCAAAGGTATTTGACTACTGGGCGTGATGCGCCGGGGTGGTCTGGATGGAGTTGCTTGCGCGTCGGAGCCTCCGCAGCAAGGGCTCTTTTGCATAAACCTGCCCTCCTGTTTCCCGTCCTCCCAGTTGCGCGGAAAAAAGCCGCTGTGCAAAAACTGGGAGGACGGGAAACAGACGGGCAGGCTTATGCAGCAAAGCCTTTTCAAAACTTAAGCACCAGATATGCCTACCTTTTTAAAAATAAATTAAGGTTATGCCAGGTCGCGTCCGAAGCCTGTTCGGGCACCCAACCGTGCCCCCCAGGTGGTTGGACCTCAGGCCTTTTCAGACAGGATGCAGGTGGATTATGGCAGACAGGAATATCGACGACCTTGCCGCTTTGGAGCCGACCCGAGTCAGCACGCCACCCGCAGACCTACCACCGCCGCCGGCACCGGCGCAGCAGGTCAAGACTGTTGTGAGCCACCAGGTGGATATCAACTATCCGGATCCGACCTTACTCAGCGTCATCATCAAAGACGTAGCGAAGTGGTCGGGGCACAGTTTTGTGATGGACCC
>JAPLFX010000011.1 GCA_026390445.1 Pseudomonadota bacterium
GCCTTTGTCCTGGAGGGCCGGCCTATCACTGAGCACTCGCCGCACCGTCACTTTTTTCGCAATCTCCAGCCGCTCGCCAGTTTTGAGCAGGCTGCGGATCTAAGCTTTCACACCGATCTGCCTGCGGACTGGTGGGTCATCGTGACGGATGTAGTCAATTCGACCAACGCGATTAGACAAGGCAAGTACAAGGACGTAAACACCACTGGAGCGTCGACGATCATCGCCGTGATCAATACGGACCGAAGCATTGAACTGCCGTACGTTTTTGGCGGTGACGGCGCAAATCTTGCCGTCCCTCCCGAAATGGAACTGGCAGCACGCGAAGCTCTCCTCGGTGCCAAGGAGATGGCCCAAAGCGCGTTTGGCCTGGAGTTACGGACGGGCATGGTGCGTGTGTCAGAGCTTCAAGCCCAGTCCTACTGGGTCAAAGTTGGAAAATATTGCCAGTCGGAACACATCGACCTAGCGACCTTCTCAGGCAGTGGCTGGGGCGTTGCCGAGCGCTGGGTCAAAGACGAATCAACCAGGGCAAGGTATGAAGTTCGGGCCAGCGACTCGCTCCGCCCCAATGCCTCGTTTGAAGGATTTGAGTGTCGCTGGCAAAGCGTCAGGAGCAGCCAGGATCACAAACTTTGCCTATTGGTGGGCAGCATGGCTTCGAGCCCCTCGGAGCACGCCGCCATCTACCGCAAAGTAATGGCGAAGGTGTCGACAATTTACGGCGATGCAAAAGCCAGCCATCCGCTGACCCTGGCAAATTTGGAACTTACCTTGAATCCATGGCGCCTGCTCGGCGAGAGTAAGGTACGCACCCAAGGCAAGAGCCTGTGGTCGCTCTTCAGCTACCTAGCCATGGCGATCATCACCAACCGTATTGGCCGGTGGCTATTTTCCCACCACAAGGACACGAAGCAGGTGCAATGGAGCAAGTACCGCGACGACATGATCCGCAATGCAGACACCCGTAAATTCGACGGCATCCTAAAGATGGTCGTCGACGGCACAGATAGTCAGTTTGAGCGGATTCAGAACGAGCTTGAGGACCTGTATCACCAAAACTTGATCGTATACGGCACCCACAGGTCCAAAGAGGCCCTTATTACCTGCCTCATCTTCTCCTACAACGGCAAGCATGCGCATTTCGTCGACGGCTCAGACGGCGGCTATGCGCTAGCCGCCGTCGAGCTCAAAGCGCGACTGCAGCTAGCGAAGCGAGGCAAGCCAAACCAGGGTAGCCCAGAGTCACTCGCCCAGGGCCGGAGAGCTTCATAGACTTGACGAGGCTGACTCGTCGAGAAAGCCCTTTTTGGTTTTCAGAGGAGCCGTCCCCTTGACGATCGCCGATGACTCCCCAGCAGAGGCTATATCGTGGCCACCCTCTCTCTCGAAGATATCCTTTGCCCGGCGAATGTGATGATGGTCGACGGCATGAACCGAAACTAAGATGCCACCATCTTTAACCCGCCCCTCGTAGCGCTTCGCCTCATATTCGGGAATACCCATCCCAATGAGCGCGCCGGTGAGACCTCCGACCGCACCACCGACGCCGACTCCGGCCAAGGCGGCGACGATCGGGCCTGCTGCAATCAGCGGTCCGACGCCCGGAATCGCTAGTGAGCCGATCCCAACGAGCCACCCTAGTGCGCCACCGAGGACGGCGCCGGAGGTCGCACCCGTCGCAGCGCCCTCAGGTGCCTTAGTGCTCCTTTCATGGGCGAAATCCATGGTGCCCTCACGGTCAGGTAAGAGCACCGAAATATCATCATTGCGAAAGCCGCCGACTTTTAAAGCCGCCACGGCCCGGTCAGTAGCCCTACCTCCTCGCTTAGAGTCCAATGCAATAAGATGGCCACAAGCTCAGCGGCCCCGCATGGCTGTATCCGAGTCATTGCAGCAAGCTTCTGGAGTCTGTTCACTTCACATGAGTCTAATTGACTACAGCCTTCTCGTGCGGCTTTAGCTCTGCACGTGCCTGAGCAGCAGCGAGCAACCACAACGCAGCGCAGACGACGAAGGCGACCGGGACAATCATCAATGCCGACACCAGCGAGCTTCGGTCAGACATCCAACCAATGAACGATGGCGACGGAACATCGCCCAAAATATGGGTAATGACGTTGCAGATGGCCAGCCCCATGGCACGCATGGGCAAAGGCAGGCTAGCAATAATCGCTCCATTGATCGGACCTGAGCACATAAAGATGGCCAACTCAGCACCGGCTAAACTCAGCCAAAACAGCGGCATGGACGAGGTCGTAAACGTGACGACCAAAAGCGGTACACAGATGAGAACAGAAATCCAACTGACGACCAAATCCGCATTGCCGAATCTTTTTCGCAGGCCATCGGCGCAAAAGCCACCGAGAAAAGTCCCAATGCAGCCAGTGACGACGATCAATCCACCGGTGATCACGGCTGCATCCTCGTGACTCATCCCGCGAATCCGCTCCATGTAGGCCGGCATCCAAAAAGCTAGACCGCCAAGCCCAAAAGCGTACGCTGCATAGCCAACAGAGGCCAACAGATAAGTCGACTTGCTGAGCAGCAGCACCTTCCAGCCGTCGGAGCCGCCAGATTTCGCCGCTGCGTCTCCAGCTGCCAAGACGCGTGGCGGGTCAACCAGGCGCAGGGCCATAAAACTAAGAAGAATTCCGGGAACTCCCGTAAATAGAAAGGCACTGCGCCAACCAAAGTGGGTATCTAAGATCCCGCCTAGTACATAGCCGATCGCTGAGCCTATGGGGATCGCGGCGAAAAACGTTGCGTACGCCTTGCCGCTCTTCTCCACTGGAAAATAGTCCGCAATCAGGGTCGGTGCCACCGTCACATAGGCCGCCTCGCCGATACCGACCACGGCTCGGCAGACGAGCAATGCATAAAAGTTCGGCGCCAAACCACTGGCCATCGTCGCCAGACTCCAAATGATCACGGCAAAAGTCAGCAGCTTTGGCCGCGAGACACGGTCGCCCAAATATCCGAAGACCGGGAACACCAGGGTATACACCGCTATAAAGGCCGTCATCAGCAGGCCTGCTTGAGCATCGCTTAGATGCATTTCGGATTTCTTTAAAGTCTCGACTAGCGACGAGACGATATAGCGATCCACATAATTAAGCAGGTTCAGGAGGCTCAAAGTCCCCAGACTCAACCAGGCGACTCGGTTTGAGATCGACACGTTCATACCTCAGCTCGCAAGATGAAAGGGGGAAAATCTCTACGCTAACCAAGATCGAGCTGTTCGATGCGACTGCGAAACTCTGCCATATCCACCACCGCTTCAAAGTCCTTAAGCATGTGAAACATGCCGCCGAGCTTTCGTCCGAGAAAAGCCAGATCTGTTGGTGGGGGAGTGTGGGCAAAGCTTTGGCCGGCTCTAGTTGCCGAGGTTCTGACTTCCTTCAACCAAGCATCGTTGCGATATTGAAAGGGCTGATACTCAGGATGCATCAGCTGCGCGACGAGATCCATGCATTCCACTAGCAGACCAACGGACTCAGCTGACTCCGCTGGATGGACCAATCCTAGAGTCTGGCAGTCCTTGACAGCGTCAGCATGACGTTGCGCCATAACCAGTTTTATAATGCGCAACAAATCCCGCCGCTGCTGCAGAGAGTAGGAATGAGTGGCACCAAAGTCGAGGAGCACCAAGACCCCTTCTTTTGGCCGATAGAGAAAATTGCCGAAGTTCGGATCGGTTTGGACCAACCCGTTGATCAGCATTTCTTCAATCATCAAACCCAAGACCAAGCGTGCAAAGTGCCGCGTTTGATCAGGATCTGGTTGGGACTTCAACCAATCGCTGATTCGAATCCCAGCTTCAAACGACAAGGTCAAAACCTGTTCACTAGAAAACTCACGAATCACATCTGGAACCCGGTACGCTGGATTGACCAGCAGCGCCTTATACGCCTCCATGCTATTGGCTTCGATGCGGTAGTCGGCTTCACGCTTCAAAGATGCCACGACAGCTTTGAAAAACGGCTCGAAATCAACCTTCTTACCCTGAATTTGCAGAATCAATAGAACCATACGCTTCAAAACGTTGAGATCGGCATCGATACTCTGCCCGACCCCAGGATACTGGATCTTGACCGCGACCGGGCGACCATCTAGAACCGCACGATGTACTTGGCCAATCGACGCAGCAGCGATCGGCTCAGGAGTCAGCTGTTCGAGTCGAGACAGCTTTTCAGCACCAAGCTGGCGCCCTAAGATATAGCGAACCTGGTCAAAGGGCATGAACGAACTATCGTCATGCAATTGCCGCAAGACGGCCATGACCTCGGGTGGCAGCATCTCACTAAACTCTATACTTAAAAGCTGCGCGGCTTTCATCGCCGCGCCTTTTAGCTGACCGATGGTACTAACCAGTTCCTGCGTCTGTTTGATTCTGGTGGCGATAGGTGTCTCGCCACTGCTCAAACGATCGGCCGCTTCCATAGCCACTACTTTCGCGCCAGACAAAAGCATCCGCCCGGCGCGTCCGATCATAGTCTGAGGTATTTTCTTGCCCACCTTGGCCATCGTCCGATTGCTCCTATTGGTTTTTCCCGTGGGCGATTCGCTGCCAATAGGTGGCGAAGTCAAACTTTGGTGAGTGCTGCCGGTTGTGACAGGTCTGACAAACCTGTCGCGGGTCCGCTTGTAGTGTCGACTTAGGGATGGGATTTTTCGTGTGGGCAAGTCGCGGTCCGTGACAATTTTCGCACTGAACATTGATCAATGAGGGACTATCTATGAGCGATACATATCCGCCCTTTTCCTTGGCCCCAACCACGTGACAGGCGACACATTCGGCATCCTCCTGCTTTCCTCTGATTTCTAGGGTGTGCATGGCCACGGCGTGTTTACTCGCGGCGTAGACCTTAGCCTGCTGTGGGTGACAGGTCTTACAGGCATCAGCACCAGCGTAAGAACTGGACTTTAGATCCTTAAGTCGCTGTTGGCTCTGACCACGAAACGCCGTCTGAGAGGCTTGCGTATAAGCTTCATAGATACCCTTTAAGGGGCTTTCCGCTTCACTAGCCTCGGGCGTGACCCACGTCACCAGGGTTACTGGTTTGAGCCAGGGCTCCGCTGTTGTGGACTTGTCGCCAAGGCCCTCTTTCGGCTTCAGGTAATCGGCAATGGGCTTTGCTTCCGCGAAACGTAGAGCGCCCCCACGCAGCATGCCTTGCCCGCCAAGCGGCACCGTCAGCACCTCGGGCACTTTACGTCGCAATAGCCGGTCCGGGAACTGCCTTTCTTCGGCACCGATGATGGTCTGCAATGGAGCGGGATTGGCACTAATGATCACGCCAAACATTTTTGCATCGACAATCGTGCCTAGGTCCTCTGATGGACCCGAAAACAGCAAAACCCGCTGCTCGATGGGTGTAAAGCCAAGCAGGCTCTGCCAATGCTTTAGCAATACCGGACCGACTTTTTGTAGTCGGCTTTTGAGTTCTGGCACATAGGTATAGCCAAGTGCGACCCAGTCCTTGCCGCTGCGGAGGTTATTTGCAGCGAAAGGGCGAGAACTCAGTGGCAGTGCGTTGCTAAGAACATAGGGCGGCACATCCATTGGCCGACGGTGCCGCAGCGCATCAATCTCGCCAAGGCGCTCCAACTCGAGCTGATTCATCAACACGGCGCCCGGCTTAAATTGTGCACTAGCAGCGATTAGGAAGGGAGTCTTCAGCGCCGTTTCCCCAGGCAAAGGCAGATCATTGCCTAAATCGAAGGCTACAAGCTCCGGATGTACACTGCGCTCGCGACTCAAGACGATCCCCAAGCGCCGGATTCCGCCAAGATCGGTTTCCGGGCTACAGCCACATGGCTCGAGATGGCCACGAAGCTCCCCGTAGGCCAAATAATCAATAGCTACAGCAGGTTGGGTCCAAACCCCAAGCAACGCAAGGCCCCGCAGCAGCCCCAACAGCCGGTGAAAAAGCTTCCCACTCATCAGAAAAATCCATGCTTTAATTGAAGGCTCCAACCTTTTTAAGGCATAAGACCTTCGTCTATACTCGGTCCGAAGGAGGATGCCATGCCAGACATAAGCTTAACCCCAGAGGCGCTGCAGATCGCTGAACGCATGGCAGCCGAGGATCCCGCCAATAGCGGCCTCGCCCTTCGTCTGTACCTTGAAGGTAAAGGATGCGACGGTTTCTACTACGGCATAACCTTCAGCGCGCCACTTGCCGAGGATATCACTTTTAGCCAAGGGACTCTAACCCTTGTCATTGACAAAGCGGCGTTAGAGTTCATGGACGGGTCTATCGTCTCCTGGGTTGACGACGACAGAGGCCGTGGCTTTCTCGTGGAGAACCCGCAGCACAAGCGCTTTCGCGGTAAATTTTTCAAACGAAAAAGCTGGCAAGATAAGCTTACTTCTTCTTCTCCAGAATCACTTTAGTTCCAGGCATGATCTTGGTCACTCCCTGACCCAACACAACAATATCGAAGACGCCAAAACCACCGCTATTTTCACTAAGCGACAAAAGGCCAGAACCTTTGCGTTCAGCGGCGGACAATCGCAGCTTATCTTCTGAATTGCTTACCGCAAGAGCCTGGATTTGCGGTTGAGCCAGCGCTGCGGTCGATGAGCCTACAAGCAGGTAGTCAGAGGTTTGCGCCAAAACCACTCCATCCCAATTGAAGCTGGAAAACAGC
Source organism: Pseudomonadota bacterium (assembly GCA_026390445.1). Taxonomy (GTDB): domain Bacteria; phylum Bdellovibrionota_B; class Oligoflexia; order Oligoflexales; family CAIYRB01; genus CAIYRB01. The sequence goes on from JAPLFX010000011.1 coordinate 6,658, forward strand.
CAGCTAATGATCGCGTCTGGCGTCACGCTGGCCGGGCCCTTTCCTGAGTGGACCACAGTCGCTTCGTCGTCGACTTTGCGTAGAATCTTCCAGTCACCTTGCTCCGGCGCCAAAATCACGGTGTCGGCACCAGTGATTTGGATGACCGCATCAAACGGGTCAACTTTCTTTAACTTACTGACGTTTAGCTTAAAGTCCCAATCGGAACTCGCAAAATCTGCAACGCGCAGATAACTCAAGCTGTCAAATTTGGCTTTATCGATTGGCAAGAATTCGGGAAATTTCCCAGCCAATTTCGGAAGAGTGCGCAGAATCGCTAGCTGCCGCGGAATGCCTCCAGTTGCATCCTTGACACTCTCTAGCCAACTAGCCAAAGCCGGTGCAGCGACTGGCCCTGCAGGTGCAGCGACCGGCCCTGCAGGCGCGGCGACCGGGGTAGACGCTGCTACCGGCGCCTTCCCGGGTGCTTCACCAGCTCTCGCTAAATCACCGCCGACGAACAACGGCAAACCAGCTGCGGCACAACACACCAAAATGCCGAGGAGAATCTGCATAAAGCCCGTCTTTACCATGAGAGCACCGCTCCAATCCCGGCATAGCCAACCGTGTAAGACACTCCGGAAATATTAGAGTCACCAGGTGCGAGCTCGCCAATCGGCTTGTTCGCTGACAAATTCACCGATTCGAAGAAATAGAAGGCCATGAGCGCAGTCTTAAGCGGCACGCCAAAGAGGGGGATCGTCGGCCCAGCAGTGAAGTAGGCGTCGATGCCAAACTGGTTCGATGTCACCTTACCGCCAGTCTTAAGTAATGAAAACCCTGAATTGATCCCATACCACCCACGAATGGTGTACCAATCCGAAAGCTCCTCCAACCCAACTTCAAGACCTAAACTAACCGTCGTTCCCAGCCTAAAGTTCGCCGTATTTGATACCAATCCATCACCATCAATCTCGGTCGGCAACCTGGCATTAAAGGTCCAAACTCCCACTTTTGGATCAATCGTAACTCGGTCCACAAGTAGATGTGGATCGAAGTCGAAAGAGTAGCCAAGCGTGTGCCGCGAAAACTGAATACTCGTATCCACAGGGCCACCGCTTCCAGGCACTGTCGCTTTCGCCTTCGGCAGCAGATCATAATAATAGCGCAGGCCCTTGGCTGGACCACCGCGAATCTCAACCAGTAGGCCAAAAATACTGGTCTTGTTGAGCAGGGTTCCTAGACCTCCAACTCCAGGTAACACCTGCCGACCGTAACGTAAGCCGACGTATCCCGACGCAGTGGAACTAAGTAGGCTGCTCAACAAGTCAAACTTACCAAGCAAAAAGTCGCCCAACTTGCCACTCTGGGCGGCCGCGGCGAGTGCGATCTGCGCCTCCTTCAATTGCTCGGCTGTCGCTTTATGTTGCGCTCCTGGACCTGCCGAGGATTGTGCCCAAAGGTTACCCGTTTCCAAAGCAGCAGCCACCGCAGGGGTGGTTTCATAAACAACCTCACCGCCTACAAGGATAGAGCCCCTCTTTTTCTTCTCCTTTTTCGGGGGACGCACGCTCACTCTTTTGGCACTACCGACCACGTCGGACCGCCAGCGCTGTTCCGCTTCAGACCATTGTAGCCTATAAATCACCAAATACCCTGGGGACTTAGGAACCGTAAATTTGAAATCCTTAGCTTTACCGGCTCGCCAATAGCGGCCCTTAAACTGCGGTGGGCTGCCGGATAGGTCGGACTTGGTCAATAGTCGACCCATGGGAGCACTCTCGAGTAGGGCATATGCGACCGAGTCAGCAAATTCATCATCGGCAAAAAACTCGAGTGTAAACTCTGAAGACGGCATCGAATATTCAGCAACCACAGAATAACCACGATGGTCCTTATGCTTTAGGACAAACTTGGCCTCGGTCTTGCCATCAACCACCGTGACCAACCAAGCGGAATCCTTTTTACTCCCGGAGACTAAATCAGCGCCTCTAAAGCAGGAGAACGACGCGAAGGCACCGAAGCCGAATGGGCCCTTTCCAGCCGATAGCGCCGCTCCTAGTCTTTGGCATCCGGCCTTCCACTGCTTCCGATACTTATCTTTCTTCTTGCCCTTTGGCAGGGCGCGCCCGGCCTTTGCATCCAACTCAATACGCAAATGCCCAGCGTCAATGACCTCCGCAACAGCCGTCGGGCCGAGGCAGAAGCCAAGCAGTAGGACTATGCTCTTGAGAAATCGCAAAATCAGGGACTCACCGGTTAATGGTAGTTAACAATCTCGACACTCTGTAAAAAAATTGCCATCGCCTGGGTATCAACAAAGGAAGCAACTTCGCTGCTTGTCTTGATGAAGTCTCGACTGACTGGATAAATCTTATTTCGTTTCATCAAATAGAGGACCTTTCCCTTGTCGAGCAAAGCGCCAATGGTATCCGCCAGAGCCGCCTGACTTGTGGCACGGACGTCGTACAGGGCTGATCTCGCACCACGAAAAATGAAATCCGCATTCATGGTCAGCATCACTTTGTCCAACACTGATTTATCGATATTTGCGCCGGTTAATTGGGCGACTACTTCCTGCTTTCTAACGACAAATAAACCAGTCTGACCAACCAGTCCTTGCTCACTCAGTCCGATACGTGTCGCACCGCGAATAAACGGAAGAAAATTCGCATAATCATTGCCAGAAGCAAGGTGTAGCCCGACCGGCGCCGCATTGACGTCGATGAGTTGCTTACTGATAAGCCAGTGCGTTGAAGGGTCTAGTGGTCTTTCATTCAAGGCATCCAAACCAATACTCACCGGCCCATCAAATGCGGCTGGGATTGAGTAGACCCGTGTCACGATGGGCTTTGTATTCATCGATTGACCGCGCTCTTTGCCACTGATCACCGCAGCGCCTCCCCGCACGCCAAAGGTATATAACTTGATTGCGCCTCGCGTGTTTATAGTCGCACTGCTGAGAGCCCTGTCGAGGCCGACATAAAGCGACTTCTCGGTGAGCCCAGAATTAGGCACCTCACTCGGCCGCTTCGCTGCGGCGTCGGTTACCTCGAATCGTGGCCGCCACTCTCCGCGCTCTGGACGCGCCGTGGGCAAGGTGATCGGATAGGCAATGCCTTTGGTTTTAAGAGAGGCTAAGGGCTCCAGGGTCCAGTAATCCAATCCGTCTTGCGGCGCCTCCACCGAAGCCTCCATCGCTGATGTCAAAAGTGGCGCTGCTGGCACGACTACGGCGACTGGTGGCGGAGCGGGTCGCGGCGTCTTAACGACGACGGGTTCAGGGACTACGACAGGAGCCGTCTGGATGAAACTCGGACTAACCACGGTAACCATTTCAACGGATGGTTTAGGCGGAACCGCCCAGTCTGGGGCGGTCGGTTTGAACTTCTGAACAGGCTTACTTCCCGCCTCCTTGGACACACCAAGCTGCTTACCCGCAACGACTCGGAAGGTTTCCTCACCAGCTCGGATGATAATTGGACCGCAACTAGAACAGTCACTCGACACCTCACCCGACGCCGTCCCCCTGATCAGTTTTATTAAAAACGAAAAATCTCGCCCACCGGTGCTAATGGCGGTAATTTTCACCTGCGTGCTCTCGCCCAACGTCAATACGCGGTCTGCTCCGAGCCTGATACGTACCTTGCCATCCTCACCAGTCGCAACCATATCGCCGTCATACAATCCATCCCTGGCCACCAACTCCCGCCATCTCACCACGCCTTCGGACCGTGCAACCGCACCGCCAATCTTCTTCTCAAGCGTTGCCACCGGTTTGATGCTGACCACAAAGAATCGCTCCTGTTTCGCAATCGCCGCCGCAACGACGCCAACCAGCAGCAACCAAACAGCGAAGGCAAATCGCTTGAATAGCTGAGTCTTCTCCTGAAAATGTCCATCTGCCAATATATCCATCGGTAATCCCTTGAGAAACTGGACCGCCATCGCCTGAGTATCGGAGCTAGAACGAAAACATTTAGGGGCCGCCACCAGGGCACGGCTCTACAGTTTTTCCGCGAAGTGCCGATGCACTCTTAAGGAATTTTTTTTGTGATCAACTAGGGGCTGTGAGGCGTGAAGGTTCACCAACTAAAATCACTTGGCGCCAAGCTATTCTACCAAATGACGATTCTCGTCCTCCTCACGATCATCGGAAATTCCTGGCAATTCTTTCGAATCTTTCGCTCCTACCAACTGCAGCAAATGCAGGACAGTTTGCAGGGTCAGGCCGAGCGAACGAAAGACCAAGCCGAAAATATCCTCGAAAATTGGCGCTCACAGGTAGCTGTCGCTCTACCGACCCTGCGCGGATCGGATATTAAGGACCCCAAAATTGCCCTGCAAAGGTTTATAGATGCTAATCACGAATTTACATTTATCCAGCTATTTTCGGCACCTAGCGCTATTTCAATCGCCATAAAGCCGCTGGGCGATGCGGCCACATCGCACATCGCCGACAAAAACTTTGAGGACAAGGAAGCCAGCAAAGTCATCTCCGCGAGCAAAGAGGTGTCTTTAGCTTGGCTGAAAACTCAAATCCCGACGCTCAAGCGTACGAACTATACGGTAGAATCCCTCGCGGAAAAGGTCGAGCTACCGATCTTGGCCATGGCGATACGTTTTGAAGTCGCGGGTTCCGAAGAAGTTGTTTGGGCAGTACTCGGCATCTGGCAAACCAGTCTCATGCGCACCTTGCTAAAATCTAGCACCATTAACAGTGCTGTCGTCGATGCCAAGGGTCACATCTTTTCATCTCTAGATCCTACAGAAATTCTAGGCAAAAGGTCCTTCGGCAGCCGGCCGCTACTGAAGAAAGCGATCAACGGCAGTAGTCCCTCGGGCTTTGAAAGCGAGTACCACGATAGCCGAGCGCGCCTAAGAGTGGGGGCCTTTGCCCGACTGCAGCGCTATCCCCTCACCATCCTAATCGAACAAGATGCTGATGCTGCGACACAAACAGTGAAGAAAACCTTGGTTTCAACCAGTTTATGGGCGGCTATGTTTGTGCTCTTTGCAATTATGTTCAGTTTCATCGGGTCTTCGAGCATTACCAAAGGCCTGCGAGCGGTAGCTTACGCCACAAGCCGAATCGCCGGCGGAGATCTCACCTATAAAATTCCACGTGGTCCAGACGATGAGGTCGGCGCTCTCGGTCACGCTGTCAACCATATGTCTGGAAAAATGATTGAATTGATGCGGTCACAGGTGGATAAGGCCAGGTTTGAGAAGGAGTTGGAAACAGCTAAAATGGTGCAAAGCACCTTTTTCCCAAAGCAATCGATCCATCGTCCGCACTTTGACGTGTCGGGATTTTACACCCCAGCTTCTGAATGCGGTGGCGATCTTTGGGGCCATTTCACTATTGCCGAAGGGGTGGAGTTCTTATTTATAGCTGACGCGATGGGTCATGGGGCTCCTGCTGCGCTGGTGACGGCCATGGCATACTCAACAACTATGACTGTAGCTGACATCATTCATACCGATCCCAGCTACAGGGACTCACCGGGCGCACTACTCCAACGCATCAATCGGATCATCTTCGAGGCCGTACGCGGTACAATTTGTATGACTTTTTTCGCCTCTATTCTCGACCTCAATAAGGGCACCTTGACCTGCGCCAATGCGGGCCATAATTTTCCGGTCATCTTACCGCTCGACCCAAAGGATACGCGCCTGGGCAAAGCTTCGAAATCTATGCAAAAAACTGGCGCTGTGCAGCCGATTTCCCTAAAGCTCATGGGCACGCCCCTGGGTATTGCTGCTGACTCTGAATTCAAAGAGCAGGTCTTTGATATCAAGGCGGGTGATAAGTTATTTTACTTTACTGATGGCTTGATCGAATGCGTCTCTCCCGCCGGTGAGCAATGGGGTCGCAAGCATCTTCTCGCCGAGGTTGGCCTTGGCGCGCCGATGAATCCGCAGCAGCTTTGCGACGATATCGTCAAGAAGGCCTTTGAATTCTTCGGTGGTGTTCCCCTAGCCGATGACATCACGGTCGTCGTAGCCGAGATCGGTCGGGAATGGACCAAACGCGTTGGACCCACTGATCAGCACGAGCTGGCAAAGGTAGAAGAACAGCTTCCAGCGCTCAATATAACGCCGCAAAACTCCGACCCGACCCTGCCAAGCCCTGGATCTTTGCCGGAGGTCTCTGAGTTACCTGCCCTCACTCCGCCCGTTCAGGATGTGGAGGCAAACCAGGGGTATGAATCCAATCCGTTTGTGCAAGAGGGTGCGGGCCTGATGCCAGCTTTCGCGGAGCCAGCTTTCGTCGAGCCAGCCTTCTCGGACGCAGCTCTGCCGGACCCAGCCCCAGTACCCGAAATTCCCACCGTTGCCGTAACGAAGGCCAAACCCCAGCCTATCGGCAAATATAAGCTCAAGTTGCCAGATGCCGTCTGACGCCTGTTCTCAACCGCTACTTTAAAACATAGCCGCCGCCGTAGACGGTGACGATTTCGACATCGGCGCCTTCGAGGCGCTGCCTTAGACGCGACATATGGCTATCGATAGTGCGGGGAGTGACGTGAATATTCTCCCAAATCAGCTCGGAAATCTCGTCGCGACCAAGACAGACTCCGGGGCGGTCAAGAAAGAGCCGCAGTAGTTGCGCTTCTCGCCTTGGCAGAGCCACAGGCACTTCGCTGGGAGCTACGACGTATTCGAGCCTATGATAATCCAGCATGATTCCGCGGTAACGCACTATGCTACGTGGATTATTGATCTCGCTCGTCTGAAGAATCTCCTCGACGAAGGCAGATAGTCTTAGCCCATCAAATGGGCGATGATAGACATGCAGGTTTTCTACCGCAGTCTTTGGCTTATATGGACTGTCGACAGATCCAGCAAGCTGGGTTGATGGCTCTGCTTCAACACAGACGATCGGTGTTTTTGGTAGGTGGCAGTCTAGAACCTCCCGCAATTGTGTGGGCGTGACCCGTTGAGTGGTGGCGTCTATCAGTAGCAAATCCGGTAACTGGCTGCGTTTGAGACGCAACAAGCGAACAAACGAACTAAGCGAGGCGAAGGCTCTGACCGCGTAGTCGCCAATCAATGCACTCGCCAGCTTTGGATGCGGCGCCTCGGCATGTTCGATGATCCAGATAACACTCAAATCAGACCTTTCTTTGGAACCAATAGCTCGGACAATCCACCAAAATCAGGCTATATTTAAATTGTAGCCGATTTTTTGGCAAAGAGGATCCATATGGCTGGTGTAAACCTGTTGCAGATCGAGCAAGCGCTAACCCGCATTCGTCCTTACGTCGCCTGCTCGGCGGTCAAATCCTCGGTCTCACTACAAAAGCGTCTTGGATTGGAAACATTTCTAAAGCTTGAAAACCTAAACCTGGCCGGATCGTTTAAGATTCGAGGTGCTATAAACGCACTGCTCCAGGTGCCACCAGAACAGCTACAGCATGGCGTTGTGGCCGCTAGCGCAGGCAACCATGCGCAGGGAGTCGCTTATACGTGCCGCTTGCTGGGGGTCAAAGCGACCATTTTTATGCCGCTGCGCTCGCCTTTGGTAAAGGCTGCAGCAACGCGGGAGCTCGGCGCCGAGGTGAGGCTGATCGGCATGAGCTATGACGAGGCTTTTCAAGCCGCTGTGGACTTTCAAAAGTCCGATGGAGGTCTATTACTGCACGGCTTTCATGATCCACGGGTCATCAGCGGCCAAGGTACGATCGGCCTGGAACTACTCGACCAGATCCCAAACCTGGGAATGGTCATCGGCAGTATCGGCGGCGGTGGAATGATGGCGGGAGTCGCCATGGCCATCAAGGCCCGTCGCCCGGATATTACGCTGATAGGCGTTCAATCCGTAGCATTCCCGGCGATGCATCGCTCCTTTCGTGAGCATCGCCTCGTTAGCTGTGCTAGCGGCTCGACGATTGCAGACGGAATCGCCATCAAAGAGCCAAGCGCACTTACCTTCAGCATCATCGAGCAATATGTCGATGACATCATCCTCGTCACCGAGGAGGAAATCGCGTCTGCAGTGATGAACCTTATGGAATGGGAACACATGCTCGCAGAAGGTGCGGGCGCGGCCAGCCTCGCCGGGCTGCTTAAGCTGCCTCCAGAGATTTTGACCAAGCATAGTGGACAGGCCGTTGCTTGTATCATCTCTGGCGGCAACATCGACGTCAATTTGCTCAAACGCATCATCCCGAGCGGACTTAAGTACTCCGGCCGACTGTTTCGTCTGGCTATTCGCATCCAAGACCGACCTGGGCGTCTGGCCGAGCTCCTGAACACCATTAGCGGCACCGGCGCGAATCTACAGGACGTCCATCACAATCGACTCTTTGGCGCAGTGTCCTACGAAGATGTCGAAGTCCAGCTTGACCTAGAGACCATCGACCAAGCGCACCAGGAGCAGGTCATGGATGCACTGTCTAAGGAACGATTTAAGTTTGCCAAGCTAGACTAAACAGAACGAAAATAGGAGAGCCAAGCTCTCCTATCATCGAATCAATGCTCACCTCAGTTTCAGCTAGCCAAATCCTTCGGCCCGTCGCCGATCAGCGTTGCTGGTGACTCCGCAAAGACATTAACCAGTCCCTCGAACATGATGGCTGCAACGTCGACATAGGACTTAACAAAGGTCACCTTGATCCGCTTGCGGACGTTCATCGGGAGCTGTTCAAAGGTAGCCCGATTCTTTTCTGGAAGCAGGACGTGCTCGATCCCTTCGCGCTGCGCCGCAAGGAGTTTTTCTTTCAGACCACCGATGGGCAGAACCTTACCGTGCAGGGTGATCTCTCCAGTCATCGCCACCTTTGACGTTGGCGCCTTACCCAGGAGGGCAGAAAGGATGGACGTGGCCAGAGCAATGCCCGCTGAAGGGCCGTCCTTGGGGACCGCTCCTGCTGGCAGGTGGATATGCAGCTCATGTTCTGCCAGAATTTTTAGGTCGAGTTTAAAATCGAGTGCCTTTGAGCGGATGTAGCTAAGTGCCGTCTGAGCCGATTCCTTCATGACATCGCCGAGCTGACCGGTCAGCACCAACTTAGCCCTGGAGCCGGGCAACAGATTGGTTTCAATCGCCAAAACCTCGCCACCATAACTAGTATAAGCTAGTCCGAGCGCAACTCCAGTCAGCGCCTCCATATGATAGAAGTCATCATCGAACCTTTTCGCACCTAGGTGCTTTTGCACTAGCTGCGGCGTCAGCTTGATCAGCGCGCGCTTATCCGTCGCGTCCTCTTCGGCGTATTGCCGCGCGATTTTCCGGCATACCGACGCAATCTGCTTTTCGAGTCCACGCAGACCGCTCTCACGAGTGTAACTGTTGATAATCGTCGTCAAAGAATTGCGCGAGAAGGAGACCTCCTCCTCAGACAATCCTGATTCCTTGAGCTGCTTTGGTACGAGGTACTGATTGGCGATCGTCAGCTTTTCCTCTTCGGAATAGCCTGAGACCTCGATGATTTCGAGGCGATCCCGAAGGGGGCCGGGAATGGTATCTAGACTGTTGCAGTTAGCGATGAAAAATACATCCGACAGGTCGAAAGCCACGCCGAGGTAATGATCAACGAAGTTCTTGTTCTGTTCAGGATCCAATACCTCGAGTAGGGCTGAAGAGGGGTCGCCGCGATGATCGGCACCCATCTTGTCGATCTCATCCAACATGATGAGCGGATTGCAGCTTTGGACCTGCTTCATACTGGTCACCAAGCGACCTGGATAAGCCCCAACATAGGTTTTGCGGTGCCCACGGATATCGGCCTCATCGCGCACGCCACCGAGTGAGATCCGCGAAAAGTGTCGACCCATGGCTCGCGCCACTGAGCGGCCGAGGCTGGTCTTGCCAACACCAGGGGGGCCGACAAAGCAGAGGATCGGGCTCTTGGCCTTAGGATTGAGCTTTTTAACGGCTAGGTATTCGATGATGCGGTCTTTTACTTGGTCAAGACCGTGGTGATCTTCATCCAGCACTGCTTTGACCTGCTTGAGCTGAAGCTTATCCTCGGTTTTAACCTCCCAAGGCAACGCCAGAATCGTCTCTACATGGGTCCTGGTAAGTGCCGCCTCGCTGGTGTCACCGTGCATACGCTCGAGCCGCCGCAGCTGACGCGACACCTCCTCGCGAGCCTCAGGCGATAATTTCACCTCGTCCATTTTTTTCCACATGGCATCAAGCTCTTCTTTGCCATCGACATCACCAAGCTCGGTCTTGATCGCGCGCATTTGCTCGCGTAGGTAGTGCTCGCGCTGCGTACGACTTATCTCTTCTTTGGCCAAGGATTGAATACGCACCTGCATTTGGTACACTTCGATTTCACGCGACAGGTACCGGTGCACCGTGCGCAGGCGTTCGACCGGATTGTAAACCGCCAGGATGCTTTGAGCTTCTTGAACTTTTAAGCCGAGATTTGCCGCCACCAGATCCGCCAGTCGGCCAGGATCAGTTACATCTTCGAGAACCATCAGAATGTCGGGGGACAGGACCTTGCCTAGACTGACAACCTTTTCTAGGTTCTCGCGCGTGGCTCGGATCATCGCCTCGACTTCCGGCGAGTTTTTGACAATGACTGGCTCTTCGACGGATTTGATATGGACTAGCGGAAACGGCTCGCTATGACTTAACTGCTGGACCTCAGCCTTAGAGATTCCTTGGACCAGGACTTTCATGCGCCCATCTGGGAGCTTGCGTGTCCGCATGATCGAACAGATGGTGCCGATATCATAGACATCGAAGGGAGGCTCTAAGGTGCATTCGAGGCCATCGCCCTTCTCTCCCGCCACCTTGAAGGCCGATAGGAAGATCTTGCGCTGGTGGGCAAGCGCGTGCTCCACGGCATTGATGCACAGATCTTCATTGATAAATACTGGAACGATCATGTGGGGAAAGACGACGATGTCTTTCAGTGGGAGGAGTGGAATCTCGGTAGTCGTGTCAGCCAGTGGGGGGGTGATCTGTCCGGTCATCCGAACCTCTCCTTGCAGTAGTCAGCCGCGGGGTGCGGCTCTCAGTGTGTGGGATCAACACTAGGTCATCGGCCGAATCCGCGAAGAGCTTAATGGTCAAGCCCGAGACACGGAAAGTGGGAGGCAATGGAAGGAGTCCTAGGACATTCTAAGCAGGCGTTTAAACTAAAGATCTTTATGCGGTAACCCCTCCTTTTGGCTTTAGCGAGGGGCGGAAGACGAGGTCTGAGCACAGCGTCGAGAACTCTTTTGCGTAGCTTTAATTTCCAACCGGAGTCAAAACACTCACCATAGCGGGACGTATCAGGCGGCCGTTTAGGTTATAGCCACGCGCATACTCATCAGCGACCGTTTCAACCTCAACGTCGGCGGACTCGATACGCTGGATACCCTGGTGAACATTTGGATCAAAAGGCACACCCAGTGACGTGATCGGTTCTAGCCCATGCTTTTTGCAAACATCCAAAAGCTGCCGTTTCACCATCTGCATACCTTCATAATAGCCGCCAGCGCCCTCTTTCGCCGCAGCCGCATCCTCAGCCTGATCAGGGATCGCCTTATCGAGGCTGTCTAGTACGGGCAGCAGGTCCTTAAAGACCGTCTCGAGGGAATACTTGATGAGATCGCCCCGTTCGCGCTCCTGGCGCCGCCGCATGTTTTCCATTTCAGCGAAGACTCGGACATATTTGTCTTTAAGCTCTGCGACTTCGGCCGCCAAAAGGGCATTCGCCTCGGCCCCTTCATCCGTCTGGGCAGGCGCAGTTGGTTCGGCCTCGGCCGAGGCTCCGTTGGTTTGCGACACTGGCTTCTTGTTATTCACGGATTCTTCTTGTTGCATGGCGATATATCCCTAGCTGCTAATTCACAAGTTGCTCAAGGGATTTAATATGCCATTGTGAGGGAGACGGCAAGACCATGGCTGGGGTTCGTCCTTCGGTACTCTTCAATCTTAGCATGCCTGAGCCAGAGTGGAACAGGGACGGCGCCAGATCCGAAAAAAATTTTTATGTTAGATAATTGACACCTTAGCGCCCCCCTGCTAGTTATTCTCTCTCCAAATTGCCTCGCAGATGGTAGGCACTATGGTGGCAAACTGCTGAAAATCTTGGAGCTCCACCTGTGGATCATCTTGGTTCATCCCTGCACAACTCTCATGTAGCCAAAGAGATTCAAGATCTCGATGTTGCAGCTGCAACGCTCAAGGGTGACCATGCCTCGCAGATTGATCATGAGTTGGCATCGCGCCTTGATAAGCACTCGCTGGAAGCCATCGTTGAGCTAAAGATATCGCGCTTTCTTGACCAGATCGGCACCTTCTACCCTGAAGACCTGCACACTCTGATCATGAAGAAGGTGGAGAAGCCGCTGCTCAGCCAGATTCTTCGCCGCACCGGTGGCAACCAGGTCCATGCGTCCAAGATCCTTGGCATCAATCGCAACACCCTGCGCAAAAAAATGAAGCTGTACGGCTTTTCGACCTAAGCTTGAAGGTCTGCACGGACCGTTTATCTGTTAGGTCTGCTGCAGATTGGTAAACTTGAGGAAATTAGGCGCGAAGGCGAGATAGATATCCTCTAGCGAGCCGTGCCGGTTCTTTCCAATCCTTATCAGGGCCTTTCCTGCCTGCTCTGATTCTGGATTGTAGTATTCATCACGGTAGATGAACATAATCATATCGGCATCCTGTTCCATGGAGCCTGATTCACGTAAATCACTTAGCTTTGGCACTTTGTCTGGCCGGCCTTCGACACCTCGGTTTAGCTGTGCCAGGGCGATCACCGGTACGCTCAGCTCTTTCGCCAGGGCCTTAAGACCACCGGAAATCTCAGAAATCTCTCGCTCGCGACTCTCGTACTTCTTCGTTCCTGATGGCCCCATGAGCTGCAGATAATCGATGACGATGAGATCAAGGCCATGCTCCTTCTTAAAGCGTCGGCACCTGGAACGCAGTTCAAGGAGGCTAATACCTGGGGTTTCATCGATTCCCATCATCGCTGGCATGGTGCTGATGCTGCGGACCCCATGCATGAGGCGATCTTGCTCCTCCTCGTTGAGGTCGCCCTTACGCATCCGCGACGAATCGATACGCGCTTCGCTAGAGATGACGCGCTCCATTAACTGCGTCTTGGACATCTCAAGCGTGAATACCACCGTCGATTTGCCTGCCTTAACAGCATTGGTCACGCAGTTTAGAGCGAACGCCGTCTTACCCATACCAGGGCGCGCAGCGATGATGATGAGATCGCTCTTTTGCCAGCCCCCCGTAATGCGGTCAAGATCGACAAACTCCGACGGAACACCCGTCATCTTGCCATCGCCGTTCAGACGGGCTTCAATCTCCGCGATGGTCTTTTCCAGCACCTCATCGGTCGTACTAATGCCACCGACATCCTGCTGATTAGCGATGGCGATGAACTCTTTTTCAACGTCTTCGATAAAGCCGGCAACACTGCCATCATATCCCATCGCCTTTTGCACCGTCGACTGACAGGCGGTGATGATACGGCGCAGGTAATAGTAATCGCGTACGACCTTGGCGTAGTACTCGATGTTTTGTGACACAGGTGAACGCTCGGTCAGTTCCACTAGGAACGCAGGACCAAGATAGTCACTATCAGCATGCAGACGTCGGAGCTTCTCCGCGACCGTCATGATATCAGTCGGCTCGTTCTGCTGATAAAGCTCGCACATCGCAGCATAAGTCTGTCGATGCGCGTCCAAATAGAACTGCTCAGGACTGAGCTTGTCCGCTATGGCATTTAGCGCATCCGCATCGCGAAGGATCGCACCCAACACCGCCCGTTCGGCGTCGAGTGAATGCGGAGGCGCTAACGCAGACATAGAACCTTACTGGGCAGCGACGACCCAAACCTTAAACTTGGGAGTAACCTCAGCATGCAGCTTAACCTGAGCGGCGTAGACGCCGACTTTCTTGATGTCATCAAGAATGGTGATGTCCTTCTTGGACACCTTCAGGCCTTCAGCTAGCAGCAGCTCTTCCAGCTCGCCAGCCGTGACACTACCGAAGATCTTCTCGTCTTCGCCAACCTGCTTCGAGACCGTGACCGAAGTCTTTTCGATCTGTGCGGCCAGTTCCTTGGCGGCGACCAAGATTTTCTCGCGGCGCTTTTCAAGGACGCGCTTGTGGTGGTTCAACGCGGACTGATTTTCCTCGTTGGCGAGCGCAGCGAGTCCGCGTGGCAACAGGAAGTTGCGAGCGTAACCGTTGCGGACATTGACGACATCGCCGATCGAGCCCAGGCTCGCTACTTCATTGGTCAGGATAACTTTCATAACAAAACAACCTCACCCGGCATCCCGGACTGGACCTTATGATTCCTTACGACGCTTCTGCTCAAGGTCACGCTCGCGCGCTTCCTTCTCTTGGTTGGCTAGCTCAGCCTTGCGCGCTTCGATATCGACCGTACCCTCAGTCGATTCATCGAGGCGGACGACCAAGTGCCTTAGCACGTTGTCATCAATGCGCATCAAACGCTCCATTTCGGCCAGATTCTCTGGCGTCCCAACGAAGTCGTAGTTGATGTAGTTGCCGCGGAAGCTCTTTTTGATGGGGAAGGCCAATTTCTTGGTGCCCCATGGCTCGCGCTTGAGGATCTCGCCGCCGTCCTTGACCATCAGGGCTTCGTAGCCCTCAATGACTTTAGCAGCGTCGGTTTCGGGCAGTTCGCCCTTGGTAATCAGCGTGAAATCGTATTCGCGTAACAAATTAAACTCCCTTATGGATTAAACAGCCAGCAACCAATTGCCAGCAAGAGAGGCCTCACATCTTGTGATCGAAGATCTGCTTCATCCGTATATCTACGTCTTTTAGCATACCTTCTTGCAAACCAAGGAGCTCTGTATCCGTCATCGCTCCGAGTACCCAATCCGCCGTGTCCCACCCTTCAGGTGGCCGTCCCACACCGAGCTTCAAGCGATGAAACTCGACTAAGCCGGTTTCATCTATGATGCTCCTCACACCGTTATGGCCACCGTGACCGCCGCCAACCCGCGCCCTAACCTTACCTGCCGGGACATCGACATCATCGAATATCACCACCAGGTCTCGCACTTCTATCTTAAAAAACCGCATCACCGCACCGACAGACCGCCCACTCAGATTCATGAAAGTGAGCGGTTTCAATAGGATCGAGCTTTCGCCCCAGAGGCTTCCACGACCGATCAGGCCTTGAAACTTGGATGCCTCCCAGTTGATCTTGGCTCTCTGTGCAATCTGGTCAAGCAACAGAAACCCAGCGTTGTGCCTAGTGGTTTCATACTTGGGGCCCGGGTTGCCTAAACCGACGATCAACTTCATAACCGCTTAACTCAACCGACCGGAGCTAAGTCCACGTGCAAAGCTAAGCGCTTGACGGGATCGATATGCAACTCGGTGATCTTAACGCGGTGGGTCGAGCCAGCCAAAACTAGATTGAACTGCTTGGTCTCACTCTTCCACGCCCGCGGCAGAAGCTTGGGATCGAGTTCGATCACCGTCGATTTGCCGCCGCCGTTGAGCACCGCTGGGATCTTGCCAGCTTTGCGCAACTTACGCGTGTAGGTTTTGCCACGGCCATCGCGTGTCGTAGCTTCAATCGTCACATCCGTCGTCTTATCTGACATCACAAATCTCCAACAATATAGAGCCAGGTCTTATAGCGGGAAGGGGGGAGGCTGGCAACAAGTTCCCGTCGATCAAATTTTAATCCATTTATATCATTGTGTTATATAAAAAGGGCGCTAATGGAGTCGTCATTATGGATGCGGCGAATCGCCTTACCAAGCAGCTCGGAGAGGCTGAGCTGCGTGATCTTGCCGCAAGCCTGTGCCTGGGGTGACAGCATGATGGAGTCGGTCACCACCAACTCTTCGATCTTCGAGTTCTGCAGGTTATCAATGGCTTTGCCACTCAAGACAGCGTGGCTGATCGCAGCGCGAACCGACAGCGCACCGGCCTCGATCAAGGCGTCGGCGGCCTTAGTCAAAGACCCGGCGGTGTCGACGATATCATCGATAATCAGACAGTTTTTGCCGCGAACCTCGCCAATGACGTTCATGACCGCGCTTTCATTCGGCTTGTCCCGACGCTTGTCGACGATCGCTAGGCCGCAATTAAAGTGCTTCGCCATGGCCCGCGCCCGCTCCACACCACCGGCATCGGGTGACACCACCACCAGATTTTCACCACGCTGAAAGTGGTTGGCAAACACCGGCTTGGCATAGAGATGGTCGACCGGGATGTTAAAGAACCCTTGGATAGCCGAGGTATGCAGCTCCACCGTCAGCAGGCGATGAAAATGCGCCGCCTGAATCAAATCAGCGACCAGTTTGGCAGAAATCGGCGTCCGCGGAGCACTCTTGCGCTCCTGGCGGGCATAACCGAAATAGGGCGCGACGAAGGTCACTCTTGAAGCCGAGGCGCGATGGCAAGCATCTGCCATGATCAACGCCTCCATCAAGTGATGATTGGACGGACAGGACGTCGACTGGATGATAAAGACGTCGCGGCCCCGCACGTTGCTGTTGAGTTCAACGCGGGTCTCGCCATCGGAGAACTGGGAGACTAAGGCCTCCCCAAGCGGCATATCAAGCCAGTCACAGATCTTTTCAGCCAACGGACGATTGGCGTTGCCTGAAAAAACAATGAGTTCGGCGTCCATGGCGGTGTCTCCCAACGAGGTTGTTTTTGCGAGGCGCTAGAGACTGAGGCTTACTGAGACATTGCGCGGGATCAGAAGTGAGGTTGGCTGGGGCGGGAGGGATCGAACCTCCGAATGCCGGAATCAAAATCCGGTGCCTTACCACTTGGCGACGCCCCACTACTTTAGATGACAAAAAGTCCTTGCCCGTGGGGGGATTAAATAACGTGGGCAGTGGGGGGGTGTCAACAACTGCGTGAGAGGATTTAGCGCAAATAGTAACCGGGCCGATGCTGGAGTCGCCAGCGGACCACATCGTCCTCGTAGGTCTCAACATCCCAGGCGCCGTGGCCCAGACCTGGATGGGTCAGGAGCCGACCGGCCACGGCATCGACCACCTGGGTTTCAAAGGTGCGCCGCAACGCTCGTCCACCAAACGCGCTGCCTTGCGCCGAGGCAATCAGTCTCTGCGTCAGGTTCGGTCCAATACCAACGCGAAACAAGCGATCGCTCAATCTGCCATTGAGCTCGCCAAGCAGGCGCTCAAGTAGATGCGACAATTGCGGCCTACCGAGCCGCTTAAACACCACCACTTCGTCAATTCGGTTGACGAACTCTGGGCGCAACTGCAAGGCCAAGCTGTCGCGCAAAGCTTGTTCGCTGGCCGCTTCCGGATCGGCAATCCGCTGCAGTGCTAAGTTGGACGTCATGATGATCAGAGTGTTGCGAAAATCGACCAAGCGCCCGCTGCCGTCCGTCAGCCGCCCATCTTCGAAGGTCTGCAGCAGAAGGTCTAAGACACGTGGATGAGATTTTTCGATTTCATCAAACAGCACGACTGAATACGGCTTATGCCGCACCGCTTCCGTTAATTCACCACCCTCGCCAAAGCCGACGTAGCCGGGCGGTGAACCAACTAGGCGTGCCGCAGCATGCTGTTCCATGAACTCGGACATGTCGATGCGGATGATCTTCGCATCATCAGCAAACAGTTCCGCCGCTAGCGCTTTGGCGGTCTCGGTCTTACCAACACCAGTCGGCCCAAGAAAGAGGAACACGCCGAGTGGGCGCCCTGGATCATTGATGCCAACTCGCGCCCGCTTCAGAGTTCTAGCGATTTTTGCCAACGCTTGATCCTGGCCAAAGACTCGCTTGGCAAGCCGGGCCTCCAGGTCAAGCAACTTGCGCATATCGTCTTCGAGCAGACGACCAACAGGGATGCGGGTCCAGACGGAAACCACCTCGGCGATTTCGCGCGCACCGACGACCTGCCGTAGAAAAGCATGGTCCTTCTGCATCTGTGCTAGGGCCGCTTTGAGATGGGCTGACTCGCCGCCCAAACGAGGTAACTCGCCGTATTGCAAGCGAGCGGCAAAGTCAAAATCCGACTGACTTTTGGCCGTCTCGTAGAGATCAAGGCCTTCTTGTCGGCTCTTCTCTGCCTGGTGCAATTTCGCCAACAGATCTTGATGCCGCCGCCAGATGGATTCGATGCGCACATATTCAATCTTAGCCTTGTCGAGTCGCACAGCAAGTTGTGCCAATGCCGCTTTGTGGCCGGCGCTGTCGGTGCCGATTGCTTTGCGCTCGATTTCGTTTTCACCGATCTCTGATTTAAGCTGATCCAGAATCGCTGGTACGCTTTCTATTTGCAAATGCAGACGGCTCGCCGCTTCATCGATCAAGTCGATTGCCTTATCTGGAAGCTTGCGATTTGGCAGGTAACGAATCGATTGGGCGACCGCAGCACGTAGCGCCTCATCATCGATTTGCACCTTGTGGTGGATCTCATAGCGGCTTTTCAGTCCGCGCAAGATCGCCAGTGTCGTCTGGGCATTTGGCTCCTCAACCATGATCGGCTGAAAGCGCCGCTCTAGAGCCGGATCCTTTTCAATATATTTGCGAAATTCATCGAGCGTCGTTGCACCCAGACACTGCAATTCGCCGCGTGCTAGAGCCGGCTTAAGTAGGTTGGCCGCATCGGCTCCACCCTCGTGATTGCCGGCCCCGACGAGCATGTGGATTTCATCGATAAACAATATAACTTGCCCTCGCAGAGCCTCGAGAGCCTTGAGCAGGTTCTTCATCCGCTCTTCAAATTCGCCGCGGAACTTTGCACCAGCTAACATCGCACCGAGATCGAGAGATAGAACGCGCATTCCTCGCATGGACTCGGGTACCGCGCCACTGGCTATACGCAGGGCAATGGCTTCAGCCACGGCGGATTTACCTACTCCCGGCTCACCGATCAGAATCGGGTTGTTCTTTTTCTTGCGACCAAGAATTTCCAACACACGACGGACTTCGGCGTCACGACCGATGACCGGGTCAAGCTCACCGCGCTCGGCTGACGCCGACAGGTCCACCGTGAATAAGCGCAGGTCTTTGCCTAGCTTGTCAGGCACGGGGTTTTCGGCCGCCGCTTTGCTCGCAGCCTTGGCCTTAGACTTAGAATTGGAACTAGCGTTGGAACTGGATTTACCCGGGTTGGGCATTGGCGAGCCATCGCCGGAGGCCCGTTTGCCGACCAGAGGACTAAAGTCCTCATCGACTCTGCTCCGCTCTTCGGCAGCTTCAGCGCTGCGGGTGAGGAAGCTCTGGATGATGGTCGATTGGCGACAAAGTGCCTCCCACAACACCGTCTCTTTAACCAGCGTCGTCGAGGCCTGGGCTTCGGCTAGGTCCAGGGCAGCGTCCAAGCGTCGACCAAACTCGACCTTGATCGTCCCGTAGACCCGCGGCGACCGGGCCAGGTGTGCCTCCAGATGGCGCTTCATCCGGTCACCCAACTGGCCCTTAAGGGTCACGGCCTCGGCGCGAAGCATCGCCAGCGCCACATGCTCTACCTCGAGTAGCTGGTGCCCCAGACTGCGCGCATACTGGAGACCCTGGTGTAGGGCCTTCTGGCAGCCAAATTCGTAGCGCGAGACATCCATGCAGCTTGCCCTTCCTCAGGCTGGAGACCATCAGTCCAGCCCCTAGTCAGGGGATCGGCCCACACACCCGGCTCCTTGAGGCAAGTTACCGGCTCACCGCGATCATTTTAAGCTGTAGGTCGTGAATTAACTGTCTGATAAGACGGTCTTCTTCGGGCAAGAGGTTGTTCTTGGTCTTGGTCTGAAGAAGGCGGATAAACTCGATATTCTGCCTTGCCAAAGGCAGGTTCTTCTGTGGCGGCCGACCCTCAACGGTGGCTTCCCCCATGTAGTACAGAGCGGCTGAAGAAAATCCTAAAATTAGTCCGGAAAAATCCACTGTTCCAGAATTTGTCCCATCATTCTCAGTATTTAGTTCGACCATCACCAACTCCTCTTGGCAGCAGAGGACCCGATCTTAACGGAAGGCACCGCGCGAAGGAAGGGCGAAGCAGGATCCGGGTCCTCCCTCACCGCACTAAAGCTTTACCTTAAATGGCCGATAGATACCTCGGACCAATGGAAGCGGGGGCATGGCGAAACAAGCAAAAATTAGCAAGCAGCGCGGCGTCCTTTACGGCGTCGACGGCAAGGGCAGCGGTCAAGCGATCAAGCTGCGTCGGGACGCTACGCTATTTGGCCGCGAAAAAGGCGATATCCTCATCGAAGACCATGAAATCTCGTCGACGCACTGCCAAATCCAAAATATCAACGGTGTCTATCATGTCTTCGATATGAACAGCACCAACGGTACCTTTGTGAACAAGGAACGCATCGTCAAATCCCGCTTAACTTCAGGCGACGTCATCACGGTCGGCCAAAGTAGTTTCCGCTTTCAGCTCGAAGACGAAGCCCAGGTACGCCATATCGCAACGATTTTCAAATCAAAGGAAAGGCGCTCCCTGAGCGATAGCAAAGCTCCTAGCCTAGTCGATACCCTGATCGAGGGCGAGCTGCGTTCAACGCACTCAGAGTCCATCGAGCTTCGAATCACCTACCAAGATGGGACCAAAGAAGAGGTCGAATTAAACCAAAAGACCCTTTTTATTGGCCGCGCATCGAGCTTTGGCAAATTTGAGCAAGATCCCGAGATCTCGCGCAAACACCTCCTGGTCAAGCTCAACGACACCGGCCAGGTATTTATCGAAGACCAGGGTTCGACCAACGGCTCCTTTCTCAACGGTAAACGAATCACCGGCATGCATCTAGTGCAGCCTGAGGACCAGGTCAAAGTCGGCACGGCCGTGATTAAAATCCGTGCGAAAACCTCCTGACACACACCGCCGCTTTGCCTATACTCGGCCCCTTGCGACCTACCGCGTAAGCTGTTCACCCGAGGCCGAGGCACGCCATGTCTACACCCGAAAAAAAGCCGGGATCCAACTTTATCCGCACCATCGTCAACGAGGACAATGCCAGCGGCAAGCACGCCGGCAAGGTTCATACAAGGTTTCCGCCCGAGCCAAACGGCTACCTGCATGTCGGTCACGCCAAGTCGATCTGCCTGAACTTTGGCCTCGCCAAGGAATATCAGGGCCAGTGCAACCTTCGCTTTGACGACACCAACCCAGTGTCCGAGGACCCTGAGTTCGTCAAGTCGATCCAAGCCGACGTCAAGTGGCTCGGTTTTGATTGGGAAGATCGCCTGTTTCACGCCTCGGATTACTTTCAGCAGTTCTATGACTACGCCGAGCAGCTCATCAAGGTGGGCAAGGCCTATGTGGAGAGTTTGAGCGCGGAGGAGATCCGCACGTACCGGGGCACTTTGACCGAACCCGGCAAACCAAGCCCATACCGCGACCGCTCCGTCACCGAGAACCTCGATTTGTTCCGGCGGATGAAGGCCGGGGAGTTCGCCGATGGTACCCATATCGTGCGCGCTAAGATCGACATGGCCTCGCCCAATATCAATATGCGCGACCCGGCGATCTACCGGATCCGCAAGGCCGAGCACCACACCACCGGCAATGCCTGGTGCATCTATCCGATGTACGACTACGCCCACTGCATCTCCGATGCCTTAGAGAAGATCACCCACTCGATTTGCACCCTGGAATTCGAAGACCATCGGCCGCTCTACGACTGGTTTCTTGACCAGCTCGGGTTTCACCAGCCAAGGCCGCAGCAGATCGAGTTTGCCCGCCTGGACCTGAGCTACACCATCACCAGTAAGCGCAAACTAAAGGCTCTGGTCGACGAGAAGCACGTCTCGGGGTGGGACGACCCGCGCATGCCGACCATTTCCGGAATGCGCCGCCGCGGCTATCCACCTGCTGCTTTGCGCGACTTCTGCGAACGCATCGGTGTCGCCAGGGCCGCCAACATCGTCGATATGGGTGTGCTCGAGTTCTGTGTGCGCGAGGATCTAGAAAAGCGAGCGGGCCGAGTGCTTGGCGTTCTGAACCCGATTAAAATAGTGCTCGAGGATTACCCCGAGGGCAAAGTGGAGACGATCGAGGCACCCTTCCACCCTCAAGACCCTACTCTTGGAACCAGGCAGGTCCCGTTTTCGAGGGAAGTATATATTGAGGCAGACGATTTCATGGAGGAGGCCCCAAAGGGGTACTTCCGTATGGTCCCCGGAGGCGAGGTGCGGCTGCGCAATGCCTACATCGTTAAGTGCAAAGAAGTCATCAAGGACGCACACGGTGCCATCGTCGAGCTACGCTGCAGCCATGACCCAGAAACACTAGGGAAAAATCCGACCGATGGACGCAAGGTAAAGGGCATCATCCACTGGGTCTCAGCAAGCCATTCGCTGCCGGCTGAGGTCCGCCTTTATGATCGCCTCTATACTGTGGCCAACCCAGGAAATGTAAAGGATGGCGAGCATACGGATTATTTGAATCCAAGTTCGCTCGTGGTGATGGCCAAAGCCCGCGTTGAGCCGAGCCTACGAACGGCCAAACCAGACCAACGCTTTCAATTTGAACGTCTAGGCTATTTCTGCACCGACCGTGACTCGACCCCAGAAAAGCTAGTGTTTAACCGGGTCGTTTCCCTTCGTGACACCTATGGCAAGGACCAGCAAAAGGGCTAGACCGGAACAGCCTTTGACTTTGGCGATGGATTTGCTAGAACAAACGGCCACCAGAGCCGAGCGAATACGCGGACGTGATGAAATTGGTAGACATGCTGGTCTTAGAAGCCAGTGGGGTAACCCGTGTCGGTTCAAGTCCGACCGTCCGCACCATCGCCTCTCCTGGCTAAAAGCAGCCCAAAGCTGACTGGTTGTCTCCTATTGGGCAGGCAAGCCTGAAACTCGGCCTTGGAGCTTGGCGACATTGGCAGCAAGCTCCTGATTGTTCGGGTCCAGGATAAGGGCATGCTGATAGCTGGCTAACCCCGCTGCGGCCTGATTCAACTGGACCTGGGAAAAGCCGATGACCTCGAGCATGCGGGCAATGCCGGGAACTGACAGCGGACTCCTCTTGATCTGCTCGTCACCGGGCACCAAAGGTGCGACGCGCTCCAGGACGTCAGAAAATCGGCCTAACCTCGCCAAGGCCAGTCCGACGTTGGCCAGGGCGAGGACATTGGTCGGTTGCTGTGCAAGCGCGGCCTCATAATGACCAAGAGCCTTTAGCGCGTCGCCCTGACTCAGCGCCGTCGTTCCTAACCCGCTGTGGGCACTGAAGCTCGACGGATTCCCCTGCAGCATCGCCGAAAAAAACACCTCGTCGTTCTTCCACTTGGACGTCGCCTGGGTCGAGAGGGCAGCAAGGACGACACACCCCAGTAAGGTCAAAGGCTGCCATTTAGACGGCAACTTTCGGACCAAGCAGGCGACGACGATGGCACAACCAATCATCGGTAAATACATATAGCGATCGGCTACCGTCGACACCCGTTGAAAGGCAAAGGGAACCACACCAGAGGTCGGCAGAATCAAGCACAGCCCTAGTGCTGCTCCGCTTAGGAGCACCACGCGCCAACCGGCCAGGACGGCGATGATGATGCTTAGCATCAGACCGCCGCCAACGGCGACATAGACCCAAGAGGCATGCGCTAAGACCATCTCGGGCGTGCGGCCGTAGTCTGCGAATTGAGTGAGTGGCACAGCGAGTTTAAGCACATAAAACCCAATGGCATCAAGGGCGACCAGGCAGCGTTGGGCCAGACCAATCGCAGCTAAAGTAGGCGTGATTGACTCAGCTTGAACCTGCGCAGTCACAGCAACAAATAGTGCGGCCACAGCGAGCCAAGGGGCCAAGGCTCGGAGCGAGGACTTCAAGTCGCGGCCCCGTGCAACCAGCTCCAAACAGAGGATCCCCGCAGGTAACATCACAGAGTTTGGTTTACATAGTAGACTGAGGACAAAAAAGCAGAGCGAGAGGGCGTATCTATAACTGCGCCAGGAGGTAGCTGACAGATAGGTGAGGATGGCCAGCAAAGCAAAGAAACCGCAGCTAAGGTCCCGAAAGCCCGCAACCCAAGCGACCGCTTCCGTCTGCACAGGATGCAGGCCGAAGAACAAACCGCCCACGAGGACTGGCATAAGTTCTGACCGGCGACTCTCGACGCCTTGGTCCTTCGTCAAAACACGTCGCACTAGCACAACGACTAATGCCGTATTGATAGCGTGCAGAACAATATTGGCCATGTGAAACATGCTAGGGTGCGGCGACACCAGATGAATCATCGTCCAAATGGTGTACGGCACCGGAACATAGAGTCCGGTATAAGGCTGCAACCAAAACCGCCACCACTGCGCCGCGAGCAACCACGGATTGGCAAAGATGTGGATGTCGTCATCCCAAGACAGAAAGCCAAACGTTGCCGTTTGCACATAGGGCAACACCGCGACTACCGCAGCAGCAACTAGGCCGAGGAGCAGGCCCCGGTTTGTATCTCGCGGGCTTACAGCGCGCATCATCA
>JAPLFX010000079.1 GCA_026390445.1 Pseudomonadota bacterium
CGTGCTTGACCTGCAGCCAGTGCTGAGCTGGCGTACGGAGGTCACGACGGTCAAACCAGTGATCAGCGGCGAATACATTGGCTACGGGTGTACCTACCGCGCCATCCGCGATATGCGCATCGCTGTTCTGCCGGTCGGGTAGTTTGAGGGCTTTCCGCGTATTGCCGGTGAGGCAGCGAGTTTTGTCTTGATCCGTGGCGAGCGCTGCCCCGTGGTGGGACGGATCTGTATGAATATGATGATGGTCGATACCACTCACCTGGCCGCTGTCGAAGTGGGCGACCAGGTGACGTTGATCGGTAAGGATGGTAAGGACGTGATCGCGGCGCATGATTTGGCGGGATGGGCTCGGTCGATTCCCTATGAGCTTTTGTCGCGGCTGCATCCGGATATGCCCAGGACGCTCGTCTAAACGATTGCTCGTCGGTGTGGTTGGCCTCCGCCATTGTTGTTTACCCTTGGGAAAAAAGGTCCAGAGGCGACATGGACAAAAAATCCTCCAGGGGAATTCCACCTGTGCCGACGCTAAGTACCTGCGCACCTCGGTTTTGGGTCAGGAATGGTTCCAACGCCGACGGTTTCATGCCGCGCCGGCCACTCTTAACCTCTAGGGCTAAGATCTTGCCTTGGTTTTCGAGCACAAAATCGACCTCCCGATCTCCCTGGTTCCAATAGCTGAGCTGCAATGGCATCGTCTTCGCAGCATTGAGCAGGTGACCCCCAACACAACTCTCCACCAGGCGTCCCCAGTAGTCAGAATCCTGCCGCGCTAACTCCAAGCCTCGGCCCTGCCAGGCTGTCAGCAATGCGTTGTTAAACACCTGAAATTTTGGACTCGAAGCTTTGCGACGAATGTGGCTGCCAGAAAATTTGCTGATCCCCGCCAAGAGACCCGCCCCCTCCATCAGCCTAAGATAACCGGCGAGCGTTGTCGCATTGCCCGCGTCTTGCAACTGACCCATAATTTTTTGCAGCGAAAGAATCTGTCCTGAGGCCAAGCAGCCAAGCTCGAAAAGTTGGCGGAACAGCGCTGGTTTGTCGATCCTGGCCATTAAAAAAATGTCTCGTGAGAGCGTCGTCTCGACTAAGGAGTCGAGGATAAACGTGGACCAGCGTTGCGGATCAGTCACAAGATCGGCAGCTCCAGGATAGCCGCCATAGTAGACGTACTGGTCTAGGCTGAAGCCGAAGGCTTTGTGCATTTCTTGGTAAGACCAGTGCGTCACCCGGATCATTTCAAAGCGTCCGGCGAGACTTTCCGTAAGCCCCTTCTGCATAAGCAGAGGTGATGATCCTAGAATCACCACGCGCAGTGTGGACGCCTTGGCCTTGTCCTCGTCCCAGAGTTTTTTCACGTACTCCGACCAATCGGGAATCTTCTGAACCTCATCCAGCACCAGGATGCAGGGCGTATCGGGGCTGCGCTCGGCAAGGATGCGGGCCTGTTGCCATTGGTCCAGAATCCAACTGCTTTGGGCCGTACCCACGGCATCGGCGGACGCTGTGCAGTGTGGCCAACCCAGTCGTTGGATCATCTGGCGCGCCAGGGTGCTTTTGCCGACCTGGCGGGGACCAAAAAGGACTTGAATTCGCTTGGCATCGGCGCGCAATCTGGATTCTAATATATTAATATGATTACGTAAAAAGGTAATTTCCATATATCTTCAGTGTCCTGAGGATTTTTGTTCAATACGTTGAAGATACACCCACATGGCTAAAATCACAACGTTTTTGGCCCCAATTGCGGTAAAGGTCGATATCATGAAACGTGGGGGGGACTAGGTGACGTTGATCGGCAAGGATGGTAAGTGATCTTGATCGCGTCGCATGACTTGGTGGGAAGGACTCGCTCTATTCCCTAATGAGCTTCTGTCGCAGCTGCATCCGGACATGCCCAGGACGCTCGTCTAAACGAGCGCTAGTTAAGGAGACGTCGATGGACGTATTGGCCCATTACCATATGTTTGATTACCGTGCGCGCTGCGCCGTGGCAGTCACCACCGAGATCGTCCGGGCCTTACAGCAGCGCCATGGTCTCGATCCTCTGACCACCATCGCTCTGGGGCGGGCGGTTAGTTGCGCGGCCCTTTTGGCCTCATCGTTGAAGAACGGCAAGGAATATGTGCACCTGTCATTTGCCGGTGATGGTCCATTGGCAAAGGTGGTTGCCGAGTGCAATGGTGATGGTCATTGTCGCGGCTATACCGTCCCGGTGCAGTTGCTCTCGGTGCTCAACCTAGACGAGGGTGATGTCTTGCCCGACAGTGTTGGTGCGGCGATGGGCGCATCGGGCTTTGTCACGGTGACTCGCGGCTTAGCTGGCGAGAGTCAAAGCACGTACAACGCGGTCTGTGACTTTGCGAATGGTGAAATCGCCGCGGACTTTGCGCGCTATCTGACCGAGTCCGAGCAGATACCTTCAGCTATTGCTGCTGGCGTTAAGCTTGCGAGTGACGGCTCGGTGCTGGCCTCTGGTGGGATGCTGGTGCAGAAGTTGGGCGGGACGGTGCTTGAAGAGCAAGAGCTGATCGATGTCGAGCAGCGGATGGCGCTGCAGCTGAATTTGTCTGACCGCCTTGTGGCGGGGGAGACGACTGAGGATTTGGTGCGGTTTATTCAGGGTGCAGGCGGTGGCTACGGGTTGCTGATGCAGCGGCCGCTGATCTTTCGCTGCACCTGCTCGCGGGAGAAGATGATGCAGGCGCTGGTTGCTTTTAGCGAGGAGCAGCTCAAGGAGATCCGTGACGAGACGGGTAAACTTGAAGTGCGGTGTCAGTATTGTGCGGAGGCGAGGCAGTTTCGGTTGGAGGAGCTGCTTAGGCACTAGAGTGTCCACGTCGCGCGGGCCGATTAGGGAAATACTTTTTGATTTTGGCAGCTTGCATGAACTATGGACCACACACCGGATTTTAACGCGAATTCCGGTGTGTGGTCATGACATGAGCTCCGCATCCGACATCATTTAGTCAATTCGGGTTGTTAGCGTGTTCCTAAGTACCGTGGCCGCTTAGGCCGCTTGTGGCTGCTCCAACGTAGCTTTCACGCCTGGTCCTGTGGAAGGCCATTCCCGATTGCGCTACCGTCAATGCACTGCTGACGTTTGAGCGTCCGCATTGGCCTTGGCTTTAGCGGCCAGCGCAAAAGGGGTATACAGGTGCGGATTGACTTCCAG
>JAPLFX010000112.1 GCA_026390445.1 Pseudomonadota bacterium
CATCCACCATCCCACGCCAAAAATCTAATCATCACCAATCATTCCACCCCCACCGCTTGCTACCTAAGCTCCAGCAACGCTATGCTCCGCCTCAACGGAGGACATACGATTGAGCACGACATCGGTCTGGGGCGACGCCAACACCCGCTACTTCTACGAGCTAACCCCCGAGCGCATCCTCGGCGCCGTCGAGACATCGACCGGCCTGCGCTGCACCGGCCGCGCCTTGGCCTTAAACAGTATGGAAAACCGCGTCTACGACATCGAGATCGAGCTGGATGATGAAGACGCACCGCGCAACGCTCCCGGACGCTTTCTCATCGCCAAGTTCTACCGCCCCGGCCGCTGGAGCCAGGCGCAGATCCTCGACGAGCACGCCTTTTTGCAAGAGCTGCACGAGAACGAAATCCCCGTCGTCGCGCCGCGCCCTTTTCTCGACGGCCAAACCCTACATAAACTCCACGATGCCGACCTCTGGTACGCAGTATTCCCAAAGATCGGCGGCAGATCTCCCGATGAGCTCAACGACGAGCAGCTCGCTCAAGCCGGGCGACTCCTCGCGCGGATCCATAACGTCGGCGCGAGTCGACCAGCGCGCCACCGCCTGGTCCTATCACCGCAAACCTACGGCCTCGCCAACCTGCGCCACCTGGTCGACGCCAAAATCCTACCGAGCAACTTAGTCCACGCCTACAGCAGCGTCGTTGAACGCATCTGCGAGCTGAGTGAGCCGTGGTTTCAAGCAACCACGCAGCATCGGCTACACGGCGATTGCCACCTGGGCAATTTGCTCGGGCGCGAACAGCTATTCTTTGTCGACTTTGACGACATGGTCACGGGACCGTCGGTGCAAGACTTGTGGCTACTCATCCCGGGTCGCGACCGCTATGCCCAACGCCAACTCCAAGTCATGCTCGAAGCCTATGAAACGATGCGCGCCTTTGACCGCAGTAGCCTGCGCCTCATCGAGCCGCTGCGCGCTTTGCGCTTTATCCACTTCAGCGCCTGGATTGGCCGCCGCTGGCAGGACCCGGCTTTTCCACGCGCCTTTCCGCATTTTGGTATGCCACGCTATTGGGAGGGACAACTGCACGATTTAAAAGAGCAGCTGTTCCTCATCGAGGGCGGCGAAATCGAAGAGCCGGAATGATCCGTCTAGCTCTCCAGCACCACCCTACAGATTGACCGAGTGAACGCTGATCACGTTATCGATGCGCATCATCGCCTCAACAGCATCGCTACTCAAAGGTGAATCGATGCGCACCAGCGCCAAGGCACGACCACCTTTGCGATTACGACTGAGGGCAAAGCTGTCGATGTTGACGCCGCGTTGCGCCAGGAAGTGTCCGACGTCGCCGATCACTCCAGGCCGGTCGCTGTTCTCGACGATGATGATTTCACCGCTCGGTTCGAGCTCAAAGTGAAAGCCGTTGAGCAGCGAAATCCGTGCGTAGCGATCATCAAAAACGATGCCGCCGACGGTCAACTCTTTGCCCTCGGGGCCGCTGACACGTACTTTTAATGCGGATTTATAGCTATCAAAGCTCGGGTCCTGCTTCTCGCTGATAACGATACCCATCTTTTCGATGTGCGACTGGACATTGACAAAGGACACGTAGCCATCGACGACTTGCCCGGCAAAGCCCTTCATCAAGCTGAGGCGAACCATGGCGTGATCGAGCGAGGCCAGGTCGCCGCGATAGTTGAGGTTGATCGTCGTCGGGTTGAAGTCGAGGATCTGTCCGATCATGGCGCCCAGCTTTTCCGCCAAAACAGCGTAGGCGTTCAGCAGTGGGCTGTCGATCAGACCCACCTGCGGCAGGTTGACGGGATAGTCGACGACGCCGCCGGCCACGGCCTTCTCGACCTGGGTCAAGATGGTATCGCCGATGGCGATCTGCGCTTCGACCGTTGAGGCGCCGATATGCGGCGTGGCCCACACGTGGGGATGCTGTAGCAAGCCGGACAAGGGCTTTGGCTCTGACTCCCAGGTGTCGATGCCAGCGCCGGCGATATGACCGGTTTCCAAACGCTCCATCAGGTGCTTCTCGTTGATGATGCCACCGCGTGCGATGTTCAGTACATAGCTGCCCTTGGGCATGAGATCGAGCATGCTACCATCGATCATGTTCTTGGTCTCTTTGTTGAGCGGCACATGGACGGTCAGCACATCGGTCTGCCGCAGCATCGCCGCCAAATCGCTAAACGGCTTGGCTTGATTGCGCTCAAACACCTGCGGCGCGACGTAGGGATCGTACGCATAGACCTCCATGTCAAAGCCATGGGCGAATTTCGCCACGCGGTGGCCGACATTGCCGAGGCCGATGATTCCGATGCGAAGGCCGCGCAGTTCGTGACCGGTAAAACGGTGGCGGTCCCAGCCGCCGCCTTTCATGGTCTGATGTGCTTGCGGCACGTTACGCAGCATCGCCAGCAGCATGCCGAGGGTCAGCTCGGCAGCCGAGTTGGTATTCTTACCTGGGCAGTTGATGACCAGAATGCCCTTTTCCGTGGCGTAATCGATGGCGATGTTACCGACGCCGACGGCGGCCCGGGCGATCACCTTTAAGTCAGGCGCACGGTCGATGACTTCGCGATCGACATCGGTTTCGCTCCGCGTCACCAGGACTTGAGCTGTGGCGACCAAACGCAGCAACTCGGACCGTTCGCAATCAGGCGCATAGACGATCTGCATGGTCTTGTTGGCACGAAAGCCGGCGATCGCTGAATCATGCAAATGACCGGTGATCAGCACCTGAATCAAACTCGAATTAGACATGCGCATCATCCGCGGATAAAGGAGTGGTAAAGGCCATCCGACGCCGGCACCCAGTGGTCCCGCGGGAAGCCTTTACTGTCGAACCTCGCCTCCTTTTTGTCAACGCTTCAGCGGGTGACAACGGACGGAGGCGCCGATTTTTTTGCCTTGCTGATCGGCCTAGAAGCAACTCGAACCATTTCGATTCGCCCTTTGATCGATAGGGCCCCCGTCTCCGGCATGACCGCAGGAATCTGCAGCTGCCGCGACGCCGCAATGGCTTCTCCACCCTGCACTTTGCTCAGTTGCAGTGGCAGACTGCTGCCCAGTTTAACCCGGACAAAGCGACGCCACTCGCCAAAGCTATCGGTCACACCAACCGGCGTTTCTGCTGACGTCACGGTGGCTCCAGCGACGGCGCGACCGTCCGGCCCGATGG
Source organism: Pseudomonadota bacterium (assembly GCA_026390445.1). Classification (GTDB taxonomy): domain Bacteria; phylum Bdellovibrionota_B; class Oligoflexia; order Oligoflexales; family CAIYRB01; genus CAIYRB01. The sequence goes on from JAPLFX010000112.1 coordinate 3,198, forward strand.
CTTTGATTTCAAAGTAAGCATAGGGATCTGCGGCCGCCACCTCACGGGCGAGATGCGCCCGCCACCAGGCGCCGCAGCCAATCGCCAGAGCAAGGCTAGCGCATAGCAGCAGCCACCGCATCATGCTTGGTCGCACCACGATGGTCGGTGCCTCAGGCGCGGTCAAGTGGTACGGATCAAAGGTGGGATCCTGAAAGACGTTGTCGCGGGTCTGTTTGATTCGAAACACGCCCATGGAACGGTCCTCTGGTGAAGCGAAGGTGCTTCTCCAAGTCTAGCCAAGGCCGTGACGAGAAAAAATGGGCAGAAAAGGCTCGGCGAATCTTGCCGCGCTAAAACACCTCGCTGCAATTGCGACTCGGCCTAAGCGCCTCACAGCGCTGCTTGACCACAGCTATTTGCTCCTTGGGCAAAGCTTTGACCTGGACCACCTGGAGCTGGAACGTGGTCCGCCCCGATTGCGTCAGGTCCGCCTCGACCGCATAAAAGCTATCGCCTGGAACCCAGGTGTTTTCCCTCCCGTAGAGGTGGACACGCACCGGCTCGTGCTTAAGAAAACGACGCCACAAGCCCTCGACCGCTGGCGCCGAGCGCAGCTCTAAGGCATAGCCGATATCGGCGTCCTCCATCGCTGGCACTTCCCAATACTGCACGACAAAGGGGGTGTAGGCGACGAGTTTGACACCCCCCGGCAGACCAAAGGTGGAGCCGAGCAGCTGCTGCACGCTCTCCCGACTGCTCGGTGCCAGTGGGCAATCGGTGCCGAGTAAAAACGTCACCATCTTCGGATTGGCGTAGTGACCTTTGATTTCGATTCGGCCACCACCACCTGAGCAGGGGAAGCCCATGGCCAAATACGGCGTGGTTTTTTCATAACCGCGCTGTCCCTCCGGGGTGATGCAAGGCTTCAAGAACCGGGTTAACACGACATTTTTACCCGGCAAGGCCAAGGGCGGATCGCTCGGTAGCTTGGCCAGTGCTTGGCATGTCGACGGCGGCAACGCCGGTGCCTTTGCCGCAACCTGGGCCGGCGTCGGGCCTGCCTTGGCGACCGGGGCTGCCAGCGCCGGCGCGGCGTCATGCTCGACCACCGCCTTGGTGCCCGCTGCTACGACTTCATGTTCATCCGATGCAGCACTGTGACTACACCCGGAAAGCGCCACACTGAGGAAGAGATAGCGAATCATCGATTAAACACTCCCGTCGCTCGGACCAGCAAATCATCCCCCTAGCTTACTTGCATCGGCGGACTTTTACGCGCAGCTTTTTTCTGCCAGCCAACAGCGTCGGTCCTAGCGACTGCTGATCCGCGTATCCAGAACCTTCATCAAATTGTAAGCACAGGCGATGCCGCAGCTCAAGATCGTCGGTTCTAACCAAAGCAGCACTCGCCGCGGCAGCATTGATAATAGAGCCGGTGTGTGCAGGCCGCGCGCAGCCAGCTCTTTGACGAGCTGGACATCACCGCTATCGGCGCTAAAAGCGGCGCCGAGTAGGAGTACCATGACGATCAGCAGCAGCCAGCTCCACTCAAAGAAGCTTGGCAGCCCCGTCCAGGGCGCCTGCACGGCGCACACAAGCAACACACCAAGGCTCACCAAAATATGAAGGTCGAGCACGCTCCAAAGGGCCAACGACCACGACTCTAGGAACTGCACTCCGGGCCCAGCAAAGAGGTGGAACTGTAACAGCTGCTGCACCTCTTGGCGGCCACTCAGCGACCATTGCACCGCCACCAACGCCGCCACGGACAGCACGGCCGCACCAAGCCAAGCCGCACTGATTCTGAGCCAGCGCCGTTGCCAGTAGGCCCACAGCATAAACGGTAAACTGATGGTGCGAAACAGCGAGCCACGCTCATAGTTCAAGCGCCATTTGGCGACGGCCCGCTCCGGGAATTCCAACCCCAACACGTCGCGCACCGAATGCGTCAACCGCACGAAAAAAGCCCCGCCTTCCTCGCTCAGCTGCTCGATCCTGCCCACGGCGCGTGTGCCCCCCGCCGAACTGCTCCGATTGAACGCCCTGAGCCTACGGTTGGTGCCGCGCAGGTGGCTGATCATCGGCCGGGTCAAAACCCCTCGAGCCAGGGATCCGAGGCCGAGCAGCAACGGTACCGCCAAGAACAGGACCACGAGGGTTCGCTCGAACATCGCCCCGATCAAGAACCCCGTCGCCATCACAAAGGTGCTCAGTCTGGCGCCGGTCCGGAGCATGTGCGTCGCCGCCATAAGCCCGACCGTCAGCCAGAACATAACCAAATAGTCGGGCGACATGAGGCCGATCCCGGCAAGCAAGCGGCCGCGACTGAGGACCACGGTGGCACTGGTCAAGGCAATCGGCCACGAACTGGTGATCATCCGCGTCATCACCGCCGCACAGAGCACCGTCAGCACAAATAGCACCTGGTTTAGCTTAAGCGCCCACCGATCATCGAGCAGATCGTAGGCGCAGGCGGCAAACCCAAGGGCGACGTAACCCGGCGACGTGACAAAGGCTCTCGCTGCAGCCAAGGCCGGTGGACTTGGACTCAGCGTCCGGGACAGATTGAGCGGGGGAAAGGTCGTCGCCGCCGCCGCTATATTGGCCTGCAGCGGCGCCAACCCCTGGCGGTAGCTGCTGCGCAGCGTATCGCAGTGGCCAACCATGGGCAGACTAATCAGGGTTTCCAGAGACATAAGGGCCCGAGTATCGAGCTGAACCGGATAGGACCGCAGCTGCATCCATACCAGGCGCATCAAAATCATGATCAATAATACAATCGGTAACGCCGAGCGTACTCGTCCCTTCTGACTGCTGCTCCCCATCGTCGCCCCCATTCTTTAAAACTATAACGGTTTTCAGTCTTTGCAACCATAGGGGTGAAAAATTTAAAATCGAGCATTGATGATGCATATTATCTTAAATTTTCATTAATCGATTAACATTGACTCTATTTTAAAATAATTATAGAAGGCGCTAATAATTTTGTAGAAGTAGAAAGCAGTCTTCTGTAGATTGTGCCTACTGATTTGGTCTGGATTGAGAGTTTTCAATTGGCATCGTCCATTAGATGGTGGGAACGAGCTTTTATTAGTCTAGTTCGGCACCATCACCACGCGGACGAATTTTAGTAACCCGGTCGTTTAATGCCGGCAAGAAGGGACATTCCATGGCATCGGTTGAACTCCGCCCAGGTGACACGCTCAACATCATCTGGAGCTCCGTCCAAGACACTCCCCTCGGTGTCAAGGAAGTCGAATCTAAGTTTGCCTATAGCTACGACGAGTTACTGCTGCGCTTGAAGGCCAAAGGCCGCGCCGGCAAATCGCGCCGTTCCGGCACCAGCGGGGCCCGTTTCAGTCGGATCGTCGCACTGGCCGCAAATGCGCTGCGCAAAGGTAAGTGGTCCACTGGTGCCGATATCGACCGCGAAGAGGTCTTTGTTAAACTCATGCGCCGCTTCAACGAGCTGGACGCCACCGAGTACCCCAACATCACAGCTAATGCGAAGCAATCACTGATTGTTTTGTACCAAAACAAGACGATTCTGAAGGCCCCACAGAAAAAGGACCTGAAGGACGCCATCGATGCGATCGGCATCGGCGACAACATCTAACTCACCGGTAAGTGCTCCCTGTCCCCGTGGACGACCTCGGACGCTTCGATGACGCCCCAAGGTCGCCCGACGGATTGACACTTGGCTTCCGCCCTTATAGGATCATGCAAGGATTTCCATAACTTACCTTGCATGATACGAAGCGAGCAGCCTGGTCCCAAGCGGACCCAGGCCAATCGCGCCTAGGAGGGGACCCATGATGGGATTTACTCGGCGACTCACTCCGTTTACCGTCTGGCTCGGACTTTGCGCGCTGCTCGGCAGCGTCGCATTGACCGAAGCGGCCCTGCATCAGCGCTGGCAAAGCCTGCAAGCGGCCCGCAGTGCTTATCTACTGTCAATCGCCGACACCCAGCTCAAGCTCACCCAACTAATGTCACGCGTCGGCGGCGACGGCGCCTTGGCGCAAAACCTCAAGTGGAAGCTCAACCACTCCGTCAAAGCCACACTGAGCGGAATGCTGGAAAAGGGCCAATTGGACCTCATTGCGTTGTATGGCCAGGGTTGCAGCGACCTCGGCCGCGCCGGCGCCACCGCACTCGCCGTCCAGTGCCCGAACGCCGAATCCCTTCGTGGCAAAGGCACCTCCTTCCAGTGGTCGAGCACGCAAGGCGCCACCACCATGGCCCTGATGACCCCGCTCGACGGCACCGAGGTTAACTTAGTCGCTGCGGTTGGCGTCGTCTCCCTGGACGAGCAATGGCTGAGCCTGCAGTCGGGACTCCATCCCATCATCCAGAGCCTAGGCCTACGCTTTGGCCAAAGCGGCGGGATCGCCTTAGTGGAACCAGCCAACACCCCGGGTGGCGATGGTGCAACGCTGCGCAGCGATCAATTAATCGATAAGTTGATCTATAGCCGTGCCGTACAGCGCTGGTTCTTTCACACCTCCTTGGTCTGGCCGTGCTTGCTGTTGACCCTGGGCTGGGGCTTGTATGTGCTGTGGCGCGAAGCAGGTACGGCGCAACGCACCAACACGCAGGTGGTGGACTTCACCGCGTGGTGCCGGGGCCTCGCCAGCAGTTCCGCAGCGATCGCACCGTCGTCTGTCGCACCTGAGGAGGGTCTGGTCGAACTCAACCTTGGCCTGCCCATCGCGCGGGGTCTCGTCAACCATGCCCTCCAGGTCAAGAACGAAGCGATACATGGGCTCAGGCATAAGCGTCAGACCTTGGAGAACCAACTCAAGACCAAAGAAGACGAGCTACAGAAACTAAAAGTCCGCCTAGCCGAACTCGCCGAACTCGACTCGCTCGCCGTGCAGCTCAAACGCACCACGGCAATCTTCTTGCAGCGCATGGATAGCTTTCATAGCGACGTGGATGACCTCGACCACATCGCCGCTAAACAAATCGGACACGAGGGCGGTGCGCTGCTGCGGCTTGCGACGCAGTGGCAACACGGCATCGCCGCGCGCGGTGCACGCAAGTTCATCCGCAGCCTCGCCGAAACACCCCAGGACGCGGCCGCTAGCCCCCAGGTCGGCGCCACCTCAGACCTAGGCGTCGCAAGCGAACTCGACGCGCAGCTGGCCGATTACTATCAGCACAGTCTGCAGCTGAGCGATCTTGCGATCACCACCCAGCGCATCACTGGGCAGTTGCAGCAAACGGCGAGTTTTGCCGCACGCTTGGCGTCCTTGTGGCACGGATTGGCGCTGAAGTCGCATGACGCCGAGCCCTGCGACAGCCTACTGGCACCGATGGAGGAGGCGCAGGCACTGGTCCAGCTTGAGCCGGATCTACTCGCCGCCTGCTTTATCAACCCGGAGGCCGAGGATTTAGAGCGAAGCCTGCCGGCGGTCCCTAAACCGATTTGGATTTCCTCGCTGTATCATGTTTATATTGCACTGGCCGAACTAGCCAAGGGCCAAAGCGCGCAGGTGGTCACGCGCCTGCGGGGGAGCGGCACTAAGACCATGCTGGTCATCCAAGTGTCGAGCACCGACGGCAAGCACTTACCGCAGCGCAGCGAAAGGCAGGCGTATCACCTGGAGATCTCCCGCGCGATGCTGGCACCCTTCCACATATCTCTCAGCGTCTTGCCAGCTCTGGACGGCCCCTACCCCATCGTGCTGACTTGGTCGCCACCAGACCTAAATGAAACAGGCGCCCTACCTGGTAGGACGCCTGCAGATTCAGATCTTGCAGATCATTTTGGCTGATACATGTAGGAGTAGGAGCAACTCATGGCCCCGGTCTTAGCAACAAAGGGGCTGACCACGCTCTGAGTCGCACCGGCGAAGTCCAGCGCCGGAGCCGGCACGAGAGCCGTCGCCATTGCCTGCAGATCCGACCAGGCAGGACCGGTCGCCGTTGGCGCAACACCGCGCGCCACCAACTTGTGCGCTTTGACCTCGCGGTCGATATTAAACATGCGGTAGCACACGCTGTGGTGCGGGTCGGTAAAGTTGCCGACAGGGATAAAGCTGTAGTTGCCGTCAGCACCCAACCAGCCGGCCTTCCAGAGTCTCTCACAGTCATCTTGAGACAAGATGTTCCCAGCAAGGCCTGTCTTCATGCCTTTGCCCAAGGCGCGCATGCTGTCAACGCTGGCAGCCGGATCGATGCCAAGATCAGCGATCCATTCGGCAGACTCGTCGTCCGCTTCCTGCTCGGAAGTGTACTCACCGAGGTGCTGATCGTGCACCAGCTTTAAGATCGTGCGGCTTTGATCATCTTGCTCCACAAAGCCCTGACTCAAGGCAAGCATCGCTTCAAGAGCCGTAGTCGCCTCAGGCGCACGGCTGCCAAGTCGTGCCGCGACGATGCCGTTGACCTGACTGAGGCGAGCCTGACGAGACGGCGTCATTGAGGTTAAAAAGTCCGGCCAAGTCGGGTGAGCAGCAAGGGCACGGATCACATCAAAGCCAACCGTCGTCGCATCCAAACTACCGTCGGAGCTAAACTTGAGCGCCGCCAAACAGGCCAGTAATTGCCGCTCGCTGGCAAGGTAAGTGTCGACGACCTTGGCCGAGGGCGCCTTAACGAATGGAAACTGTCCCATCGTCGACTTAAAGGATGGACTGGTGAGAAAGGCCGCTGCAGCCGTACAGGCGTCGGGAGCGCCGTCCTGCCCCGCCACTTGCGTCACGAGGGAGCCGACGGTCTCGAACAAATCGGTGCGCAGTCGCTGAGTTGGCGATACGACTGGGAAGTTGTCCGCAGCGCTCAACATGCCGCTGGCAACGACCGCAGATTGACCTAGATCGGCCTTGTCGGCCTCTGGAGTCGGCTTGTGATCGGGTTCATCCTGCGCCAGGGTGTAGAAGTAATCGTACTCGCCTTTCGGGGCAGTCGCATGCGACCGATAGTAGTGACCAAGCTCATGCGCCAGGACTGAAACGAAATCCGCCTCGGGCATGATCGTCAAGATACCAGAATGGACCGTGATAAAGCTGGCCGTCTCCATCAACACCACACCAGACGACTCCCCCACCACATAAACATCGGGATCAACCTCGCACGAGCTGTTTGGTTGAATCGCGCCACTGGCAGACACCACAAACTTACAAGCATTCGCGCTCGCATTGAATTTGTTGACGAAGGCATTGACGATGGCTAGGCCTGAGCGAGAGGCATCACCGTTCTTGCATTTGAACTCCGCTGGCCAGACGGCGAGCGCGCCTGTCTTAACGTCGATATAGATCTTCCTGCCTTTGGCCGGGCCTGCTCTACCGACCTGGACCGGCACGTTGTAGCAAGTTGGGACCGGAGCAACGAAGGCGTTCGGTACGCCAACTTTGAGGACCTTGGCCTGCGGCTTTGGCACCGCGGCTAGAGCTGCAGGGTATTTGCTCCGCAACGACGCATCAACCTGATCAAGCCAGAACTGGGCCCGCTGCACGATCGGATGGCTACCTGGCAGGATGGAGCTAGCGTCCAATCCAAGCAGGGGCGCCATGATGTTGGCGTAATCATCATCGGTGGCGCTGTTCCAGTTCCACGACCCAGCGTCTCGGACAGGGGCTTTGAGGTCATGCTTGGTCTGGGACACGCTGTTCGAAGAACACGCCGAACAAATGGCACCAATCAATAGTAATGGCAGGCCCAAAACGTGGGACTTACGGGACCATTGGGACCAGTTCAAACCAGGTAGAACGGTGGACAAGCGCATCAGCAATACCTCTAAAAAACCTGTCATTACTTTGGCCTAACCGGCACGGTTGGATTTAGCTCTGACTGACTGGCCAGTTATATGGCACTTTGGCTTAAAAGCAAAGCATTTTTTAGCATTTTTCAGCTCACTTTGGGCAGGATGCCAATGATCGTGACAAAGGCTCTCGTACCTTTTGAAAGTTAGAGGATCGAGCACTGAGGGCCTCGGGACCGGCTTCGCTACCGTCGTTTCCACACCCGCCAGGCGAAGGGTACGCTCCCTGCACCAATCTCTTCACGCTCCATGCGAAACATGGGCTCAGGCAACTCCGGGTAGTAGGTGTCGCCAACGATCTCCTGCGCGACCACGGTCTGATAGACGGTGTCGACTGCGGCCAGGGTTTGCGCGTAAAGCTCACCGCCCCCGATGATAAAGACCTCGCTCCCCCACTCAGCGGCTCGCTCACCAGCATAGGCTAACGCCGCCTCGACCGAACCGCACACCACCACGTCCCGGGGGGCCGGCCAATCTCGTTGTCTGGTGACGACGATATTTAAGCGACCGGGCAACGGCCGCCCGATCGACTCATAGGTCTTTCGCCCCATGATCATGGCATGACCCATGGTGACCCGCTTGAAGATCTTAAAATCCTCCGGGATGTGCCAAGGCATCTTGCCCATACTCCCGATCACTCGGTTTGCGGACATGGCGACAATATGGCTTAGCTCCACACTCGTCCCTCTGGGTTATACCGCAACCGCACCCTTGATCGCTGGATGCGGGTCATAGCCTTGCAGCGCGATATCATCGTACTGATAGTGGTAGATCGACTCAGGAAGACGCTTCAACAGGAGTTGCGGCAGGGCCCTTGGCGTGCGTGCAAGCTGCTGCTGCAGCTGCTCGACATGGTTGTGATAGATGTGCACATCACCACCTGACCAGATCAATTCGCCTAGTCCCAAACCGGTCTGGGCCGCGATCATCGCCGTCAGCAAGCTATAACTTGCAATATTAAATGGGACACCTAAGAACAGATCAGCACTGCGTTGCGTCAGCATGCAGGATAATTTGCCGTCGCGTACGCTAAACTGAAAAAAAGCATGACAAGGCGCCAACGCCCCCTTGCCAGCGCGCACGTTATCCTGCGGTGACACCGAGGCATCGGGCAGCGTCGCCGGATTCCAAGCGCTAACGACCAAACGCCGACTATCCGGACGATCCTTGATCTCACAGATCACCTGATCGAGCTGATTGATCTCGGTGCCGTCGGGCGCTTTGTAGCGCAGCCAATTGACGCCGTAGAGCGGCCCGATGCTCGGATACTTGGTGCCATCGACATGCTGCAGCTGGGTCTGCCAGGCCCGCCAAATACCGATTTTGTGCTCTTCAAGATAGGAGGTGTCGTCGGTGCCTTGGAGAAACCACAGCAACTCATGCACGACGCTCTTAAAATGCACTTTCTTGGTCGTGACCAGGGGAAAGCCCGCCGCCAAATCAAAGCGCAGCATGCGACCAAACACCGACCTTGTACCCGTGCCAGTCCGGTCGCTCATACTTTCGCCGTGCTCGAGGACATCCTTGACTAGGTCTAAGTATTGCTTCACCGGCTTCCCTCCTTGGCCTCGCCTATGTCTGCAACTCCCTGGCGCCAGGTGACGGGGACTGCTTGAGAAAGATCCGCAGCAACTGCAAGGCTGCCGGCGTGACACCGCTAATGCGCGAGGCCTGCGCCAAGGTCTCTGGCTGCTGCTTGGTCAACTTCTCGACGATCTCACGGCGGAGGCCAGGCAGCGAGTGAAAAACGAAGCCTGCAGGAATCCTGATCCGCTCGAGTTCGCCGGCGTCCATGATGGTCCGCAGCTCCCTGGCGATGTATCCCTCATATTTCAGCTCGATACCAACTCGCCGCAGGATATTCAGCGGCAGCCGCGCCAACTCCGGAACGAATGGTGCCAACGCCTCGGCAGAAACCTCCGGGCGCCTAAGTATGGCGGCCAGCTTGGTGCCCGAGTTGTCCTTGTCCTCGCACAACTCCGGCGGCAAAGGATAAGCACCGCAGGCGGCGGTCCGGGCAAAGTTGAGCGCCTCAAGCAGCTGGGCATGGCGCTCGCAAAAGCGCGAGAAGGCCTCCGCCGCGACCAAGCCAGCATCGCGGCCAAGCGGCGTCAAGCGCACATCGGCATTGTCTTCACGCAGGAACAACCGATGTTCGGCACGCGAGGTAAACATGCGGTAGGGCTCGACGGTGCCTTGGGTGATCAGGTCATCGATCATCACGCCGATATACGCTTGCGAGCGACTCAGCACCAACGCCGGCCGCTGCTGCACCGCGAGGGAGGCATTGAGTCCGGCCATCAGCCCTTGCGCTCCGGCCTCTTCATAGCCCGTCGTGCCGTTGATTTGTCCCGCCAGATAGAGGCCCGCGACACGCTTGGTCTCGAGGCTCGCCGAAAGCTCGGTGGGATCGACGTAATCGTATTCGATGGCATAGCCAGGACGGATGATTTCAGCTCGTTCCAAGCCGGCGATCGTGCGCACAAACTCGAGCTGACAATGCAGCGGCAAGGACGTCGAAATACCATTTGGATAGATCTCGCAGGTATCGTAGCCCTGCGGTTCAAGAAAAATCTGATGACCGGTCCGATCAGGAAACTTAACGACCTTATCCTCGATCGACGGGCAATAGCGCGGACCGATGCCGACGATCTCGCCGCTGTACAACGGCGAATCTTTGAGGTGCTTGCGAATGACAGCATGCGTCTGCGCATTCGTATGGGTGATATAACAAGGCAGCTGCGGCTGCGTGATGCGCTCAGTGGAAAAGCTAAACGGGATGATCTCGGCGTCCGATGGCTGCGCCTCAAGCCGACTCCAGTCGATCGTACGGGCATCCAGACGCGGCGTCGTTCCTGTCTTTAGGCGCCCCACGCGAAAGCCGAAGGCACGGATGAACTCGGCCAAACCGATCGACGGCGCATCACCGGCTCGGCCCGCGGCGATTTTCAGCGGCCCCATATGGATCAGCCCGTTGAGAAAGGTGCCGCTGGTGATCACCACTTTGGTCGCGCTAAACGCACCAAAGCTCTTCGTTTCGACACCCTCGATACGCGGCCGTCCACCGTCGACGCCGGGCGCGATCAATAGACCCTCGACGCTATCTTGGCGCAGGTGCAAACCTGGAGTTTGCTCCAGCTTGTGCTTCATATAGCGGCGGTACAGGTCCATGTCCGCTTGCGCCCGCGAGGACCAAATAGCCGGACCCTTTTTGCGGTTTAGGATGCGAAACTGAATCCCCGTCGCGTCGATAGCCTTGGCCATCTCACCACCGAGAGCATCGATTTCCTTGACCAGGTGGCCCTTCGCGGTCCCACCGATCGCCGGATTGCAGCTCATCGCGCCGATCTTGTCGACCGACAGGGTGATCAGCAAGGTCTTCGACCCAGTGCGGGCAGCCGCAAGAGCCGCTTCACAGCCGGCATGGCCGCCGCCAACGACGATGATATCAAAATGTTCGGCGGACTGGGGCATGGTCTAAACCTCTTATGGCGAGGCTGCATGAGTATAATGCCAAGCGCAAAAAGTCCATCAGCAGATCCAAAGCCGGGTGCTGACCAAGGATTAGCCGGCGGCGGAGGTCGCGGCAGGACATAAAAGCCAAATTGTTTCAGGGGGCTCCGACAAAATCGGCGCTGCTCGGTACGTGCCGGCGGCCAAGGCTTCGACACCATGAGAGACCACAACCTCCCGAATAGATAAGCGAATTGGCGCCAATTCCATGGTATCATTCTTGCAGACTAAATCTCTACATGATCGAAATGCGTCTATTTAAAGCAGGATGAAAGCATGCGTGTATCAAGCTTGACCTCTTGGCTCGTGGCGATCGCTGGGTTGAGCCTGGCCGTGGCTTGTAAATTCGGCTCACCGTCGTCGAGCATTTTGGACTACGGCAGCGGTGATGCTGGGGCAGTGGGGACCACCTATTACCCGTATGACGCAGCCGATGCCGTGAATATGGGACCCGGTCACTTTTCCTGCAGCCAATTCAATGGCGAAACCCAGTGGTATATCGCGCCCAGCGACACCTTTGGTGACCAGCGCCTGTGGAGTGGCGCACCGTGCGCGGCAAACCCCAACGGCGGTCCGCCAAACTGTGCAGCGGTGATGACGACCTGCGGCGTCAAGGTCAAGGTGTCCTGCGCCTCCAACTGCAAACCGGGTGCTCCAGAGGTCGTGGCGATGATTACCGATGTCTGCCCAAAGAACCACCCCCAGAACATACCCAAAGGCACCTGCGGCAACGGTCCGCATTTTGATATCGGCAAGCCGATCTGGGAACTCATGCACAGCGCCAACGACAATATTTCCGTTCGCTACCAAGTCGTCGATGCGAGCACGCCACTTGGCCCAAGCAACGGCGCCTCGAGCCCAGCGCCACAAGGGCCGGCCCAGGGTCAGACTTCTCCTACGGTGCCAAGCAATCCGCAAGCTGCAACGAAGCAGACGTCTCCCAGCGGTAGCGCCGCGCAAACGGCCCCTGGCGGCGCCAAAGGCGCGGCTACAACCGCGAATATTGCGCAGCCCATAGCCGGGCCTATCCCGAGCACGCCGTCTCCCTCCCCAACCCCAACCCCAAGCACGCCGTCGTCGCCGGCGCCAGACGCTAGCCCCGCATCGCCGGCTGGCGGCACTCAAGGGAAGTGGTGCGATTCCTATAATTCAAGCATGTGCTTTCCCTACTGCACCAACGGCAGCAACACTGGCAACAGCTTTGGCTGGCAGCCAGAACTTGGCGGGCCAAACGGTGGCAGCTGCCGGGTCGGATCAGCTAAATCTTTGAACAATTCGATAAACTCTAGGATGGGACCGACATCTTCCTGGGCACCAATGACGTTCGCTGGGTTGGCGAATTGAACCGGACGGGGAGCTGCGCTGGGTTTAGCTTTGCTTCGGATGTTTTTTTAATCAGGTTTCTTCAAGCAGTGCCTCAAGCATCTTAGAATCTGTACGAAAACACCTTGATTATACCTCAGTTACTGAGTCATTGAGTATTCTCTCGGCGCGATTTTCCCAACCATTCAGTTGTCGTAAAGGTAGCGGCTGATGCAGTGATGATTAACTAAACGGAAACGTATAAGTCTGACGACATTGATGCTACGAGCCTAACAATGCTCACCCTGCAGGCAGCAACATTTTCCGGACCTATTCGACTCGGCCTTGCGTCAGCAGGAATGCCCACAGGTGCAGCATGCCTAGGTAGTTGTCGGGCCGGCGCTCATAGCGAGTGGCCAATGCTCTCCAGTTGTTAATCCAAGCGAACGTTCTTTCAATTCTCCAGCGAAGCTTTTGACCTTGTGACTCACAGAGTCCCGATTCACCGGGGACGGGGTCATACCGGTATATACCGAGCTAACGAGGCACACCAATATATTTGTACCTATCCAATATTACTTGATATTAAAGACGCCAATCGCAATCTAAAACCGCCTCGGTCAAAAGCGCAAAGCGGTGCCGCACCCAGTGATTCCGAGCAGCCGCAAGCACGCCTTTCGGCTATGCTCGGCGCCTATGCTCACTCTGCGACACATGACCTGCCTGTTTATCGATCTGCAAGCCACGGGGGCCAGTCCAAACCACGGACGCCTCCTGGAACTTGGCTGGTGCTTAGCCAGAGCAGCCAATGACGGCACCGATACAGTGACCCTGCGTAGTTTACTGGTCGATCCCCAGCAACCGATTCCACGGCAGATCAGTCGCGTCACCGGAATCACTCAAGGGATGCTGGCACAGGCTGTGACCCCGGCCGAGGCCATCCATCAACTGCATCGCGATGCGGCATCGGCCAGCGTGATGGTCGCGCACGTGGCGCGCTATGAAGCCTCATTTTTGTTGCCACTGTGGCGGGAGCATCTCGGAGTAGAGCTAGCATGGCCCATCTTGTGTACCCACCAAATTGCGCAGCGGCTCATTCCAACCTTGCCAAGCTTGAGCCTGCGCGCGGTCGCTGGCCACTGTGGGTACGGTGTTGACCGCGAACGACGCTCGGCCGGTCACGTACTGGCTACTGCGGCGGTCTGGCGCCGGGTCTGCGAGATATTAGAACAAGACACCTCGGTTCGAACGCTCAGCGAGCTACAAGACTGGCTTAAGCAGGCCAAATCAAGCGCCAAAAGGCCGCGAATCTATCCCATGGCGCGTGACTTGCGCTTACGCTTACCAGATCAACCGGGCATCTACCGGATGTGTGACGCCTCGGGGCGCATTCTCTATGTCGGCAAGGCGTTGTCGTTAAAGTCGCGGGTGAATAGTTATTTTCGCCACCGCCGTGGTCACGGCGCGAATAAACTCGAAATGCTCTCTCAAGTCGCCTCTATCGATATCGAAGCGACCGCGACTGGAGTTGAGGCGGCGCTGCTCGAAAGCGATGAGATCAAGCGCCTGGACCCACCCTACAACATTGCGCTGCGCCGACTGGATCGTCGCGCTGCTTTTGTCGATCACCAGTTACGACCAAGCAGCGACCTAAACCAATCAACTCTATTTGGTCCGTATGCACGACCCGAGCCGATGGTCATACCGCACATGATTGCCGCCGCGATGAATGCCTCGACGCCAGCGGACGATCCGGTTTTCGGTAGACTGGCTGATCTGCTACGCGAAGGCGAGGGCGACTGCCTCACCAGAACCGCACTCGACCTCTTTCGCCAAATATTTGGGTTAAATTCACCGAGTGCAAGGCAGCTGTTGACCCATGGACTCTGGAATCAGCGTCGTGAGGCAGCCCAATCGTTGGCAGAGTCGTTGCTGACTGCGACAGCAGAGACGGAGACGGAAACCGAAGTTGATGCTGAAGTCGATACCGATCAACAGCTGACTGCTGAGCAGCTTGTCGCGCGGATGCAACAACTTCTGGTGTCTGCCGCGCGCGACTGGCTGCGCGGTCGGCGTCTACAGCCCTTGTTCAATAGTCAAATAACCTGGAGTGAAGGTGAAGGTGAGGACATGCGCTGGCGTCAGCTTACGTTGGAACATGGACTCGTGATTGACCGACGCTGGCTAACATCTGCAGAATATTTTGCGAGCCAATACGACGGTCGGCCTCAACCAATGTGCCAATGGTCGAGCGACATCGCGGTCTATGACCGAGTCAGAATTCTTCTTACGGAGATCAATCGCCTGCGAGCCGAGGGAGCAATGGTCGACGTACGGACCTAGATCCTGTTTAACACTAACACCGATTGACCTCGACTCGTCCTTAACGCCCGGTGCATCGCCGCCACGCTACCTGATACTGCTGCACCATGCCGCCATCGATCGAATCGATGGTCATATAACCATAGGGAAAGCTCGGCCCCTTAACGGCGTCATCCTGTTCGCCATCGCTATCGCGAAAACCAAGTCGGGGCCTAACCGTGATCGATGCCCGCAGATGGAACCGACGGTGACGCCCTGAGTCGCAGGACGACCATTCAACGGCGGCTAATGGCAGCTCCGAATGGCTGGAGAAATTATTGTCAAAGGGCCCGATGAGCTGCTGACGTCCAATGGCCTGCCCACTACCCTCGCCAAAGGAATGCAAGACTTGTTGCACGCCAACCGCACCGGCTTGAATATTGGCGTAGCCACGAACGTCCACCCCAAAGAGCGTAAACTGCCAGCCTGGCTCGGTGCGCATAGCCATATTGATAGCGCAGACCTTACGCATGGGCCTGCCGCTGCGGGTCGAGGTATCCACGGCAAAGCCGCTAAAGATCAGAGTCATCGTTTGCGCATCGGGCGCCAGATTTGCCGCGACACTTCCCTCAGGGCAGCCTGTTCCGCGGTAGGAGATACTCTCAATGCCAGATGGATGAACGCTTGGGGCATCGGCCAGTAGCCGAGGACCCAGTAAGGACACTGCCGTCAAGAAAGCAAAGATGTATCGAAAGGCGAGCATA
>JAPLFX010000113.1 GCA_026390445.1 Pseudomonadota bacterium
ACCCCATTGGCAGCATGCAGTAGCACGTTGCTCAAGTGATACAGCCACGGCTTGATCGTCGGTACCTGGGCATCGCCATCCAGAGCATAGGACAGCGCCGTAATCCCCGACCAATAGGTGTAGGTCACAGGGATGTACAAGCCAAGAAATGGTGCGCGCCAATAGGCGGACACCGCATCGAGACTCAGCGCCTGCATGCGCGGGTTGTTGCTGATATGCCGATCGTCGTCATGCTCAAGGAAGCCAAAACGCACGGCGTTGCCAAAGACCAGCAGGACCAGGACCAAGATGATCGCGGGTCCTTGCCAGCGCCGGGTCAGCATACGTGGCATCGTCCAATCCTTTGCACCTAAGGCGTGTTAAAGCAATCGACAGGTGATTTCATGATGTGATGGATCGATGATAGGAGATCTAGGCAGCGTTTAAAAGGTTTTGCCTCAGGTGTCCGCAGCGGCGGGTGAAGAAATTGGCCGGGAGGCCAAACCTTGCCTTGACTTCATGGCGTCCTTATTGCTACCTCCTTGAGTCAGGAATACAGCATAAAAGTTGGGAGGTTCAGCATGACCACGGGACTACCATGGGGACTACTCGCAGGCCTTCTCAGCGTGACCGCGTTAGGGAGCGAAGTCCCTCAGTCGGCGCCGCAGCCGCGCTCGGCGCATTTTTCGCTGACCAACAAAGGCGCTGCTTCGCCTTTTTACAATCGCTTGGCCAACAATAAATACTGGTTTGTCGCCAGCGATGCGCCGGTTGACGGTGCTTTGGCGAGTCAAAAGCTATCGGCCCGGAGCGGCGAGCGCCTAGTTCTTGTCGAGCTGCATGGAGTGGCTCCAGCCCGCTTGCCTGGGGAGCTGGCACGGATGGACGACTTTGCCGTGCTGTCCGAGCCCTACAACGAAGACCTGCACATGATCAACGGTCAAGCCGTGTTGTTTGGTGAAGAACTAGGGGCGAAGCTGCGCACCGCTCCCGCTGCGACGGGTGAGCGATCCTTGCGCTCTCCGCTCCACGACCTGACCTCGCGCGTGGTGACGCACCTATCGACCCTGAACGTCGAACGGGACTTTCTTGAATCTCGCGTGCGCCAGCTGTCCGGTGATCTGCCCGTGACCATTGCTGGGCGTCGCTTAACCATCACTGAGCGGCGGCAGGATGATCATAAGGCCAATGCCCGGGCTTATCTACGCCAGGAGTACGAAGCTCTCGGCTTTACCGTCACGGAAAAGGCCTACCGCGGCGGCTGGGGCTTTGGCACCCACGTCAACTTCGTGGCCGAAAAGACCGGAGCCGATCCGAGCCGCTTTCTCCTGATCTCCTCGCATTTGGATAGCGTTGGCAACGCGGGTGCCGACGATAACGGCGCTGGCACCATCTCTGCACTGGCCGTGGCGAAGGCGCTGAAGGACCAAGAGCTGCGCTACTCCTTGCGTATCCTCGCCTTTGACGAAGAGGAGATCGGCATGGTCGGCTCCGCAGCCTATGCGCAGCAGCTGCAAGACGAAGGCCAGCTCGACGGCCTGATCGGCGACATTAATATGGAGATGACCGGCTACAACTCCGCCAACGACGGCGCCTTTCACATCATCGACTGCAACGAGAATACCTCGGCCGAACTCAGCAAAAAGTTTCGCGAGGTGGCCGAACGCGATCAGGACCTGCGTCTGAGATTCGTCTCGGCCTGTACCAACCGCAGCGATCACGCCAGCTTCTGGCGTTTTGACAAGCCTGCAGTGGTGCTTTCGCAGAATTTCTTTGGTGGCGACGGCAACCCTTGCTACCACAAGAAATGTGATAAGGTAGACCGGATGAATTTCGATTATATGACCCGCATGACCAGCCTTCTGGCACGCGTGACGCAGGAGCTCCTCGTTCCTTAATGAGCACAAATCGGGCTGAGATTGTCGATGCGAATTTCACGGCTCGGGTGCGGGAGGGCCGCCTACCGGTCTCAAGCCTCGCCCAGCCGCTGAGCTTGGCGGAGGCGGGGCTGACCGCTGCCGCCGCCTGTGATTTATTTGAATCCCAGGTGCTCAGCCGCCACCTCGATTTTAGCGCGCGCTTGTTGAAAGCACGCAGCGAGAGCTTCTACACCATCGGCAGCTCCGGGCATGAGGGCAACGCCGTTCTTGGTAAAGTCTTCAAGCGCAGCGATATGGCTTTTTTGCACTATCGTAGCGGCGCCCTGTTTATTCAGAGACAAAAGCAGCTACCAGGATCGACCCCGGTCTGGGATATGCTGCTATCGCTCGTGGCCTCAGCCGAGGATCAGATTTCTGGCGGCCGACATAAGGTCTTTGGCAGTCTACCCTTGCTCGTGCCGCCGCAGACCAGCACGATCGCCTCGCACTTGCCCAAGGCTGTTGGGATGGCCTTGTCGATTCGTCGCGCCAAGGACTTAAACCTTGCCGCAACGGTTCCCAGCGACAGCATAGTCTTGTGCAATTTTGGCGATGCCTCGGCCAATCACGCCAGTGCCTTGAGTGCGTTTAATGCGGCGTCTTGGGCGGCCTTCCAAGGCGTGCCAGTGCCCATCGTGTTTATCTGTGAGGACAACGGCATCGGCATTTCTGTGTCGACGCCCAGCGGCTGGATCCAGTCGGTGGCTAAGGGCAGGCCGATGCTGCGCTACACCCAGTGCGATGGTCTAAACCTCGCCGACGCCTACCGCGGTGCAGCCGAGGCCGTGGCCTTCACGCGGCGCACCCGCCAACCATCGTTCCTGCACATGCGCACCGTGCGCCTCCTCGGCCATGCCGGCTCAGACGTCGAGGGGCAGTATCATCCGACGCAGCGGATCGAGGCCGCCGAAGCCGATGATCCGCTGCTGCATAGTGCCGCCCTGCTGCTGGCCGAGGGCGTACTCAGCGGCGACGAGATCTTAAACCTCTATGAGTCGGTTCGTCAGCGCGTCGCTCGGGCTGCGGAGCATGCCATCCTGCGCCCCAAGCTGCTGACCGCTGCCGAGGTCGCCTACAGCGTCCTGCCGCATCGTCAAGGCGTACAGATCCCGACCGCAGCACCACTGCCTACCGCAGCCCAGCGCGAGCAGCTGTTTGGCTCGGACTGGCGTTATCTTGAGAAGCCGCAGCACCTGGCCAAACTGATCAATTGGGCCCTGGCGGATATCTTGCTGCGCTACCAAAACACCGTGGTGTTCGGTGAAGACGTGGCGCAAAAGGGTGGTGTTTACAATGTCACCACTGGTCTGTACCAAAAGTTTGGCGCCCGACGCGTCTTCAACTCTCTACTCGACGAGACGAGTATTTTGGGCACCGCAATCGGGATGGCGCACAACGGCTTTATTCCGATCCCGGAGATCCAGTTTCTCGCCTATGTCCACAACGCGGAGGATCAGCTCCGCGGCGAGGCCGCGACCTTGTCGTTCTTTTCGGGTGGTCGTTTTACCAATCCGATGGTGGTGAGGATCGCTGGCCTAGCGTATCAAAAGGGCTTTGGCGGCCATTTTCATAACGACAACTCGCTGGCCGTGTTTCGCGATCTGCCGGGTGTGATCATCGCCTGTCCAAGCAATGGCGCCGATGCGGCGATGATGCTGCGCAGTGCCGTACGCGCAGCGCACGAGCAGGGACGGGTGGTGATTTTTATCGAGCCGATCGCCTTGTATATGACCAAGGATCTGGATGCGCCGGGGGATGGGGGCTGGTTGTTTCCGTATCCCTCGCCTGAGCTGGAGATTGCGGTTGGACAATGTGCCGTACACGGTGACAGCGATCAACTCGCGATCATTACGTATGGCAACGGCGTCTATTTGTCGCGTCAAGCGGCCCTGGCATTGGCCAAGGACTATGGTTTGCATGTCAAGATCATCGACCTACGCTGGCTTGCACCGCTTGATGAAGATGGCATTGCCGCTGCGGTTAAAGGCGCCAAGGCGGTGCTAATCGTCGATGAGTGCCGGCGCACCGGCTCGCAAAGTGAAGCATTAATAACGTTGCTGGTTGAACGCTTGGAGCCGCTGCCTAAACTCCGCCGTTTGACCGCTGATGATTGTTTTATTCCCCTGGGGCTGGCGGCCACAGTCACTCTGCCTAGCAAAGAGTCGATCATCGCTGCGGCTCTCGCATTGACCACCAAGACACCGGCGACACCGGTGAGGACCTAGCATGCGCAAGACCGCCGTCGTCATCTGTCCTGGTCGGGGAACCTACACGAAGACGGAGCTTGGTTATCTTAAGGACCGACGCGTTCATGCTCCGGATCTGATCGCGGCTATTGACCGAGCCTTGGCCGCACTGGGTGAGCCGACGGTGACTGCTCTGGACGGCGCCGCAGTGTTTTCACTGCGCACCCACACCCCGGGAGAATTTGCCTCGACCTTGATCTATGCATGCTCGGCCGCGGATTTTCATGCCATCGACCGCGAGCAGATCGACATCGTGGCGATCACCGGAAATTCCATGGGCTGGTATACGACCTTGGCGCTTGGACAGGCCCTGGATGAGGCGGCGGCTTTTACGCTGATTCACCAGATGGGCTCGATGATGAAGGCAGGGATCATCGGCGGTCAGCTCATTTATCCCATCGTTGGTCCTGATTGGCAGCTAGATCCAGAGCGAGCGTCTCTCGTTGAACGCGTCCTTGGCGAGGTCAATCAGCGCCCTGGGTGTGAGGCGCATTTGAGCATCCGCTTTGGCGGTTACATCATCGTGGGTGCGAACGCCGCAGCCCTGGCTCTGCTGATGCAGCTGCTTCCATCCGTCGACGATGGTAAATATCCATTTGTTTTGGTGAATCACGCCGCCTTTCATACGCCGATGCTGCGAGGGATCTCCGAACGCGGCCTGAGTTTGCTCGGCCCCGAGTTGTTTCATGCACCGCAGATCCCGTTGATCGATGGGCGCGGCGTGATCTGGCAGCCGTACAGTACCGATCCAGACGAGTTGCGCGCCTATACGCTTGGGCCGCAGGTCTATGAGCCCTACGACTTTAGTAAGGCCGTCGAGGTGGCGCTTAAAGAATTCGCCCCCGACTTGTTGATCCTCCTTGGACCAGGTGCGACGTCCGGGGGCGCCATCGGCCAGATCTTGATTCAGCAGCAGTGGCTTGGTTTGACGTCCAAAGACGCGTTCGCCAAGCGCCAAGAGCTGGCCCCGGTGTTGCTGGCGATGGGGCGGGTGGATCAGGCGCGGTTGGTGACAAAGCCGGCCCTGTAGCTGCCCGGTAGCTGCCCGGTACCGTCTGGCGCCCTGATCCATCTTGGCTAATCGGCCGGGATCTCAGAACTAACTGCAGGTCCGAGGGTGGAAACGATCAGCGCCAGGCGCAGCAGATTGTGGCAAAATAGTCCTTTCAGTCGGCCACTGTCCTCGGGTATGACCTCAGGGACGGTTCGTCGCTGCTTCCAGCGCAAAGTGCCAGCAAAAACCAGGAGAACGACAAATCCATGTCTGTGGATCAACCGACTGAGTCAGACCGCCCCGCGCATTCGCGTGGAGCCAATGTCGTCGCGATGACCTTTGACTTGCTGGGAGCGATCATCCTCGCTTTGTACGGGATTATCCTCGGCCCGCTCGGCGTGCTGCGAGGCCCCATCGTGCTCGAACGTGCCATTTGGTATCTGTGGGTGCTGCTGCCACAGGGTTTGATGGCGCGCTCGATCCGCACCGCACTCGACTGGCGCATGGGCCACTTTGATTCGGCCATTGCACAGCTCGAAGGTCTGGTTGGTTCGAGCGAAGAATACTACAAGGACCGCGTCACCTCGCGCATGCGCCGCCGCGTCCTCGAAGACCTGTACACCGTCTTGTGCCGTGCGTACCTCCACGCGGGTCACATCGACGATGCGATGTTAGTGATTATCCGCGCCAAAAAATGCATGGCGATCGACCGCCTACCTGGCCTTGCCGAACTCGACGCCAAGACCGCCCACCTCGTGCGCGCTGGCCTTGCCGCTGGGCGTCTGCTCGATGGCGGCGGCTTAGCCACGATGTTTGTCAAGTCGACGCAGACGACGCCATCGCCAGGCGTGATCCGGAAGCGGCCACAGGCGCAGCCGCAGTCTTCGTCTAATGTCCCATCTAGTTCCCAGTCCAAAGGCGAAGCCAAGGCGCATCCCAAGCTTCAAGGCGCCAGCGCGAAAGCGACTCAGCCGCGGGCCGCTGTGGCCAAGACCAGCGATGATGGGGCCAAGATCATTCCCTTTCCAAATCCAAGGCGCGAGTTGACATGAGTGGTTGCGACCTGCGTTCAGACACCTTGACTAAACCGACCCAGGCGATGCTCAAGGCGATGTTTGCGGCCGAGGTTGGCGACGACGCTTTTGCCGAGGATCCGACGGTTCGCCGCCTGGAGGAACAGACGGCAGCCCTTCTTGGCATGGAAAGGGCGCTCTTTGTCCCCTCCGGTACCATGGCCAACCAAATTGCTCTGGCCTTGCACACGCGGCCCGGTGATTCCGTGATCACCGAAGTCGGTGCCCATTGTGTGCTGTTTGAGGCGGGTGCGTCGGCGGCGCTGTCTGGTGTGCAGTTTGATTTGATTCCGCGTAGCGAGCTGCTGAGTGATCAAGCGATCGACGCGGCCTATCGCGGTGATGCTTTGCACACCTCTGAGACGACGCTCTTGGTGGTGGAGAATACCCACAATGTCGGTGGTGGTCGGGTTCTGGACGTGGCGGCGACTTGGCGCATTGCGGCTAAGGCACGGGCTTTAAACCTCGCCGTGCATTGTGACGGCGCTCGCCTGTGGCATGCCGCAGCGGCTTTAGCGGTACCCGAACGCGACTTGCTTGCTGGTTTTACGACGGTGGCTGTTTGCTTCTCCAAAGGGCTTGGCGCGCCGGCGGGCTCTGCCCTGTGTGGCCCAGCGCCGCTCATTCATCGGGCGCGCAAGCTGCGTAAGATGTTTGGCGGTGGCATGCGGCAGGTCGGCTATTTGGCGGCCGCAGGCATCTATGCGTTGGAGCATCATCGTGGCCGGCTGTTGCAGGATCATCTCCAGGCGGCGACTCTGGCGAAGGGTTTGCAAGCCTTGCAAGATCAGGGGGTGCAACTTGAAGTGGCCTACCCTGAAGTTGGGACGAATATGGTCTACCTGCGCTTTACGCAGGGGGCTCCTGGTGCTCATGTGCAAGAGTTGGAACGGCGCGGCGTACGGATGATCGAAATGGGCGGCGGCTGGATCCGTGCCGTATTCCATTTGGATGCTGGCGACGATAGCGCTCACATGGCGCTACGCGCGGTTAAGGCGATCTGTTTGAAGTCGGCTTGATCTGGACAGTCAGTGGTTGCTGCGCGCAACCAGCGACTAAACGGTCGCAGGGGATAAACTCGGCCTCATTATTGCAGTGATGGCACCGCGGGTCGCCGGTGGCGGCCTGGTCCGATCACTTAACTTGTTGAGGGTCTTTATGATGATTAAATCGATTATCGCTGGCATGGCCGTGTGCTTGTTGGCGGTTCCTGCATTTGCTTCAGGATCTGATGCGGCTGGGACTCCAGGTATTAGCAACTTTGACCATCATCACCATGGTCATGGTGGATGGCACGGACGGGGTACCGGTATTGGTCGTGATCGTGGTCTGGGCGCTTGCAACTATGACGACGCCATCAACAACGGCGGCTGGGGCTGGGATCCAGTCTCGGGGACGTCTTGCGCGCCTCGTTGTAACTATGACAACGCCATCAATAACGGTGGCTGGGGTTGGGATCCAGTCGCTGGGACTTCCTGTCCGCCGCTGTGCAACTACGACGATGCGGCCAACAACGGCGGCTGGGGCTGGGATCCAGTCGCGGGGATGTCTTGTCCACCCGAATGATGGTCTGCTTGTGTAGTCAGGAGGATACAAGGCGCAGGATTTATCCTGCGCTTTTTAGCCTATGGACAGGCCCTAACCACTTAAAGGCGATACATGCACTGTCATCCATCAACGGTGTGCGTTCAAATGCACTGACTTGGTTTTTAAGCTCGGCAATGACGTCCGCGGGCGTGGTCGAGACCTGACATATTTTGCGGATCGAGCGAAGCGATAGATGCTGACCCTTCGCATTGCTATTCTCGATCAGACCATCGCTGTATAGGACCATAAGGTCCCCTGGATTCAAGTTGAACTCGCGGTGGCCAAAATCGCTGTCGGCGCGGAACCCAAGCGGTGCGCCACCCTCCAACATCGTTTTAACCGTCTCTCCCATCCACAAGATGGCTGGATGGCCGGCATTGACATAACAACCCTGGCCGGTTTGTAGGTCGATCCCGATCATGGTCATAGTCATCAAGCGTCCGGTCACCCCGCCGATGCCTAACACGGCGGTGTTTGCGGCGGCAGCAATACTGTTCAAGGCGCCGCTTAGCGTCATGTCAGGCTGGCCTTTAATGCTTTCGACAAAGCTTGCGGCGGCTCCGGCGGCGGCGGCCGTGACCAATGCGGAGGAGATGCCGTGGCCGGTGACGTCGCCGAGAAAAAGGTAGAGCCAATGATGCTGCTCATCATAGAAGGTACTCAACCAATCCCCACCGGTGTTTTCGGCAGGATCGTAAAGGTAGGCAATATCATAACTCTCACTCGCGGATTGCACGGTCACCAGCGATTTTTGCACAGCCTCGGCTGCTTCCAAGCCGGTTTGCAGATGCCGCCTTGCTTCCTCCGCGACGACGAAGGCACGATGGGCCGCTTGCTCCTGGGCGCGTGCTGCTTGTTCTGCCGCTAGCGATGAACTGAGCTGCGAGTAGAGGGCGGCGTTGTCAAGGGAGCTGGCCATCTGTCCGGCAAGAACGCTGAGGACCTGCACCCGATCCGGGGTGAAGGCGTGCGCTAGGAGGTCATTTTCTAAGTAGATCGCGCCGCGGAAGCTGCCTCCGGCCATGATCGGCATGCATAGAAGCGACTTGACGTGGCGCGACTTGAGCGAGGCCTCGTCTTGCCATGGCGATTCGCTGGCAGCATCGCCGAGAATCAAGGTGTCCTTCGTGCGTTTGACGTAACTAAGCGCGCGTAAGGAGACGATGGCATCGGTGCTGGCACTGGCCTCAACAACGGTAGTCCCGTCGCTGGTGCAGTAGGCCACGACCTGCATTGGCTGATTGATCGGGTGACTGTCTTTGGCACGCCAAATGACCGCGGCGTGCCGAGCACCAGCATTTTCGACGAGCAGATGCAGGAGGGTTTTCTTTAGGTCGGGAAGGTGAATCTCGCGCGACATGGCATAGGCCGCACGCAGCAAGGTCGGATTGTCCATCGTCAAGCCGTGGCGTTGCGACAGGGTCTCAACGCTGCGGTTTAAGGTCTGGATGGACGGCGCTTGGCCTGTCGTGTGGAACTTAAACGGCTGACACAGTTCGTCTAGCTGTCTGACCTTTGAGGATAATCCCCAACGCTCATAGGCGGATCTGGCTGAGAGCAGTGGGTACGCCGCTAGGTACTCTAACTTATTCGTGATCAGCAGCCGACCTAAGTACTCGCTGATGATCGCCTCGTCGGAGGCAAACCCCTCTTTGTGTGCAGTCTGCAACGCCTCTTGCAGTTGCGTGATGATTTCGGTGAGCGGCGCTTTATCCATGACATTGCTCAAGGCCTTCAGAAACAGGACCTTATGGTTGCAGTAGGCGGGGGCAATCTGCGCATAAAGCTTGATTTGCCAGAGTTTACGCAGCATGAGTAGGCGTAGCCACAGCCGCTTCAGCGGCTTTGCCTTGGCATGGACGTAGCTGAGCGAGAGGCTATAAAACATATAGTAAAATGGGATGATGAAATGCCCGGGAAAAGTTCGGTCGAGGTTCAGCTTTAGAGCTTGGTGAAGACGCTCGAAGCCGGATTCGAAGTCACCGCATAGGGCCAGAGTGGCGCCGCTCGACGACAAAATGGCTGGATAATTGTATTGATTTTTGTCGATGACGACTTGCCGTTTGCCTGGATCTTTGATGAATTCGATCGCGATAGGTAGATCGGAATCGGATAAATTGGCAAAATTGAAGCGATAAAAATCAAACGACCGCTTGGTCGGGTCGTCGGTATAGCGCTGAACATATTCGCGCCAAAGATGCGCCGTATTGGTGACGCTCACCAGGTTTCGTCCGGTCATGAAGGCTTGATCCAAGGCGCTTATGGCCGCATAGCCGCCAAAGAGCGCATCACCTCGGTCCATGAATTTGACGGTCAGAGGGAAGAAGTTGAACAAGGTGTCGCGATAGTCAGGCATGGCATGCGCGGCAAAGGTTTGGTAGACGAACTCGCCGCGCAGCCGCATGGTTTCATCAGACCTTTGGTCGTTGAGTTGCACGTATAGATCGAGCAGCTTGCGGACATTGGTGTTGCGCCAAAATTTAATGGACAGCTGAATGGAAATAGCGTTGATCACTACGGCCAGGTACAAAAAGGGAAAGGCCGAGTAGGTGGAGTGGCCGTGTTCCAGTACAAAGTCGATCTGCGCGCAGACCAGCATGATGGCGCCGTTGGAGTGCGCCAGCATCGCCGGGTGGACGGTCTCGGTGAACAGCTTCATCGTCAATATATGCTCTGGAACCGTCATCGTTGGCAGGGCCAGTAGCTCGGCCATGGGCCTTTTTTGTACGCGCCGCAAGCAAAGAATCGAAGCGATGACGCACTGGGCTAGCGGAGCGCGTGGGGATCCCATGCGCACCTTTAGGGCTTTGAGTCCGTCGATGCCGATGCTGACTGCTTGTGCGTAGAGGTTTAAGGCGACATAAAGCCGGCAACGAAAATATTGCACTTCGGCAATCTCAAGCGGAGTTTTTGCCTCTGTTAGTAGTGAAGCAAAGCACTGCTCTGCCCTGCTGGTGGCGCCGTCAAGCATGGCGCAGGAGCCTTCGCCATAGGATAACTCGCGCTGCAACGCACGGTCGCTGTGCGGAGGCAAGAAGGCGCTGCCTTGATGGTAGAGGTCGGCGCCAATCCGCCAGGCGGTGGCGGCCTGGGCCCGGTCTCCGGCGTCACAGTACAAGCGGGCTAGGGTCTCACGCTCGACGCTGCTGGTGACCAAGTCGCGGGCTGCTTTAAAGTGATTGAGCGCGTGCAGTGCCGTGGCGGCTTCGCTGGGTGTCAGTCCTTTAAGGGTCGTCCGGTTAGCGACTAATACCCGAGCCAAGGTGAGGCGTAGGGGGAGTACCTCGGCGGCATCAATGACGGCCTGGCAGGCTTCTATGACGCGGTCGTGGAGAAAGTGGTAGCCGCCACCTTCGTCAGGAATGATGAGTTGCTCGCTGGCCGCCATGCTGGCAGCCTCTGCCACGACTTGAAGCGGTTCTTTTAAGGCGCTGGCAATGGTCGAAAGTTGGAAGCTATGGCCATAGAAGGCGGCGCAACCGAGCACGCGTTGGACGTTGACCGGCAGATCCCGCAGCCGTTTTGTCAGCAAATTGATGACGTGTTCACTGCCGGGATTGTTGCGGATCTGCTGCCAATCGGCCTGCCAGGAACCGCGGTCCAGGGCAAAATAAAGGAGGCCTTCGCGATAGTACCCCTGCAGCATCTGATTGACGAAGAAGGCGTTGCCCTGCGTACGTTGCGCCAGGACCTGCGCCAAGGGAGCTGCCTCTGCCTCGGTCCAGTGCAGCGTGTCGCAGCAAAGCGAGGTGATGGCCGCGGTGCTGATGCCCCCGAGGTCTAAGCGTAGGTAGTGCGCGATCCGCGTCGGCCACTGATGCAGTAAGAGGTGCAGTGGGTGCTTAACATCGACCTCGTCGGGACGAAAGGCGCCAATCAAGAGGATATGCCCATGGCTGGTATCGCTGGCGAGATCGGCGATGAGGTCCAAGCTGGCGCTGTCGGACCACTGCAGATCATCAAAGAACAGCACCAATGGTCGATCTTTTTGGGCGAAGCTGTGAAAGAATTTGATAAAGGTCTCGGTGAGCCGGTTTTGCGCCTCTTTTGGCGCGACATGTGTCGGTGCCGATTGCGCGCCGAGGATCTCGGACATCTCAGGAATCATATCCGTGAGCAGTGCGGCATTGGTACCCAAAGCTGCTGCGAGGTCCTGAGACCAGGAGTAGCGCACATCGTCGTCGGCCGCGTGCATCCCTGCGAGCAAGGACCTTGAGGCTTGGATGATGGCATCGTAGGGCCTATCGCGGCCGAGCTCTTCGTGTTTGCCTTTGGCGACAAATGCCTGGTTGCGGATGCCGTGGCGAGTGAGCTCTTTGATCAAAGCCGTCTTGCCGATCCCTGAGGCGCCGCCGATTAAGACGAGAGCATTGCCGCCCGAGATGACATGCTGCCATTCTTTGAGGAGCCGTGCTTGCTCTTCTTCGCGGCCATAGATCCTGCTGGGAATCGCTAGGCGCAGCGGCCAGTCCTTTTCGGCTAAGGTAAAGGAGGCCGAACCCGCTGCGTTTTGGCCGCGCGCAGCGATCTGCTCCAAATCACGGATGACCCCGATGGCACCCCGGTAGCGATCGGTGGGGTTTTTTTCCAGCAGCTTGAGAATAAGGCGCGAAAGGTCCACAGGGACTTCAGGATTGCGCTCATGCGGTGAGATAGGTCTCTGAGCGAGGTGTGCGTGAATGAGCTCTATGCCGTCCTTACCGGCAAACGGCGGGGCACCGGTAAGAAGTTCGTAAAAGCTCGCGCCGAGTGCATACAAATCACACCGTTCATCGAGTGGATGACCGGTGCGCCCCGTTTGCTCAGGGGCAATATAAGGTAGCGTGCCTTCGATAGCTTCCGATGGAGGCAGGCTCGTTTGGCTGCGGCTTAGGCGGGTGGAGATGCCAAAATCGATGAGGTAAAGCCTGTTGCCGTCATTGGTAATTAAGGTGTTTTGCGGATTGATGTCGCGGTGAATAATTCCCCGCACGTGTAACTGAGCGACGGCTCTTGTCCACAAGATAAACAATTGAATGGTACGCGGTATCGATAGTTGGTGGGAGCGGCAGTACTCCTGCAGGGTGAGACCTTGAATGTCGCTGAGGACCAGAGCAGCCAGGCCGTCTAGTTCGACGATACCTAGCGCTGGTCGGACTGGTAGACCTTGAAGTTCTGAGAGGAATTCGAACTCCTGGCGCAGTTGCTGCAAATTGGCCACAGACTGTTCGCCGGGGTTGAGGCGCTTGATGATCAAAGGCAGATCATCTGGGCCTAGTGCTTGGTAAATCTCCGTTCGCTTGCCGCGGTAAAGGCTTGCGGTTATTTTGATGCGACTCGGCAATAATTCAGGCAATAGTGGTTCATTCCCGGGCGTTTGCGTGCCCGGGGGGGATGCCGTCATGAGTCGAAGTGCAGTTGACATGCTGGTTTGATGCCCTAAAGAAGCTACTAGCCTCCGGGCTCATCGGCATTTGCTTACCAGACTTAAAGGTTGCGGGCGCCCGGTCATGGCGCAGCGCTTACCCGCCTTCGATAACAAATAAAGGTTAAGTCATCGGGTTTCGATGGTTGGAATTCTTGCGGGTCGGTCATCCGCGACTTTGCCGCCTCGGCTAAACTGCTGGTCATACCTAGCAGCGGTCCGGCGCGACAGAGCTCAGCGATCTCGTCCATCGATAGGTTGTCAAATAGTCCGTCGCTGGCGAGTATGACGGTATCACGAGCTGAGATCTCGACTGGGGTGCCCATCTCGATGTGCATCGACGCCTGACCGATCAGGTTGGAGACTAGATGCCGCTCTTCGTGCATCAGAGCGTCCTTCTCCTCAAGCAGGCCTGCCTCGATGGCGTAGCCGACCGGAGAATGCGACATAGTCGCCAGCTTGATCTTGCCCTTTTGCCCAACCACCATGATCTGTGAGTCGCCGACGTGATAGGTGCGTAAGGTTTGTCCCTGCAGTTGCGCCACGGCCAGCGTGGTGCCGGCGCCGACACCGAGGGCCATGACCTCGGCATGCGCTCTCTCAATGCCATCAAGTACGGCTGAACGCAGATCGGTGCCATGCTTGCGCGCCATGCGCATGGCTTCGTGCAAGGCGTGAATGGTGATCTCAGAGGCTTTGTCGCCACTGGGCAGACCGCCGGCACCATCGGCGATGACGAGGATGCCAGAGTCTTCGTCATAGGGAATGACGGCGCAGCAATCCTCGTTGAGGTCTTCGCTGTCGGGACATCGCGCGGTGAAGACCGCGGCAAGTCCGACACCCAAGGTGTGCAACTCGCCTTCGACCAGTTCGCGCCCTGCGTAGAGCAGGTCGCTTAGCTCCATGTCATGGTTTCCAGGTAGAGGCGGAGCTCGCCGGCATTGCGAAAGCGCTCGTGAATCGAGGCCCGGCGCATACCGCAGCAGAGGGCTTTCACCGGTGCCGGCAAGGAGGCGTAGGTCTTACCGCCACCCAGGGCCTGATGCAGAATATGGATGAGGTCATAGACGTCGTCGCGGATGCTGTCCCGGTTAGCCGCGAATTCGGGGTTTAAGTCCAGGAGTTTTACCTGAAAACGTAGGCCCTTACGGCGAACCATAATGTGTTCCATGGCGAGTTCGCCATGCGCCTCGCCGAGGCGGTGGATCTGCTCGACGCCAAGCGCCATGGCGTGCAGTAGATGCAAGCCCTCGAAGGCACCCAATCGACCCTGCGGCGCCCTCGCTAGGAAGGCTGTCAGCGTCTCGCCTTGGAAAAAGTCCGAGACCAAAAAGGTCACATCGCGGCCATCTACTGAGATGGTCTCCTGGGTCCGGTAGTGGACGAGGATGTCGCAGTGGCGGAGTTTGTGCATTTTTACGGCACTGGTATTGGCGCAGCGATTTTTCGGGTCGAGTTCGGGCGAGAAGAACTTCGCCGTTCGTTCAATCCCGGTGGCTTGCTCGCTCAGCATATACAGCTCGCCGCTCGAGCTGGCGCCGACCCGGGACAGCACCTCGTACTTGCGGGCTAAGACCCGTCCGGGGGCGAAATTGTACAGGGAAGGTTCTTTTCTTGCAGCGGGTGCGGTCATAAATCCTCGGTTGAAACCGGCCTGGACCTACTTGAGGGTGCACGGGGCCGTGATCAGACCAGCCCAGCCTAGCTCAGCATATCAAGGATGCTGCTGCGGTGGTAGCGGCTTGGGCGAGGCTTGCATGATTCTCCTGGTACTTCGGTCAAAGAGCTAGAATATTGACCGCTTTCACCGCTGAATCCGGCCGGCCCGGGCGCCACCATGGGCTGGATTTTTTGCCGGGGCTAGCATATAGAACTGTACACTGAGACGACGATCCCTGACCTCGAAGGAGCGACCATGACTATTCGCATCGGCATCAACGGCTTTGGCCGCATCGGCCGTACCGTTCTGCGGGCTATTTTAGCTGATAAAAGCAGTGATTTACAGATTGTCCACATCAATGACCTGACCGATACGCATACCCTTGCTCACCTTCTCAAGTACGACAGCGTGCATGGAGTGCTGCCCTTTGACGTCCAAGCCAAAGGCGAGGGCCTCAGCGTCAATGGCCGAGATATCAGCGTGTCGGCCATTAAATCGCCGGCCGAATTGCCTTGGGCCGCGAAAAAGGTCGATCTGGTGTTTGAATGCAGTGGCATCTTCACCGACCGTAAAGACGCCGACCTGCATCTGAAAGCCGGTGCGCCAAAGGTGCTTATTTCCGCGCCAGCCAAGGGCGAGGACATCACCGTGGTGCTCGGTGTCAACCATGAGCTACTCAAAAAGGAGCATAAAGTCGTCTCCAATGGTAGCTGCACGACCAACTGCCTGGCTCCGGTCGCCAAGGTGCTCAACGATGCCTTTGGCATCAAGCATGGCCTGATGACGACGATCCACTCCTACACCAACGATCAGCGCATCCTCGACCTACCGCATAAAGATCTGCGCCGGGCCCGTGCTGCGGCTTTGAGCATGATCCCGACCTCGACCGGCGCGGCGAAAGCCATCGGGCTCGTCCTTCCCGCCCTGAAAGGCAAGCTGGACGGGCTGTCCATCCGAGTCCCGACGCCCAATGTGTCGCTGGTTGACGTCACCTTTGAAGTCGCTCGCAACACCACCAAGGAGGAGGTCAACCAAGCCTTGAAAGCAGCTGCAGCCGGGCCATTGAAGGGCATTCTCGGCTTTAGCGAAGAGCCGCTGGTTTCGTCCGACTACAATGGCAACCACCTCTCCTCCATTGTCGATGCTGAGTTGACGACGGTGATGAATGGCAACATGGTCAAGGTCCTATCCTGGTACGATAACGAGACCGGCTTTAGCTGCCGGATGCTGGATGTCGCCCGGTTGATGGCCTAACGGATTCCATGGCAGCCAGCGCTACTCTAATTCAAGGCGAATAGGTGACGGATGAGCAAGGACAGTAACAAGTTGGTAACGCTGACCCGGAAGGAAGTCTTGGAGGTGCTGGCTGATACCAAGGATTTGCGCGATCGCGATATCCGCAAAGCCAACCTGATCAAGATCGATTTCTCCAACTGCGACCTTCGCGGGACCAATTTTTCGTATTCGAATCTGAAGGATTGTAGCTTCCGCAACGCCGACCTGCGCGGCGTGTCGCTGTGGAACGCCAACCTCGAGGGCGCTGATTTCACCAATGCCAATCTCGAGGACGCCGATCTCGACTATGCCAAATTGCGTGGTGCTATCTTGTTTCATGCCAATATCCGTCGGGCGTCCTTGCCGACTGAGCTGATCCCGCGTGAGGATATTTTGGCGTCGGTAGACACGGGTTGCCGGGTGGGCACCAAGTAAACCTAGTGCAGTCTGTTTTTATGGTGTGATGACCAGCGTGGACTTTCTAGGTTGCGACTGGTCAGCCTTTTAAAAACTGGCCCAGGGAACTGGTCTTAGATTTGGCTCCTAGATGGACACCAGGCGGCCAGCGCCCTCCAGCAGCTGATTATGAAACCATGCGTAGAGCCAAAGTAGAGCCTGGAGGCCTGATGCATGCTTGGTGGTGCACCA
>JAPLFX010000005.1 GCA_026390445.1 Pseudomonadota bacterium
AAGGGTTTGGCTGTTCGCCAATTAAAGTGGTACGCGAGCTGGGTTCAGAACGTCGTGAGACAGTTCGGTCCCTATCTGCTGTGGGCGCAGGAAATTTGAGAGGCTCTGTCCTTAGTACGAGAGGACCGGGATGGACGTATCTCTAGTGTACCAGTTGTCACGCCAGTGGCATCGCTGGGTAGCTATATACGGATGGGATAACCGCTGAAAGCATCTAAGTGGGAAGCCCGCCTCAAGATAAGATTTCCCTGGCTTAGGCCCTAAAGACTCGTTCTAGACCAGGACGTTGATAGGATGGAGGTGGAAGTGTGGCAACACATGGAGCTGACCATTACTAATTAGTCGTGCGGCTTATTTATGCGCCGTTGACTCTCTACCTGGAAGAACCAAAGATCTGACATAGATCTCCAAGTTCCAGGCCGAGACAACAAAACAAGAAGCCAAGTGTCTCTAAATTCTTTTGACTGATATGTTCTTGAACTCACTTTTTCGGTAAAACAGTTGCCAAACTCATTTTGGCTGTGTCTTTAGCGAGAGGGAAACACCCGTTCCCATCCCGAACACGGAAGTTAAGCCTCTCAGCGGCAATGGTACTGCTCTTTTAAGAGTGGGAGAGTAGCTCGATGCAGCCTTATTATACGGAAAGCCCCCGGCGCCTCACGGCACCCGGGGGCTTTCTCTATTTACGGATGGTATCTTGAAATTGGATCTGGGGATTGGTTAGATGCTCGACAGGCAAGCATAGACCCTAGCGTCTTTTTCCGCCTGAGTGGTCGCAGCTGCGGGCACTGCACCGTTGGCGTAGAAGGTGTAGCAGCCTGTCGTGATGTGGTGCTGAAGTGGTGAGGCACCGCCAGTGCATGCGACTTGAGCCGCGCCATCCGCGACTTTAATCCATTGTACGACGATGCGATTACCATCCTGCGACTGACCACAGCTGACGAGTTTGGCCCCAGCAGCTGAGTCGTCTTTGATCGTCTGCGTCGTTAGGCCCTTTTTATCCAATTCAGCGATTGCATTGGCCCATGTGCAGTCAAAGGCGGCCTTGCGAATATCCATGCACTTGCCGGTATCAAAGGCCCATGTTTGGCCCTTGTCGATGCAGGCTTTTTCGTCGCCGCTCCAGTCCAGCTTGACCTGATCCGTGGTGCATGCGGCCGGTCCCCCTGTGGCGGTGGTTCCTGGCGCAGGGGAAGCAGTAGTGCCAGGCGAGTCGGCCGAACTTGGGGTGCCAGTCGGTGAAGTGGCTGCACCAGGAGCACCTGATCCGCTTTCGTTCTTGCTGGCCGCACCCTGATTACCGCCGAAGCGTGCCGATGAACAAGCCGTCGCGATCACAATGAGAGCGCCTGTTGCGACGGACATACGCACTGCTCTCTGGAAGGATACCTTCGGAGTGCGATTGGACTGAGTTTTTTTCATGTCGGGCGATCCTCCACTCGCCTCATCGGCAAAGTTGAGGAAAATCTTAAATTTTATTTTGACCCTCGGCGCTAACATCCTGTTAGGAATGAGATTTAGTCCTTCCAGGACGAGAATCCAGGTTCCGGGGTACAATCAAAGGAGACCCACTTCTTGATATGTCCCTTCCTTTCGGCCACTTGTCATACGACCCTCACATAAAATGTCCACCAGGAGTACCATCCAATGCCGCAACGGATTTGGCTGCCCATTGGTTTATCCATTGCACTCATGATGTTGGGGAGCTCCGCAAAAGCATCGACGCATCTGGCGGTTCCGAATGGATTGCAGGAAGATGTCGGTTTCTGGGAGCAGGTCTTTAGTAAATATGGGCCCGATGATTGCATCTTTCATGACCGCGATCATTTAAATGTGATTTACGCGGTCAAACACCTCCCGTCAGCTCCGGTGCAAAAGGTGTTTGCAGCACATCGAGCGCTAGAATCAATTCGTAACGCGCTACAGCATCTGGCCAGTGGCGACGAGGCGCAAAACGATCTTGAACGTCGCATCGTCGGACTGACCGACGCGCGTCTGCGCTACCCCGCCTATTATCGCTTTGCCGCAAGCAATGTGCGCTGCCAACGCGGTGTCGATTTGCAGCCTAGCCTATCCAGGTCCAAGCTGCATTTGCGCATGGTCAAGAAGGTTTTGGCAGAACAGAAACTACCTGTGGATCTTGCTTACCTGCCACACCTGGAG
Source organism: Pseudomonadota bacterium (assembly GCA_026390445.1). Lineage (GTDB taxonomy): Bacteria > Bdellovibrionota_B > Oligoflexia > Oligoflexales > CAIYRB01 > CAIYRB01. Next base: position 2,164 of record JAPLFX010000005.1, read on the forward strand.
AGCGGCTATAATCCGCTGGCAAGGTCGCGAGTGGGGGCCCGTGGCATTTGGCAACTGATGCCAGCGACCGCTAGGCTCTACCATTTGCCGATGGGCCACGGAGCCGACCAACGATCGAATCCGCTTCGGTCGACTCGTGCGGCGGCAGAGATGCTGCAATCGTTTTACGCTCAGACGGGATCTTGGCCGTTGGCGATCACCGCCTTTAACTACGGCATCAATGGGACTATGCGCGCCATTAAGCTATACGGGCGAGACTACCTCACGGTGCGAGAGAAGCATCATACGAGCGTTTTTGGCTTTGCCTCACGCAATTATTACCCAAGCTTTCTGGCTGTTCGTAACGTGGCGGCGAGGCAGGAGGGGTTGGCTCTTATGGCGCCGCGTGACTCTGAGGGGGATCGTTCTTTTTGAAGGGTGCCATGCTCAGAAAAAAGCCGGTGACAGCCAGGGTTAATGAATAGCGTACCGCAGAGTCTTGAAACGCATTTTGTGTCAGGGCTGCTAGGCAGAAGGTCGTCAACGTTTGGAGCATGACCTGGCCAGCAAAGGACCCAGCCCGGCGTGCTCGCCAGGCGGCTGAAAAGAGGTTGCCCAGCCACACTAGAAGAATAGTCAGACCAAGCAGGCCACCGTTGACGGCAGCTTGAAGAAACATATTGTGGGCCTCGTACTGGCGGGGGAAGTCGCCCAGACCAGCGGCCGCGTAGTATGGTGCACGGTATTTGGTCGTGAGACCCTCACCATGGCCGAGCCACGGGCGCTGCTTCACCATGTCCCAGTTGACCTGCCAAAAGGCGACGCGATCATCGACATAGTCACCGTGGACGTCATGACCGACCAACATGCCACGAAATCGTTCACCAACGGGATTTGGGGTCAGCAGCACTGCTGCGATGGCGACTACAGCTGCAGTTAGAATCTGTACTCTTAGGCGACCTTTGGTGGCGCTCCAAATATTGAACAACACCACCAAGACGGTTACGCCTTCAACCATCCTCGAACGACTAGCCAGGATGGCAGCGCCAATGCTGACGCCTAGAATCCATGCGGCCGGGTGACGTGGCCAGCGCAGGAGCGCAAGGATGGCGAAGGGTACAAACACCAAGCAAACGTAGCCGAAGGACATGGGATGCGAATATAGTCCTTGGGCGCGAGGGAAGCCAAGGACTATATGAGATTGCTGCAGCTTCCATCCCCAGATGGCTTGGGAACTGGCCATGCCGCCGAGGATGAGTGCAATGGTTGCTAAGCCCCAAAATAAGTGATTCCAATCGCGAGGCGATAGACGTGGTTGGCTAAAGCAAACTGCGGCAGGGATGATGGTCCATATGATGTGGCCGAACAGGTAATGGATGCTTCTCGGGTCAGGGTTTTCTGGGTTGAGCCATGTGGAAACGATTTGGCTTCCAAGGTAGGCGAAGGTCGTAAAAAGATAAATTCGATGCTGACGCCACAGATCCAGCAGCGGTAGTTCGTGGCGCTGCAACCACATCAGTGTGATCAGCATGATACCTATCACACTTGCGCCAATGTTATGGCCTGCGACCCCCAAGGGCAGAATACACAGCAGCAGAAACAATGGAATGCGAACGATAGGGGCTATAGGACCTGACGCAGACAAGGATCCTCCTTTAATTGGCCGGGAATGGACCGAGAATGGGCCGAGAATGGGCCAAGTAGAGAGGATCATCCCATCCGCTACCAGGGAGCACAAATACTAAAACAGGCTCAAATCGACAGGCCCGCGGTCAAGTTGGCAAAGAGGCCCTGAAATTCGCGATTGTAGCCGAGTTCCAAGCCGAGTCCGGGCAGGGTGAATTCCTTCAAATAGAAATAGGCGCCGATCCCAAAGGCGTCATAGTGGATGATGGTGTCGTCAGGCCCTCGCATGCGGATCAAGCCCCTGTCATTGAACAATCCGCTTGTTAGGGTGCCCGACTGGTAGGTTTGCAGTGGAATCTGATAATCGAGGGCAAGGGCGTCGTAATGATCTGCCCAGGCACTCTTTGTTTCGATGCCGCGTAGACCGCGCGTACCGCCCAATCGGTAGGCATCTTCGCGCCCGCCACCGCGAACTCCACCGCCGCTAATTTGAATCTGAACGGCATGTCCACTGAACACCAGATTCTCCCAATTCATCAGGTAGTCGGCGTTTCCAGCCGGATGCATGGAATCCGTGCGCCAAGCTTGCTGGGTGCCGTTTAGGCGTAGGGTCAGACCTTGATTGCAGTAAAAAGCAAAGTCTTTGTTTGAAAACTCTGCCACGACATTGCCAAAGCCAAACGAATGGTCATTGGGTGGGACAAAGGTGTCGACACGGTAGTACGTCCGTTCGCGAAAGCCGACATGCCCCTTCAGACTAAATTGGTTCCAGCGGTAGCCGGTGCCGGACAAAAAGCCGTTGGTGGTTTCCGCATAGCTATCGACCACTGTTTTGCGTCGATATTGAATCAGGTTTTCTCTGGTGTGGTCCATCAGGGCCTCGCCGCCCCAGTCTGAGTAGAGCACTGAAGGATCCTGATAGTAGCCGAAAAAACTCACTCCTTGGTTCGCCAACGAAGCGCCTGAGGCGACCGTCTTACCCATGCCGAGGAAATTAGACTCAAGCATGATCACACCGATTTTTCGCGATTGACCGGTGTCGACCTGCAGGTAGGGAATGGGAATCAGAGTCGTGCGCTCTTTCACCTCAACCGTAATATGCCGCCGCGCGGCTGTCACCGTGACCTCGGAAAAGATCTTGGCATTGAGCAGACATTGGCGGAGCAGGTGTTCAATCTCGGAGGTCCCGGCGCCCAGACGGACCTGCGTCAGGCAGACCCGAGTCAGGTGATCAATATAGTCGGTTCTGGTGCGGATGTTACCGCTTACCTCGAGGCCAAAAGCTTGACCCTGACTTTGAGCTTCAGCTTGTGCTGGGGCAAATGAGGCGCTAGACAGCGCGACGGCTGTCGCCGCAAACAAGGCAAGTGCGTGCCACCTGCGCGCCCAATATGTTCTGCGCTGTAACAATTCCCAGTCCTGTCGGCAAAGGATCATGCACGGGCATGAGCCACAATCGGCTTCCAGCTTGACCCTCTGATCATCGGTTGAAATCCTGCTGAGCTAAGCCGCAGCGCGGATTTACGCGCCAAGTGCGGCTTGGACCGCTTGGAGGTTTGGAGCTATTTCCCGTACCTTTAGGGTCGTTGCTGCTAGGACGGCATCGGGGTCCTTCAGCATATGTCCGGTTAGGATGCAGACCACATCGTCACTGGCCTTGATGGTGCCGGCTTGGACCAGCTGTCGAACTCCAGCTAGGGTCGCAGCGCTGGCCGGCTCGCAGCCCAGCCCCGAACGGTCGATTGCGGCCTTCGCTTGCATGATTTCTGGGTCGGTGACTTGGGCTACGACACCCAAGGTATCAAGGATCGCCCGCTTGGCCTTTGAGTAGTTGACTGGGGCGCCGATGCGTATCGCCGTTGCCACGGTTTCGGCCTTGACCTGATAGCTGTGCGAGAATTCGTCCGCGTAACTTAGATAAAATGGATTAGCGCCGGCTGCCTGAATCGCCGCGAGACGTGGTATGCGATCGATCCAGCCAGCGGCATGGGCCTCGCGCAAGGCTTTACCAAAAGCACTCGTATTACCTAGGTTCCCGGCCGGCACGACAATCCAATCGGGAGCCGCGAAGTTGCGCTGCGCGAGCAGCTCGAAGATGATCGACTTCTGGCCTTCAAGGCGAAACGGATTGACCGAGTTGACTAGGTACATGCCGAGTTTGCTCGCGGACTCTTGGACTAGGCCCATCGCTTCATCGAAGTCCCCCTGGACGGCTAAACAGGTGGCGCCGTAACCAACCGCCTGGGCCAGCTTGCTGGTGGCAATCTTGCCGGCAGGGAGGAACACCACCGCGCGCATGCCTGCCTGGGACGCATAGGCTGCCAGTGACGCACTGGTGTTACCGGTTGAAGCGCATGCCACATAGTCGAGGCCGAGGTGCTTGGCCTTCGATACCGCAACCGTCATCCCGCGGTCCTTGAAGGAGCCGGTCGGGTTCTCCCCTTCGTGCTTAAAGGCGAGTTGTTCGATGCCAGCGAAGTCTGCCAAGCTGCGGCGCTCGTAGAGGCGAGTGCGTCCCTCTGGATGCGTGACGATATGCTCTGGCGGTAGGCTTAAGATGGCTTCGCGAAAGGACCACACGCCGCTTTGATCGAGTGGGTTGTGACTGAGTTGGCGCGAAGCCAGAAGGGCCCTGGTCAAGGTCTGGTGCCATGCATCGTCGCGCTCCACCGTCAGCAAAGCGCCGCAGGTGCAATGATATCTTACCTCTGCAATGGAAAAGGAAGCGGTGCAGGCGACGCATTGCAGGCGCTCTGATAGATCAGGGGCATGCAGAGTGATCAATGGATCGGTCATAGGACACGGGCTCCTTCGGCGGCAATGCGACCTGTGTGAGTTTGAGCTTCCACGGGCCAGAATGCTGCCTTCATGGCTGCGGCGCAAGCATGAGCTACGGCTTCAGTGCCGCATAAGGCAAACACGCTTGGGCCCGCACCGCTAATGCTGCAGCCGAGGGCGCCGGAGGTCACCGCGGCGTTTTTAACGGCGAAAAACGAGCCGATGAGCTTGGCCCTGTGGGGCTCAGCATAGACGTCGACCAGGGCGCGGCGGGCTAACTCATGGTCGCCGCTAACGAAGGCCGTAATCAGGCTGGACGTATGCGCTAGTTGATGCACAAAGTCGGCCTGGGTCACCAACTGGGGTAGGACCGAACGGGCCTTTTTCGTGGTTAGGCGCATCGCCGGACTGACTATCGTCAGCCACCAGTTCCCCTGGATCGGCACGCGCACCGCGTCGGCGGGCTCAACGCAGCGCGCAACGGTTAGGCCGCCGAGTAAACTTGGGGCGATGTTGTCCAGGTGCGCGCTGGAGACGCTGGCCTCGCCGGCTAGCGCTGCGGTCAAAATCGCCGCTTGAGGTACGTTGCGACCGAGCGCGATGGCCGCGCCGTAGGCTCCGCCGACACTTGCCGCGGCACTGGCGCCGAGCCCTCCGGCGAGCGGCAGGCTGCGGTCGATCGAGACCTTGACGTTGCGTTTGTCGCCTTGGGAACGCAAGAGCGCGACTGCAGCAATGGTCGTGCAGTTAGTGTTTGGATCTTTCGGGACATGTTCGTGGTCACGGCCGGTGACCCCAGCGATACTGCTAGCGGCCTCGGTCAGTTCGATGGTGAAGCGGTCACCGATGCCGTCAACGGCCAAGCCAAGAACGTCAAAACCGGGGCCGACGTTGCCGATACTACCAGGGACAAAGACGCGAACAGAAGTCATCGGGTGCCTTACCTTTTGGGGCGACGGCCGCGGACCGCGAGATCCTCGGATAATGCGATGGCCAGGACGTCGTTGAGCACGCCGGCGGCAGTGACCTCAGCACCGGCGCCGGGACCGCTGACGATTAAAGGATTTTGTTTGTAGCGTTTGGTCGTAATGGTGACCTGGTTGTCGGTGCCGCGGAGTCGGCCGAGTGGGGCGGCGCTCTCGATCTCCTCCAGGCCAACGGTGACACGGTCCGAGGTGATGCGAGCGACGTAACGGATGCAGCGATGGTTGCGACGTGCGGCGGCGATGCGCTCTGCCCAGGCGACGTCTAAACCGCGTAGATTTTGCAAGAAAACTTTTGGTTCTGGCGAGCTGAGCTCCGCGGGAAACAGCGGCTCTACGGTGATGTCTTCGATATTCATGCGAATGCCGAGGGTGCGGGCTAGAATCAATGCCTTACGGGCGACGTCCATTCCGCTGAGATCCTCGCGCGGATCTGGCTCGGTAAAGCCGAGTGAATGGGCTCGGCCGACAGCCTCGGCAAAGGGTGAGCCTGCCTCGAGTTCGGTCATCAGATAGCCAAGGGTTCCAGAAAAGCAGCCAAGGATCATTTCGATATGGTCGCCAGCTTCTTGCAGCTTCGCTAGGGTATCGAGGATCGGTAGGCCGGCGCCGACGGTGGCCTCGTATCGCAGTTGGACACCGTGCTCGGCCGCAGTGGCGAACAGCTCGTCAAACTGCGCCTGGGCGACGGCCAGCGGCTTTTTGTTGGCGACGGCAACGTGCCAGCCGGCGCGTAGCGCCTCGAGGAGCAGTGGGGCCGAGTCTTCGGCGGTGGTATCGATGAACACGCCTTTATGGACCGGAAGCTGCCACAGCTTGCGCTGCAGGTCGGTGATCATGCTCGCCACAGACATCTTCTTTTGGCGGCGATCGGATGGCGGATGCAGCGATCCGCCTTTGTCCTTGGTCAGCAGAATATTGTTGATGTCGCTTGCCGACATGCCTTGTTCGCGAACAAAGGAGCCAGAACTGTCCACGAGGGCCAAGCAATTCAGACTGAGCTGCATTTTGTTTTGGTAATAGGACTGCTGCGCTTGGAGCTGACGCAGGAGCGTGCGGCCGATTTGGCCGATGCCGTAGACGGCCAGGCACACCTCGCCGTCGGCTTGCGGCGGCAAGGCCCGCAGCTTCTCGAGGCGAAACTCGCGATGCAGGCTGATCAAGGCTTCAGGAACAGCGGCCTCCTCCGTGACGACCGAGATATTCAGTTCGGAGGATCCTTGGGCGATCGCCTCGACATTGACCTTCGCGCGGGCCAATGCCGTAAAGGAGCGAGCGGCAATCCCAGGGGTACCTTGCATGCCAAGGCCGACAATGGCGATGACGGCTTGGCCATCGCGAGAACGGATCTCATCGATGAGGTTGTGTTCTAGTTCAAACTGAAAAGCTTCTTTGAGGGCTCGTACGGCCGATTTGGCTTCGCTGCTCGGTACCACAAAACACAGATTGGCCTCGCTTGACGCTTGGCTGATGACGGCGACCGAGATGCCGTGTTGTGCCAAGGCGCCAAAGGTCCGGGCGGCGATCCCGGGGACCCCCATCATGCCACTTCCCTCGACGGCGATCAGCGATTGACTCATCACCGCCGTGAGCGCTTTCACCGGGAAGGCGCCAGGTGGCACATCACCGGCGATGCGGGTTCCGGCAATTTCTAGGTTGAAGGTGCCACGCACCGTCAGGGGAATCTGATGCTTGAGCAGCGGGATGATGGTGCGAGGATGGAGGACTTTGGCGCCGTAGTAAGCGAGCTCAGCGGCTTCACGGTAATGCAGCTCGGGGACGATCCGTGCCTCCTTGACGTGGCGTGGATCGGCGGTCAGAAGGCCATCCACCTCTTTATAGAGCGTCACGGACGCGGCGTTGAGGCAATGGCCGAGGACCGTAGCGGAAAGGTCCGAGCCACCGCGACCAAGAGTCACCAGAGCGCCGCCTGGGCCAGTCCCGATAAAACCCGGCACGATCACCAGCTGACCGCGGTCCAAGGCCGGCAGGACTTGGGCCTTCACTCGCGCCGTGGTCTGGTCCAAATCCGGGAACAAGCTCCCGTATTGGCGTTCGACGATGATCAGCTCGGTGGCATCGATGTACTTGGCGTCGATGCCTCGCTCCTGCAGCACTTCGCAGACCAGCTTGGCCAAGGTGCGTTCGCCGCGGGCGGCGGTCATATCGAGGACGCGCTGGGTGTGTTCGCGCAGTGTTGCCAGGCTCTGGCAGATCGAACCGAGTTCATCTGCCGCCTGGTCAATCCACTGGTGCATGCGTTCCAGGCGACCGGGCTCCTTTAACAAGGCCGCAGCGGCGTCATGATGGCGGCGGCGGAAGGTTTCCTGGGCGGGATAATAGTCGCCGCCGCGCACCGCCGTCTGGGCGGCGTCGAGCAGCAAGTCCGTGACTTTAGCCATGGCCGAGAAGACCAGCAGCAGACCACCCGGGTCGTTTGCGACAATCCCGGAGATGACCCCAATCACGACTTCAATGGCGCGGTGGTCTTGGACCGAGGTGCCGCCAAACTTCGCCACATGATAACGCCGAGCCGTTGTGTTCACCTGGATTCCTGCAGGAAAGGGTCAAGGTCGCATTCTAGCATGAATAACCACGGTTACGAATCCTGGTTGCAACGCATGGTTACATTTCGGCCGTGGCTTGGTTGCATAAATCCTGCCCTCCCGCATTCCCGCTCTCCCAGTTGCGCTGAATAAAGCCCAAAAACTGGGAGGGCGGGAATGCGGGAGGGCAGGATTTATGCAACCAAGCTATCGGCCGTTAACCGAGAAGCAACTTTGATCAGTCATCAATCTGCAAAATGGCCATAAACGCATCTTGTGGGATCTCGACGCTCCCGACCTGCTTCATCCGCTTCTTGCCGGCTTTCTGTTTTTCGAGGAGCTTTCTTTTGCGCGAAATATCGCCGCCGTAGCACTTGGCAGTGACATCTTTACGCATCGCCGCGACGGTTTCGCGGGCGACGATTTTGCCCCCGATGGCACCTTGAATAGCGATCTGGAACATCTGCCGCGGCAGGATGTCTTTGAGCTTCTTGCACAAGGAGCGGCCACGGATGGCCGCGGTGGCGCGGTGGACGATACAGGATAGCGCGTCGACCGGCTCATTGTTGACCAGGATGTCGAGCTTGACCAAGTCCCCGGGACGGTACTCGGTGACGTCATAGTCCATCGAGGCATAGCCACGGGAAATGCTTTTCAACTTATCGTGGAAGTCGAAGATCATTTCGTTCATCGGGATTTCGTAGGTGATCTTGACCCTTTTTGCCGTCAGGTAATCGAGGCCTTTTTGTACGCCGCGACGTTCGGTGAGCAGCTTAAGTAGGCCGCCGATGTATTCTTCGGGCGTGTGAATGGTCAGCAAGACGTAAGGCTCTTCGATGCGGTCGATCTTGGTTGGATCGGGCATCTTGGAGGGGTTTTCGATGCTAGTGACCTGCCCGTCGACACCGTGCATATGGTAGACGACGGTCGGTGCGGTAAAAATTAGATCGAGGTTATACTCGCGCTCGAGGCGCTCCTGGATGATGTCCATATGGAGCAAGCCCAAGAAGCCGACGCGGTAGCCCATGCCAAGGGCGTTAGAACTTTCCAGTTCGAAGGTCAACGATGCGTCGTTGAGCTGCAGCTTTTCGAACGATTCCTTCAGCAACTGGTACTCGCTGGAGTCGACCGGGAAGATGCCGCCAAAGACCATTTGACGGGCCTTTTGGAACCCGGACAGTGGGCTGGCAGCCGGTCTGTCCGGATTGGTAATGGTGTCGCCGACACGCGTGTCGCCTACGCCTTTGATGGAGCCAGCGACAAAGCCGACTTCGCCAGCCACTAAGCCGGCAAATTCAACCTGCTTCGGCATCAGCTTGCCGATTTTTAACACCTCGAAAATCTTGCCCGACGACATCATCTGCATCTTTTGGTTCTTGCGCAGCTCGCCCGCCATGACCCGAATCAGCGACACGGCGCCAAGATAAGGGTCGAACCAGCTATCAAAGATCAGCGCTTGCAGTGGCTCTTCGCGACGCACCTTCGGTGGTGGCACGCGTTTGACGATGGCCTCAAGCACATCCTTGATGCCAATGCGTGCCTTGGCGCTGGCGAGGACGGCCTCGCTGCCATCGAGCGCTAACTCCTCTTCGATTTCGCCGCGGACCTTGTCCGGATCTGCACTGGGCAGATCGATCTTGTTGATGACCGGGATCAGGGTCAGGTTGGCGGCCATTGCGAGCGATACATTGGCGACCGTCTGGGCCTCGACGCCTTGGCTAGCATCGACGATGACCAGGGCTCCTTCACAGGCGGCCAGGCTGCGCGACACCTCGTAGCTGAAGTCGACGTGGCCAGGGGTGTCGATGAGGTTGAACAGGTACGAGTGGCCGTCGTCCGCTTTGTAGATCATCGAGCAGGTCTGGGCCTTGATCGTGATGCCGCGTTCGCGCTCGATGTCCATGCTGTCGAGCACCTGCTCGCGCATCTCACGCTGTGACAGGGTCCCGGTGAACTCGATCAAGCGGTCGGCGAGGGTCGATTTGCCGTGATCGATGTGTGCAATAATACAGAAGTTTCTAATGAAATTGGGATCGTCCATGGTCCTTGGGAGCCCCTTTCGGGTCTAAGCGGGCTTAAAGTCTGGGCATCAGCGTACCGATGGGATGGGGAGAATAGCGTTTTAAGGTGATTTTTTCACGGATAATCGATTCCATGACCCGACTCAACCAGCTGGCTACCGTGCTCCTCTTCACCTCGACCCTGCTCAGTGCGGTCGGGTGCGAAACCACTGCGACAAAGCTTGAGCCCGAAGTGCCCCAGCGCACGCACTACACCCTGCGTGAAGGCAAAGCGACGAGGTACTCAGAACCGTTGCCAACCCGGACCGATTTCATCGTCGAATGGCACTATACCAATGGTCGGACCGAAGAATTAACCGGCTTTCATGCCTGGGATTTTATCGGTCAAGGACGCTACAGCATGGTCGAAGTAATGGGCGAGGACGGCAGCATCAGCCATCGCTTGTTTGATTTCGATGGCGATGGCCATACCGATCTCATTTGGGATGTTAAAAGCAACGCTCCCGAGCGCTAGGGCAGGCTGGGGGCTAGCCGAGGCAAGCGTGGTCGTGGTCTTACTGTAGCTTGACGACTCTAGTGGCCAAGGCATAGCGCTGTTGGACGGCGATGGCTGCCCGGTCGGCATCTTTTTGGTTGGCAAACAGACCTTGGCGAATCCGGTAGACCACCCGTCCGGAGCGGGCCAGTGGTGTGTAGTAGGCCTCGACGCCCTGCTCGTGCAGTCCATCGATGATGCGCTCGGCCTCGTCGCGTTCGGTCGCCACCTTGATCTCCAAGGTGAAGCTGTCTTTGCCAGATTGTTCTGCGTCGCCACTCTTGGCGTGAAGGGTCGCTGGGGCATGACCCACCGAGGTGTAGAAAAAGGCGGCCTGTGCCTCGGAGGATGCTGCCTTGTCCTCCGCTGCGGCGGCATCCGGACGTGCAACCTTAGGTACGGGGCGGCCAACGAGCAAAAAGACCGCGCCTAGCAGTACCGTGACAAAAGTTGTTAGGGCGACGATGAGGCGCACCGAGGAAGGGGCCTGAAGCTCTTGATTGGGCAATGGGAACCTCATTGCACTTGGTCATGTAGGGGGTAAGTCTATTGTATCAAGCCGCGACTGGCCTGCCATCTTTTAGAAAAAAATAAATATTAACAGGGTCTTGGGGATTGATGCGGGGGTTGTCCTTGGTCTTGGGCGAGGTCGTGCCGATGTTTCTTGTGGGCTTCCAACCAGGGTCCTAAGCATGATGAATCGCCCCGTTAAACATCAGTACCTGCCAACTCTGGATGGCTGGCGGGCGGTCGCGATCCTCGGGGTCTTAATGTGCCATGGGTTCGACTATCCATTGTCGGACGTCGGTCCGTGGGCGAACCCGCGCTTGTTTGCATGGACGCGTTTGGGGGCCTACGGGGTCGACATCTTTTTTGGCCTTAGCGGCTTTCTCATCACCAGGCGACTCCTGGAGGAGTTAGACCTTCGGGGGCGCATCGATCTGGCTCAATTTTATGGCCGCCGCGCCTTTCGCATCTTGCCGCCGGTGATCGTCTATTTAAGCGTGATGGCGTTGCTGACACTAGTCGGAGTGTTGACCATAGCGCCCATCCAATTCGCTGGCAGTGTGTTGTTTTTTCGCAACTTCCAAGGTTCTGCGACCAGAGATGGGTGGTACACCGGACATTTTTGGTCGCTGAGTGTTGAAGAACATTTTTACTTGTTCTGGCCCCTGGTGTTGGCTGGGCTTGGGAGCACGCGCTCCCGCCTGTTTGCCGTGATCTTTGCCGCCGTGGTAGCTGCGTGGCGCTGGCACGAATATCAGCAGCCGTGGTTTGGGCAGCTGTTTCCTAAGGATATTTTCTTTGCACGCAGCGATATGCGCCTCGATTCGCTGATGTGGGGCGCTTGGGGGGCCTTGATGTTCGAGAGCAGCTGGTGGTCCCATGTCTGGCGTCGGGCATCCAGTCGCTGGCTATGGCTCGCCGCGGTTGGGGCGCTGATCGCCAGCTTTCGCTTCAAAGAGGTGAACCTGATCACCGTGCAGGGGCTGCTGATCGTGGCTCTGTTGACCGGCACGGTACTGCGGCCGTCTGGACTGCGGGCGCGACTGCTCGAGAGCCGGCCCCTGCGCTATCTCGGACGACTATCGTATAGCTTGTACATCTGGCAGCAGTTTTTTTTAGTTGGATCGCGCGAAACGCGACCCTTGCCGCTGCCGCTAGTCCAAACGTGGCCATGGAACATCGTCACGATGGTGCTGATGGTCGGGCTTAGCTACTACCTGGTGGAACGACCGATGATTGAGCTCGGCCGACGCCTCCTCCAGCGCCCTGCAAAAAAGTCGGCAGACCTAGGCTAATCTCTTATTCTGTCATGGAAAATAGCTTGTGATCTCGGTCTAGACCTTTACAGTGGTGGGACCTTTGGGTCTCCTTCACGGTTGACGATCTAAGCATAGGCACGCCCTGGGCCAGGGCCCCGAGTGTCGCATGCAGAAAGTAGGTGCGGATGTCAGAGCCACCATCTGTACAGAGCATGGAGCAGCTTTCGACCATTCTGCCGCCACCCATTGCGAGTATCGAACTAGACGGCGTGTCGACCAACAACCTCAAAGCGGTTGATGTGGCGTTTCCCTTGGGCATGATCAGCGTCGTCACCGGTGTCTCTGGCTCGGGAAAGAGCTCCTTGGTGTTTGATACCCTTTATGGCGAAGCTTACCGCCGCTACGTCGAGAGCCTGTCGAGCTTTGCCCGTCAATACCTCCAAGCCCTTCCTAAACCTGATATTCGCGCCGTTCGCCATTTGCCGCCGGCGATCGCGGTGCGGCAGATGCAGTCTAGCGCCAGCAATCGCTCGACGGTCGGCACCGCCACCGAACTGACCGATTTGCTGCGCGTGCTGTTTACGCATCTTGCCGGCATTTACTGCAGTACTTGTGCCGCGCCGGTCCATAAGGATCATCCCGAGGCCGTAGCGGCCCATACCGTGCGTGCGCATGATGGCAACAAAATACTGGTTTGTGCACCCTTGGAGCGCTGGGGCAAAGTTGCAGCTAAGGATCTGCGGGCGCAGTTAGAAGGCCAGGGGTTTAGTCGCCTACTTACTGCAGGCGGCGCGACGGTGAAGCTCGGCGAGGCGAAGGTCGCGGAGTTTAAAGGCGCGGCAGTGGTCATCGACCGCATCAGCGTTGGTCCAGACAGCGCGAGTCGTCTTGGGGAATCCCTGCGGCTGGCATTTAAAGTCGGGCGCGGCAAGCTTTGGGTGGTGCCACCACATGGTGCGCCGGAGGCTTTTTCCGCCGGCTTGGACTGCCCTAGCTGCGGTCAGGAGTATTTGGAACCGTCGATGGCGCTGTTGTCGTTCAATCATCCACTGGGTGCTTGTCCCGCCTGTCAGGGGTTTGGTTTTACCAGCGACGTCGACATGAGCAAAGTGATTCCAGATCGCAACTCGTCGCTGGCTGAAGCCGGTGTCGTTGCCTGGAACTTTGGTGCCTTTAAGGAATACTACGCTTGGGCAAAGGTGAGCGCGAAGGCTCGCTCAATGCCCTTTGATAAACCCTTCAGCGATTATAGTGACGACGACTGGCAGTGGCTGCGCACTGGGTCTGGCAAGACCTTTGATGGGATCGACGGCTTTTTTGCCTATCTCGCCAGCAAGAAATATAAGGCGCATTACCGGATCCACGCCGCGCGTTTTCGCCTTTATGTGCCGTGTGTCACCTGCGGTGGCCAGCGTCTGAACACCAAGGCGCTGGCGTGCCGGGTTCAAGGCGTACAATTGGCGCAGGTCTGCAAGATGGCCGTGACCGATGTCGAAGCATGGCTCAGCAAGGTCCAGGCAGTCGCCGAGAGCGGCGCTACCGAGGGGCATCAGGCGGCCAATGACGGGCTGCTTGGGATCACCGAAGCCGTCCAGGAGATGGCGGCACGCTTAACCTATCTACGTAAAATCGGTGTATCCTACCTCTCGCTCGATCGTGCTGCGCGCTCCTTGTCCGGCGGTGAACTCCAGCGCATCAATATGGCCCGCTGCCTTGGCAGTGCTTTAACCGACACCTTGTTTTGTTTAGATGAACCGAGCTCGGGGCTGCACGCGCGCGATAGCGGCAACCTTCTCGCGATCATTCGCGAGCTGCGTGACCAGGGCAATACGGTGGTCATGGTCGAGCATGAACGGCGGCTGATCGCCGGCGCCGACCACCTGGTTGAGATTGGCCCTGCAGCTGGGCACGCCGGGGGCCGCGTTGTTTATGCTGGAGCGGCGCAGTTGTGGCAGCGTCCCGAGGTCGCGCCGCCGCTTAAGGTCGCGTCTATTGGTGAGGGCCACCGCTTTATCGAGATCAAGGGCGCGCGTACGCACAACCTGAAGAACCTGTCGGTGCGCTTTCCTTTGGCTGCAATCACCGCGGTGTGTGGCGTCAGCGGCAGCGGCAAGACCAGTTTGGTCCAGCACACCCTGTATCCGCTGCTGGCGGCGGCCCTTGGGCAGGCCATTGAACGCAGCTCGGAGTCGCAGCCAGTGGTAGGTGGGGTGGGGCCGACAAGCTTGATCAAGGTCCATGGCGAGGTCGTTCTGGTCAGCCAAGCCTCCTTGGGGCGATCCAGTCGCTCCAACATTGCCACCTACCTGGGCTTGATGGATGAGATTCGTAAACTGCTGGCGGCGCAGCCCCTGGCTCGTAAGTTGGGCTTAAAGCCTGGCTCTTTTAGCTTTAACACCCCTGGGGGGCGCTGCGAGACTTGCCGCGGCCTCGGCACCGTGACGGAAGACCTGTCGTTTCTCGGTGAGATGGAGGTCTGTTGCCCTGCGTGCTCCGGCCGGCGCTTCGAAGACAAAGTGCTTGGGGTCGAAATTTTAGGGAAAAACCTGATCCAGATGCTTAAAATGACGGTCGCCGAGGCGCGTGAGTTTTTTTACGATCGGCCGATGATCGTCAAGATCTGCGACCAGGTGATGGGCATGGGCATGGGTTATCTGACGCTTGGTCAGCGGACCAGCAGCTTCTCTGGTGGCGAGGCGCAGCGGCTTAAGCTGGTCAGTCGCGTGCGTGGGGCCGAGCCAGGCAAACCGTCGATCTTGATCTTTGATGAGCCGACCACCGGCCTGAGTGATAGCGACGTCGCCAATCTCCTGGACCAGCTGCGTCTACTAGCAAAGCAGGGTCACATGGTGATCGTCGTCGAGCACCATCTTGATGTTTTGCGTTCGGCGGATTGGCTGATAGAAATAGGCCCTGAAGCAGCGACGGCCGGCGGAGAACTGGTTTATTCCGGAGTACCGGCGGGATTGACAGCAGTAAGTCGGTCGCTGACGCGACCGTTCCTTTGGGGGCCATGATGAGTAAGTACACACAGCGCGAAGCTGTGACCATTAGCCAGATTCTGGCGGCGAAGCAAAGTGGTCCGAAGTTATCTGCAGTGACCTGTTATGATAGCGCTTTTGCACGTCTCATCGATCATACGAGCGTCGATATCGTGCTGGTTGGCGATAGTTTGGGCAACGTCATGCTCGGTCATGACGGCACCGTAGCGGTGACCATGAACGATATGCTGCATCACACGGCGGCGGTGGCGCGGGTGCTGAAACGGCCGTTTTTGTGTGCTGATATGCCGTTTTTAAGCTATCAGGTCTCGACCGAGCAGGCGCTGACGAACGCTGCTCGCCTGATCCAGGAAGGCGGCGCGCAAGGCGTGAAGGTCGAGGGCGGTCGCCCTATTTGTCCGCAGGTCAAGGCGATCGTTCAGGCCGGAATCCCGGTGATGGGCCATTTGGGTCTGACCCCGCAAAGCGTCCATGCCATGGGTGGTTACCGGGTTCAAGGCCGTGGCAGCGACGCGGCGCAACAGATTCTCGATGATGCCCATGCTCTGCAAGATGCCGGGATCTTTGCACTCGTTCTGGAAATGGTGCCGGAGCGGCTGGCCGAGCGGATCACGGCGTCGCTGCACGTTCCGACCATCGGTATCGGGGCTGGGGTGAAATGCGATGGCCAAATCCTCGTCTTGCACGATATCCTGGGCTTTGACTCCGGCTTCAGTCCGAAGTTTTTAAAGAAGTACGCCAATCTTGGCGACACCGTGCAGCAAGCCCTAGATGCCTATGACCGCGACGTCAAAGGCGGCGTATACCCAGGGCCGGAACATAGTTTCAAAGAGTGATCCCAACCACCATCCCGTGCAGCGGACAATAAAAACGACATGGCGACCAAACGCGACTATTACGAGATTTTGAGCATTGAGCGTACCGTGACCGAGGTGGAGATTAAAGCCGCCTACCGTAAGGCAGCGCTGAAGCATCACCCCGACCGCAACCCCGGTGATCAGGCCGCGGAGCTGATGTTTAAGGAGGCCTCGGAGGCTTATGAGATCCTTAGCCACCCGGAAAAACGTGCCGCCTACGATCGCTATGGACATGCCGGTGTGCAGGGCCAGGGCTTTCAGGATGCTGGCGATATCTTTTCGAGCTTTGGCAATATCTTCGAAGAATTCTTTGGCTTCAGCGGTGGCGCGCAAGGTGGCGGGCGCGGGCGGGTGCGCCGCGGCGCCGATCTGCGCTACGATCTGACGCTTGAGTTTGAAGAGGCGGTCTTCGGTATCGACCGCGAATTGGAGTTTGAGCGGGCTTGCGAGTGTGCTGAGTGCAACGGTAGCCGCGCTGAGCCGGGTGGTAAGTCGACCTGTAAAACCTGCGGCGGTGTCGGGCAGGTCCGTCGCAGTCAGGGGTTCTTTGCGATCCAGACAGCCTGTCCAACGTGCCGCGGTGAAGGTGAGCAGATCACCAAGCCGTGCAAAAGCTGCCACGGCAAAGGCGTGAAGATGGAGCGCAAGAAGCTCTCCGTCAAAATCCCACCAGGTGTCGATACGGGTCTTCGCCTGCGGGTCGGCGGCGAAGGCGAATCGGGTGGCGCGCAGGGACAGCCCGGCGATCTCTACGTGGTGCTGCATGTCAAAGAAAGTAAAATATTCGAGCGCGACGATAACGACTTAGTTCTGACGCGCCCGATCGGTATAGCGCAGGCGTCCTTGGGCAGCCGGCTGACGATCCCAACTCTAGAGGGTGACAAAACCATTGAAGTCCCGGCAGGCGTTCAGCATGGTCACCGCATTACCCTCGCTGGGGCAGGCGTGCCGCATCTGAAGGGAATTGGGCGAGGTGATTTACACGTCCAGCTGGAACTGGTGGTACCGAAGAAGTTGAGCAAGGAGCAACGCGAGTTACTGGAAAAATTCGCCGAGATTTCCGGCGAGGATGCCCATGCCGGCGGTGGTGGCTTCTTTCATAAGATCTTCGGTGATTAAGAGTGGGACCTAAGAATGCGGAATGGGCGTGGCCATGAGTTTATCGTGCCAGGCCAAGACCGACTTGAGGTCGATCGCGTCGAGATTGCGGATATTATAGTGGTAGCGCTGAAACACGGCCTCCTCGGTGACCTCGTCGAGGCGGCCTTTTTTGGTCAGCTGGAGCCCCTTGATCTCGGGGATCAAGTCGTTGCTCAGGAACAGCGTCGCTGCTCCGTCGCTAAATTTATGATGCATCGAGGCGACGTTATAAAAGTTGCGGTCGATGGTGCAAGACTTGCAAAATTTCCACTGGTGCCGCGCTAGGCCTGCCTCGGTGTTCGCCGCGCTGCAGGTGGCGCAGAACTCGACGACACGAAAATTCTTTGACGTAAGGTAGCGAAAGGCTAGCTTGCGCCGCGTCTCACGGTCGTTGGCGAGGCTGAGAAAGACGGCGTTCTTGCGGTCGAACAGCTTTTTGCGCTCGTCTATGGAGGGGCATTTCTTGGCGTGGCTGGTCAGCATGAGAGCACTAAGAAAACGGTAATTGATCGCTCGCTCCGGTCGTTCCATATTGGCGAACGCCTCAAACAACGCTTCGTAGCGGCGAAACAAGCCGGCCAAGTCGCGCGTTGGGTTGCGGATCAATACCAACTCGCCAGCGAACTGCAGCTTTAGACTGCCTTGCGGCACCCTTTTGGCGACCTTTTTTGCGGTCTCAGCCTCACTGGGTTGGAGATTCGCCGCAGCGCTAACTTTGTCTCCGGTCACGAGTTGGAGGCTCCTTTGTCGATGATGCTTGATCAGACGTTATCATTGGCAAGGGCGCGAATCAATTCGCGCCTTGGTTGCCGCGGAAGCCCTCGACTGGGTCGACGCGGCTGGCCATAAATGCTGGAAACAGCCCGGCGAGGACGGCGATTGCCAGACTGACCGCGCCCACTGTGACATAGACCCACCATTCGTAGGCAACGGGTAAGCGAGCCAGCAGATATAGATCGGGGAGGTCGATAAATTGGTAGCGTTCGAGCAGCGAACACAGGCCGACCGCTAAGAC
This sequence comes from Pseudomonadota bacterium, assembly GCA_026390445.1. Taxonomy (GTDB): domain Bacteria; phylum Bdellovibrionota_B; class Oligoflexia; order Oligoflexales; family CAIYRB01; genus CAIYRB01. The sequence goes on from JAPLFX010000005.1 coordinate 20,412, forward strand.
CATGCCGATGAGTCCGCCGACGACGCCGACGTAGATCCCTTGCTTGATAAATAAGATGAGGATTTGTCGATTGGTGGCACCAAGGGCTTTCAAGATGGAGATGTCGCGTTGGCGTTGGCTGACCGCGACAAATACGGTCGTGAGGATATTAAAACCGGCGACCCCGGCGACCAGGCCGGTGATCAACAAGATGACGACGCGTTCCATCCGCATGGCTTCGAACAACGGTTTATTGAATGATTGCCATTCCTTGATCGACAGCGAGTATTTGGCGCTCATCTGCTCCGCCACGGCGGGGCTATCCCAGGGCTTGATCAAGCCGATCTCCAGCCCGGTGACTCGCTTATTTTTGTAAAAAAATCGCTGCGCTGCCGGCAGGCTCATGAGGATCAGCTTGTTGTCGTAGTGCTTAAGTCCGGAGTCATAGACGCCGACGATTTTGAACTTCTTCATGCCCGCGAGGTTTTCCTTGGATGGATCCACGAGATCGACGGTCTCGCCCACCTTGCCACCGAGCAGAGACAGCAAACCCGTGCCGACCACCACCGACGGTACCTCTGGCGTTGGCTTGCCGGCTCCGTCATCGATGATCTCCTGCTGCAAGATATCGAGGGCGCTGCTTGGTCTAGTGATCGAGGCTAGACTCTGCACGTTTTCGCGCAGCTTCGGATCGGTGCCGCGAATCAGGACGCCATGCAGCAAGGTCTCGCGCCGTGCCATGGTCTCGAAATGGATGAACGGTGAGATCCCGCTGACGACACCCTTGAAGTCACGGTTGATATCCTTGGTCCACTCCGCCGGATTGTTCATGCCGTTGGGAAAGCGGTAGGCCATGATGTGGGCATTGGCTTCGAGAAAGCGCCGGCGCAGCTCCGTCTCAAAGCCATTGATCACCGACCAGACGACGATCATCGCCGCCACACCGATGGCAACGCCGGCGATCGTCAGCAGTGAAATCCAGGAAAAGAAGCGGTTATTGCGTCCCGCCTGCATGTAGCGACGGGCGATAAACGTGGTGACGGACATGAGGCGCCTGTCAAAAGCTAGGTGTGATGCCAGAGTCCTCGTTTATAGCCGGACTGGCTGGCTTTTCAAAGCTGCTTGCACGGTGGCTACTTAGACCGGAGGCCGAGAGCCAAGCGCGGGCGGCTATGCCTCGCCGTCGCTGAGCCACGTCGCCACCGCGAGCGCGAAATAGGTGAGAATGCCGTCGGCGCCAGCCCGTTTCATACTGAGCATCGATTCCATCACGGCATTGCGTTCATTGAGCCAACCGTTATGCGCTGCAGCCTTGAGCATCGCGTATTCACCGCTGACTTGGTAGACGAAGGTTGGTACCTGAAAGGTGTCCTTCGCGCGACGCACGATGTCCAAATAGGGCATCCCCGGTTTGATCATGATCATGTCGGCGCCCTCGGCGAGGTCCATGCTGATCTCATGCAAGGCTTCGTCGCTGTTTGCAGGGTCCATCTGATAGGTCTTTTTATTGCCACTGCCGAGGGCGCCGCCGGAGCCCACGGCGTCGCGAAAGGGCCCATAAAAGCTTGATGCATACTTCGCAGCGTAGGCCAAAATACAGGTGTTGATATGGTCTTGGGCATCGAGGCCGGTGCGAATGGCGCCAACGCGCCCGTCCATCATGTCGCTTGGGGCGACGATGTCAGCACCGGCCTCAGCGTGGCAAATGGCTTGGCGTACCAGTGTGGCGACGGTGGCATCATTGGCGACATAGCCATCGGCGTCGATCAGTCCGTCTTGGCCGTGGCTGGTATAGGGGTCTAGGGCGACGTCGGTGATGATGCCAAGCTCGGGGAAGCGCTGCTTCAGGTTGCGTACGACGCGGGGGATCAGGCCCTCAGAGTTGTAGGCCTCGGCGGCGTCGAGGGATTTTAACGACGGCCCGATCACCGGAAAGAGCGCGATCGCCGGTACACCAAGAAGCAGGCAGGACTCTGCCGTGCGGTAGAGTGATGTCAAGCTCTGGCGATAGACCTCTGGCATGGAAGCGATGGGCTCATCGCCATGCTCGCGGTCGAGGACGAAGACCGGGTAAATGAGATCACTAGTGGTGAGCACGGTTTCGCGCATGAGGCGTCGTGAAAACTCACTTTGCCGCAGGCGTCTAGGGCGGTGCGTCGGATAGCGGCGGGTCGGCTGCATGGAATCTCCACAAGTGGCGATGTCCTATGATTATTCCATGATCTGTGTTTTAATATCAGCACTTTTATCAAGGGGATGAGCGTTGTCCAAGCCCTGGCCGCGGATGATCTTGGGTATCGATCCCGGATCTCGACTCACCGGTTTTGCCCTGATCCAAAGCCGCTGCGCCCGGCCGATGCTGCCACGAGACTTTGTCGTCGTTCAGGCTGGGGTCCTTCGCGCCGACGGGGACCTTCCTCACCGCGAACGCCTCGGTCTATTGCATACCGCCCTCTACGAATTGGCGATCGATCTGAAGCCCGATGTGTGTGTCCTTGAGAAGGCCTTTTTTGGCGAAAACGCTAGCAGTGCCCTGAAGTTGGGTGAGCTTCGCGGCGCCTATATCGCCGCCTGTGCAAGGTGTGTGGTGCCCGTCGAGGAAATCACCCCGGCCGAGGTTAAGAAATCGATCACCGGCCATGGTCGCGCCGATAAGGTGATGATTGAGATGGCTTTAAAGACCCTGCTGGGATTTGACCGTGGTGGCCTGCCGCACGATGTCACCGATGCCTTGGCGATCAGCCTGTGCTTCGGCTTGCAGCTCACCCGCAAGTGGACGGAACCGACGGTGGTGCCCCTGCGTCCAGGCCGTCATGGCGTGGATGCTGGGCGCAGGTCGAAGATGCCATTAACCCGAGCATGAAATAGGCTCCGATTTCATGATTTTGTAGGGTTAGTTAATAAAATATCATTGACTCTATGGATTGAATCAGGCAATGATACGGGCTCGTAGATTGTCTGGATAGCTATGGGTTCCTTGGCCGCATGAAGATGAGGCCCAGCTTTTAGGTCTTGTCGCCAAAACCTGGAGCCTAGCGATCATCATTGGAGTGGTGGATATGCGCGTTTTGGTGGTGGATGACGATGAAACGCTGCGCTTGATCGTGCGCTCAACGCTCGAGAGTCGCGGCGATGAAGTGGTCGAGGCCGAAGACGGCGAAAAGGCCGTGCAGCTGGTCGCCAATTCTGGACCCTTCGACGCCGTCTTGCTCGATGTCAACATGCCGCGTTTGTCTGGCATCGACGCCCTGATTCGCATCAAGGATCTAAGTCCGACGACCTTCTGTTTGATGCTGACCGCCTACACCAACGTGCAGGATGCTGTTGCGGCGATCAAACACGGCGCTTTTGATTACCTTGAGAAGCCGATCGATGGCGACCGGCTGCTGCGGGTGATGGACTCGGCGATTGCTGCCAATGCTTTGGTGGCCCAGCTGCGGTTCTCGGCGCCGCAACTTGAATTTGATACCGGTCGGAAGATCATCGGAAGTTCGACGCAGATTCAGAAGGTGTTCGAAATCATCCACCGCCTAGCCAAGGTCGACACTTCGGTGATGGTGCGCGGCGAGAGTGGGACTGGCAAGGAGCTGGTCGCGCGGGCGATTCACGTGAATTCGCACCGCATGAAGGGGCCGTTTGTTGCCGTTAACTGCGCGGCCATCCCCGAAAACCTCATCGAGAGCGAGATCTTTGGTCACGAAAAGGGTGCCTTCACCGGCGCCGACCGCAAAAAGATCGGCAAATTCCAGTTTGCTGAAGGCGGTACGCTGTTTCTCGATGAGATCGGCGATATCAGCGCCCAAATGCAGGTTAAGTTGTTGCGCGTGCTGCAAGAGAGGTTGTTTACACCGGTCGGCTCCAATCAGGAGATCAAGACCGATGTGCGCGTCGTGGCCGCGACCAACCAGCCGTTGGAGAAGATGACTCAGACGGGCGCTTTTCGCGCCGATCTGTTTTATCGCTTGAACGTCATGCCGATCACTCTGCCACCGCTACGTGAGCGCCGCGAAGACATCGCACCGCTAGCGCAGTTTATGGTGCAAAAGTTTAACAAGCTCCATCAGCGGACGATTAAAGGCTTTGACAACCGGGCGCTTGGGGCCTTGCGTCTGTACAATTGGCCGGGTAATATTCGCGAGTTAGAGAACGTCGTGGAACATGCGTTTATCGTCGAAGCCTCGGAACTGGTGCGCATCGAGTCCTTGCCTGAGCATATCCAAGCGATGGCGGCAGGTAAGAAAGAGGTGCTGGGCGAGTCCTTGGGTGAGCCGGCAAACGGCGGCGAAGATCCCGCGCTAGCGCAGGTCTCTGACCTTAACTACCCACAGCTCAAGGAGCGATTTGAACGCGAGTTTCTGATTCGTGCCTTGCGGGCGTTCAATGGTCGGGTGAATCAAACGGCTGAGCACACCCAGATGACCAAGGTGACGTTGCTGCGTAAACTTGAGAAGTACGGCATCGATCCGAAGAGCTATTACAACCAGCATTGACCTTCTGCGCGGCACGGCCTTTCATGCTAAAATCGCTTTAGAGACCATCAGGAACTAAGGCGAAAGGCGGCCCATGCCCACGAGCGACGATGGTAGGTCGAAAGCCGAAGGGGAGCACTCTGTTGCGCCTGCCGAGCAATTGGCGCGTCTGTATCGCAGCAGTCTGGGCGAGGGGCTAACAGCCTCGACCCGGGCCCTGCTAAAAAGGCTGCTTCTAGAAGAGTTGCAGGCGACGCCCTCGGTGGTCACGCCGCCAATTGCAGCGGCAGTGCGACATCCGGCGCCCGTTGCGTCGCCCGTTGCGCCGCCCGTTGCCGCGGAAGAGGCGCAACGAGATTGGGCCGATACGGTGATGCATCCCCTGGTGGTGCCCCCAGCTCCAAGCAGTGAGCAGCTCGACATGCGGTTGCGGCAGCTGGTCGATGCCGATGCACCTTGGTCCGCTCTCGAGCCCGTGGCTATGGCCCTGTACAAAAAGCGGCGGGACTCCGACGCCGCAGCACGGGTGCTCGAATTGGCGTTTTTGAGCGCCTCGCCGATGCAGCTAGTCGAGCTCATCGCTCGGTTCAAGGGTGAGAACCCGGGATTCTACCAGGCCTTGCACCCGCCCGTGCGCGTCCATCTGCTGCTGCGGCTATGGCTCGAAGGTCGTGCTGATGTCTTGGTCAGCGCGGTATACCGACAGCGCGAGGCGGGCTTTCTGCAGCCGCTCGAGCGACTCTTTGTCTTCTTAGCGATGGCTGAGGCAAAGGACGCCACGTCCCCATTTATGTATGGCCAGCGCTTTCTTGCCGAGTTGCTCCAGGCGGCTCATGAATATGGCGAGCGATTGGGTTTAGCTCCTAGCCAACTACGTCTGCGTCTTGGTCAGCTGGCCCTGGATCTTGGTTACCATGCTGAGGCGATACAGATCCTCGAGCCAATTGCGGCGACGGCACCCGAGCGCGATGAGGCGCTGCGTTTGCTGCTGCAGACCTCTGCCGATCAGCACAAAGTCGGACGCGGTAGCTTGACCGAGAGGATCATGGTCGAACCGAATTCATTGGTTCGTCTGAATATCCTCGGGCAAATGCTGCAGCAGACGCGCGAGCTCGGCGGCTTTAAAGATCGCAATCGACCGGCATTGAATGAGCTGCTGGCTGATCCACTGGCCTGGCTAAACGAAGATCCTGATATCTGGGGAGCCTTGTCCGACCTGTTGACGGCGCATCGAGATTTGGCGCCGCTGTTGCCGCAGCTGCTCCAAGTGTTTCGTACCAATGCGACGAAGTTTCACTCGCCTGCTCTGGATACAGCCCTTTGGCAGGGGCCTCTGAGCGGAAGCATGGCGACGGAAGAGGGTGGGTATTGGCGCGGCGTGGCCTTTCTGCATCACTACGTGAGCGCAGGTGCAGTCGCCGAAGCGGAGCTTTGGCAGGCGTTTAACCTGTTGACCCAGGCTCAGGCCAGGCTGGCGTCGGCGCTTCCGGTATCGTGGAAAGACCTGCATAAGGCTAGCTGCAGCTGGGTGGCGCGGAGCCATTACATCCTCGAGGTGGAGCGCTCCCGGATGCTGCGACAATTGCGCGTTGCTGCAGCGGAAGGGACGGTCACCCTCGCTGATCTTGAGGATTATGTCGCCCATGAGAGTACGGCTCCGGTAACGGCGCTGGTATCTTTGCAGATGATGGCTGAAGCTAAACAGGCACCGGCGTTGGCGAGTCGATTGTTGCTGCGTCGGGCGCAGCAGACGCATTTGACCAATGCCGACGTCAATCGCATTTGGCAGTTCGCCAATGAGCGGCAGGACCCCGACCTGGCCTGGCGAGCGGCGACCGTGCTGCAGGCGCGGCAGGGACTGGCCGCGAACGTCAGGCATGCCTGGGAGATCAGTGGTGAAAAGCGTGCCGAGTATGGCTTTTTTGCTGCCAGGCGGGTGATGCTAGAGCACTGTCTGGCTGGGTTCAGTCCAGCGGCCGCCAGGTTGGCCCATGCCTGTGTCCAAGTCGGAGGATTGTTGCCGGAGCTGCTGGCCATTCTAGATCCGGGTGCGACGACGATGAGGCACGCGGCTTCGCCACCCGCCAGCATCGAGGCCAAGGTTGATAGGGCTCTGCAGGACATGGACTGGCTGCCAGTGGCGAAACGGCGCTACCGCTTTAGCTTTGAATCCGCCTTGGGCGGCTCGGCCTTGCCGTCGTTCATGCATGTGCTGCCAGGCAACGCCTGGAGCTTGCTGACCGTGCGCCTAGCCGAGCGCCTTGGCATCAATTCCTGGGGGTGGCGCCTTAGCCGTCTTCACGCCCAGATCATCGATCTGATTCCGCGCTTAGCGAGCCGCCAGGATCTGCGGCGACATTCGGGACGGGTCGCGAACTGGCTCAAAGACCTACAGCCGGAGCAGCGCGCCGCTTGGCAGGATTTGGCTGCATTGTCGCGAAGCCTAGACGATCAGGAGGCGGCATTGACGCTGGCGGCATTTATTTGCCGCTTGGCTACGACGATTCTCCAGAATCACTACTGTGCCTTGACCTCACTGCAGACCATGCGTGCACCGGTCGGCTTGATTTGGGACCTCGAGGTTTGGCTCCTGGGCGACGACTACGGCAAGATTCGCTCCGGGAGCGGCAGCGAACATCGAGTCCTGGTACCAAGTATCTTGCAGCGCTTGCCGACCATCGTCGGGCCGAAGGCAGGAGGCTGAGAGCAGAAGGGCTATGCCGCCACTGGTGGCCTCAATCCGGACTTCGCGAATTGCTGCTTCGGGAGGACAAAGACAAAGCAGGTGTGACCTGTAGATGAATCGTAATAAAGGGTGCCGCAGTGCGATTCGACAATCCCGCGAGAGATGCTTAAACCAAGGCCGGTGCCCTGGCCAACGGCCTTGGTGGTGAAGAACGGATTCAGCATTTTTTTGGCGACGTCGTCGGCGATGCCCTTGCCGCTGTCGGTCACCGAAAAAAGCACCGCATCGCCAAGGTCGCGTAGGTCCAAGCGAACCCATTTATCAGGCAGCGTTTGCACGGCGTCGTACGCATTGTTGAGAAGATTGACCAGGACCTGCGAGATCTGCACGGCGCGGCATTCGATGGTGGCATCGATATGGGCGTTGGGCAGTTCTAGGCGCACGCCATTGTTGAGAAAGCGCTCCTGGCATAGCTCTAGGGTGTCCGCGATCACCGACTTGACCGCCACCTGCTCAAACGGGTCCTGTGATGCCTCCCGAGCGAAGGTTTTTAAGCCGCGAACGATCTTGGCGATGCGTTCGGTCATGGCAACGATTTTTTCCGCATAGCGCTTGACTTCATCTTGGTCAGGATTTGGACTACTGATAGCTGCGGTCAAGCGGTTGGCAAAACCCATGATCACAGTGAGTGGATTGTTGATTTCGTGGGCCACGCCGCCGGACATTTCACCAAGCATGGACATTTTTGAGGCGTGGACTAGTTGCGTTTGCTGCATTTGAATCAGCTGTTCGTTGGCCTTTCTCTCGCGTATATCCTCGACGACGCCCAATACTAGAAGCGGCACACCTTTGGCATCGAACACCGGAATACGCATGGTATGCGTTGGGATGTTGCCAGATAACGTCGGCAAGAGCTCTTCCGGTGCATCGAATAAGGTGCGGTTGGCGATGACTTGGCTGTCGATCTGCCGCTGCATGTCTGCCTCTTTAGGCAGGTAAATCGCTAAATCGGTGTGATTGATCAGCGACTGCCGCTGACGACCGGTCATGCTCTCCATGCGGCTGTTCCACATGACGTAACGATAGTTGGACGCGATGTCTTTGGCGTAGATGCCATGCGGGATATGGTCGAGGATTTGCCCCAGAAGGTCCTTTTGCTCGGTCAGCTCGCGCTCAGAACGCTTACGGTCTGTGATGTCTAAACCAATCAACACCGCCTCTTTCCCATCTCGATATTTTTTGGCGGAGAGCAGCACATAGCGTTCCACGGCAGAAGCGTCCGAGATCCTCACCTCCCGACTAAGACCCGAATCGTCGCTTGCAAATACCTCGCGCATAAATTCGGTCACCGGATCGAAGGTGGTCGTGCTCATGAACCCCATCGGTTTGCCGATAAACGCCTCTGGCGGTAGCTTAAAACTATCGGCAAGTGCACGGTTCACACCACCGTAATGCAGCTGTGAATCGGTCCAGGAGACAAACCCAGGGATGGCATCGATCACGGCGCGAGTATAGGCTTCGCGGGCGACCAGTTCATCGCTAAGATGCTTTTCGCTGGTGGTGTCCTGCATGGAGCCGATCAGCCGGGTGATCACGCCATCCTCGACCCGAGCACTGCAGGTGATCCGCACCCAGATGCGTCGACCCATGGCGGTGTCGAGTGGGACTTCAAGTTGAAATGGGGCACCGCGTTCACTGGCGCTGCGGATCGCCGATTTGACGAGGTAGCGTGCTTCGGGCGCGACGAAGCCTAGGGCATCCTCGAAATTAATGCGGCTACCCTTGGCGACCTCATGGATGGCATAGGTTTGATCACTCCACCACAAAGACTGGGTGGCGATGGCAAAACTCCAGCCGCCCATCTTGCCGACTTTTTGCACTTCGCCAAGAATCATGCGATTGACCTCCTGCTCCCGCAGGCGCGACTTCAGGCTTTTAAGCAAAAGGTGCTTGTCGCGAAAGGCGATGCCAGCCATGAACATGGTGCAGCAGTTGGCGGCGATAAATAGGATTTTTGGAACCTGCGGGGTTTTGCCTCCGACGAACAAGGATACGGCTACGGCAAAGGCGAGATAGCTGAGCGTCAATTCCTGAGATTCGAACGCCAAAGCGACGCCAAATGCGGCGACGATATAGCCGATCGCTGAGGCACTACTCAGATTGTTGGCATACACCTCTAGCCCAAGGACCGCGACGATGATGAAAGCCAAGCCAAGAGCCATGCGCTCAACATGGCGGTAAGTAAAGAAGGGTCGGTAGGACAGTCCAACGATACTCAAGGCAATGACGCTGATGATGAGGCGTGGAGTCAGAAAGTAAGTGGCGGTTGGCAGCGCCGCCATGAGCACCAAAAACCAACCGGGAAACATGACCGCAGCGGCAAGCAACAAGATGCGCAGGCGTTGCATCGAGTCACTGGAGGTTGGCTCCAGCGCAGAGGCACGCTGTTTGGCTAGATTGCTTGGGATGCGACTACTCACCGCTGCTCCTAGAGATCCTTACCTAGGAGCTATCGGCGTTCCTTAACCCTTCTTGAGCTTAGGAGAATTGGGCCACAATAATCATTGGGATTTCGGGTCGGTTTAGCTCGGGGGACAAGGGGTCCGTGGCAAGTTTATAGCAGTAAGCGGAGGCCAAGACTTAACCAAGCCTCAGGGCTCAGGCCACCGTTCGCCATGAAGGGACCTAAGGCGAGGGCAAAGCCGCCATAAAATGTAAACGGATCTCGCAGCATCGTGTACTGCACCCCAACCGGAACGCGAACCCATGCCCCACCTTGAATGCCGATGCCGCCACCGAAGTATAGCAGCAGCTGGCCGCGGAGGGCGTTATAGTCACTGTTTGGCTTGAGCTGCAGCAGGTGAAATTGATCGCTGGCGAAGAAGATATAGTCGCCGCTGACGCCCAGGCTGCCGCTTTCGATGCCGAGATTGAGGTTTAAGGCGCCGCTTCCCGGGACGCCCAATCGCTGCAGGCTGAGGCCGGTGCCACCGTAGTTTCCGACCTGCGCACCGAGGCTCCAGACCGGGGCAGGCGTTAGTAGCCCTGCGGTGCTGCCCCTGCTTGCCGTCAGCGAAGAACTCGCAGCCGCCTGTAGAGGACCGCCAAGAAGCAGCAGTCCCAAGGCTAACAGAGGGGAGAGTAGTGCCCTAAGGTGAACTGGTCTGAGACTTAAGCGCTGCGGCTTTAGCGAATGATTTGGTTTCTTTCGTACTGTCTCGCTCGAGCTTGCCACGGTTTGTACTCCCATTCCTCGGATGGCGGAATGAGAGCGATCATAAGACCCACTGCCGCGATTGGCAAACCCGTAAGCCACCAGACGCGATCTTTACGGTAGTCCCGGGCGATCAGGATGGCAAACGTGATAAAACTCACGGCCACGGCGAAGGTGACCTGCTGGCGCCGTAGTTTGAGGATGCGCAACTTAACGTAAAACTGCTCGCTATCGACAAAGGTCGCCGTTTTGTTGGTAGCAGCGGCGGTATTCACGTCGCTGTCTAGCTTCATCTGCTTTAGGAGTTCGGCCGCTGAGTTAGTGCTCACTGTGACTCTCCTGTGGTCTGTTGGGGGCGCTAGGTGACTTGGTTGATTCGGTCGTGGCTTGAATGGCGATCCGGTCATTGTGCATCGGACGTAGGTACCAGCGCAGTCCCGCAAGGGCGAGCAGTAGCAGGCTGGTCCAAACCTGGACCCTGGTGAATTCGCCGCTGGGCCTAAGCCGCGACGGCAGCGCGATGACCAAGGTGACACCCGCAGCCATCATGTAGAACATATAAGTCATGCCGGCTTGATGGTCGCGCCGATCGATCATCAGCAGGGAGACCTGCAGGATGAACAACCAAAGGAGCCCGCCAAACAGCATCATCCAATCGGCCGGGCCGATATCACCAAAGGCCTTGAGCACTTCGCTAAGGCTCGGCAGTAGGTTGTGCTGGCCGTCAAAGGCGGTATCGTCAAATAGTCCCATGGGCGCCTCCTCTACACCCTTCTCGGCAGAACGCCGCGCAACCTAAATAGGCAAGTTTTTCCCTGCTCGAATCCTCGAACTAGACTATTCTTGAGGAAGTCTAAGGCGCGTAACGACGAGGGTAGCCCGTGAACAGTCCGAGGCGAGGGTGGAAGGTGGCGGCATGGTGCTTGGCGAGCCTGCTCGGCCTAGTGCTTAGTCCAGTAGGGGCCTTGGCGGCTGAAGGTTTGACCTACGGCAGCTTGAAGTTCGAGGAGAATGATTTTGATTTTGGCGAGGTGTTTCGCGGTAGCGAGCAGTCCCATCGCTTCAAGTTCACCAACCTAGGTCCAGGGCCACTGACGATTCAGGGGGTGCATGCCGCCTGTGGTTGTACGGCCGCTCAGGTCGAGAAGGGTCGAACCTACCAACCCGGGGAGGGCGGCCAGGTCGATATTCGCCTGGACACGACTAATTTCGCCGGTCCGCTGGTGAAGACGGTCACGGTGATGAGCAATGAGGCGCTTCTACCAGACCGTACCTTGACGCTTAAGGCACGCATCAAGAGCGAGGTGGAAGCCATCCCGCCGCTGTTTGATTTTGGCGATGTACGTCCCGCTTCGGGTGCAAGCCGCACGGTGCGCATTCGCGCCGTAACGGCGCCAAAGCTGGTGGTCGAGGATCTCGTTTATAATAAAGATCTGTTTACAGCCGAACTGGTCCAAGAGAAGGATGATTGGCTGATCACCTTGAAGTTGAGTCCAAAGGTTGCGCCAGGTTTCTTAAAGGAACAGGTCAGCGTGCGCAACTCGTCCGTCCATCTGCGGTCCCTGCCGCTGCCGGTGCGGGCCAACGTCCTGGGGAATATCGATTTTAAACCTGGTTATCTGGAGTTTGGCGCGATCGGACAAGGGGAGGTCGCGAAACGCTCGGTGACCCTGCGCGGTACACTTCCCTTCGAACTGACCGGCTCGCGCGTGGACCTCCTGATCAATGGCACGCGCTTGGCTGACTCAGCACCGCTCATCAAGGTTGAGACGACGCGTAAGGGTAAAGATGAACAGATTGTGGCGATCGATTTAAAGAACACGGCTAAAACCGTCGGCAGTGTCCACGGCAAGGTCTATCTGCAGACCACCGACCCCACGCAGCGCGAGATTCTTTTCGATTTTTATGCATTTTTTCGCTAGATTTTGGCTGGATTCGCGAGGAGGATAGAGATGGTACAGGTGGATTTTTTGGTCGGTTATATTGCCTTTGGCATCGTCTTTTTGCTCGGCGTAGGCGGCTACTGGATAGCGACCATGCCGTTTACCGACCTGCGGCGCACTTATGGGCACGGGCAGCCGTAGCTCAGTTAACGAGCTCGCCGATCAACCCAACTTTGTTGCCACTGCTGATGCGCACCTGATGCACTTGGCCGGTCAAAGGGCTATCCGAGGTGACGCGCACCAGCCGGAAGTGGTCGGTGCGGCCATAGTATTGACCTGGATTCTTGCTGCTTTCGTAATGAAACAGGACCGGCCGGACTAGGCCGACCTCGGCCGCGTGAATCTCAGCGGTGATGCGGTCTTGAAGTCGCATCAGCTGGGCGAGCCGGTCTTCCTTGACCTTCTCGTCGACTTGGTTGGCGTAGCGTGCCGCCGGGGTGTTTTTACGCGGGGAATACTTGAACATAAAGGCGAAGCCAAAGCGCACTTGTTCGACCAGGCGCATGGTGTCGGCAAATTCTGCATCGGTCTCACCAGGAAAACCAACGATCAAGTCGGTAGACAAGGCGATGTCTGGCACGGCACGCCGCAGCCAGTCGATGCGTTCCAGGTACGATGCGACGGTGACTTTACGCTGCATGCGCAGCAGCATGGAGTCGCTCCCGCTTTGCACCGGGAGGTGCAAGTACCGCCCCAAGCGCGGCTGGGTCGCGAATAGCTCCGCTAGCTCCGCGGTGAAGTCGTGCGGATTTGACGTGGTGAAGCGCAAGCGCTCCAGCCCAGGCAACGCGGCTACCGAGCGCAGCAGGCTGGCAAAGGACGGCTTGGTGCTGAGATCTGAACCGTAGCTGTTGACGTTTTGTCCGAGTAGGGTCAGCTCGCGGGCACCTGCAGCAACCAGGGCTGCACTTTCGGCAAGAATCTCCGCAGCCGGTCGGGATAGCTCGCGGCCACGGGTAAAGGGTACGACGCAGAAGGTGCAGTAGTTGTTGCATCCCTGCTGGATGTTGACGTAGCGCGATACCTCGTGCTTGCCGGTGAGCGTTGGCGGCGCGATCACTGGTGCCATTTCAGGGCCGGGTGCTGGATCTGGGGCGTGCCGGTGGAACCCAATCGCCTGGGCCCGCTTGCCGCTGGCGTCATGCTCCCGCAGTAGGCGAGGCAGCTCATCGATCTTGCCTGGACCAAGCAGAACGTCGATCTGGGGTGCTGCCTTGAGCAGCCGCGAGCCTTCGGCCTGCGCCACGCACCCAGCGACGGCGATGGTCATGCCAGGCCGACGTTCTTTGATCTCCTTAAGCACGCCAAGCCGACTTAGCACTTTGTGCTTGGCCTTTTCGCGGATATGGCAGGTGTTGAGCAAGACCAGATCGGCGCTTTCGGCATCGGCTGCGAGCTGATAGCTCTGTGCGGCAAGTAGTGCCAGCATGCGCTCGCTGTCGGCGGCGTTCATCTGACAGCCCCAGGTTTCGATATGGACCATCTTCCCTGCGGGAGCAGGAATGGTCGTGCTTGGGCTGATGTCGGAATCGATCACGTCGTCTTACCTGTGCTACCTGCCGGTGGTACCGTGGTGCTTATTTGCGATTTTTCTTGCGGGCCTTTTTTGCGTCTTTGCGCAGCTTTTTTTGTTTGTCGCGGTCGATCGGTTTGGGCTTGGCAATGGCGCCCCCACCACCGAACATGCCGCCTAGGCCGCCCATCAGGCCTGGTGGCATGCCGCCACCGGGCATACCGGGCATGCCACCACCCATGCCGCCTGCCTGCGCCATCTTGCGCAGGCTATTCATCTGTGCCAGCCCGCCCATACCGGGAATCTTGCCGAGTAGGCCCATGTTCTTGCCGAACATGCTCATCATCTGACGCATGCTGCCGAACATCTTGAGAAGGTCGCTCACCTCTTTGGTGGTGCGTCCGGACCCTTTGGCGACACGGCGGACGCGGCTTTCGTTAAACAGCTTGGTGTCAAGACGCTCCGACTCGGTCATCGAATCGATCATCGACTTGAACTTGCCGAGCTGACGATCGTCGACGTTGACGTCCTTGGGCATACCGGGAATCGGCATCTTTGCTAGGATGTCCTTGAGCGGTCCCATCTTTTGGATCATCGATAGCTGTTCGTAGAAGTCCTTGAGCGAAAACTGGCCCTGCAAGAGGCGCAGGGCATCTTCTTCGCGCTTGCCCTCGGCAACGCGCTCGAAGTCCTGGACCAGGCCGACGATGTCGCCCATGCCGAGAATGCGGCTGGCTAAACCTTCGGGACGAAATTCCTCGAGGCGGTCGAGGCCTTCACCGATGCCAAGAAACTTAATCGGCTTGCCGGTGACTTCCTTGATGCTCAAGGCCGCGCCGCCGCGGGCGTCGCCGTCGAGCTTGGTCATCACGATGCCGCTCAGGTCGAGGCGCTGATCAAAGGACTTGGCCGTGGTCACGGCGTCCTGACCCATCATCGCGTCGCAGACGAACAAGATATTGTCTGGGTGGACCAGCGTCTTGATGTCGCTGAGCTCTTGCATCAGGGCATCGTCGATCGCCAGGCGGCCTGCCGTGTCGATCAGCAGGATGTCGCAGCCAAGCTCTTTGGCCTTGACCATGGCTTGCCGGCAGATCTCGACGGGTGTTTCGCCGGCGGCGTGAAAGACCGGAACGCCAAGGCGCTCGGCTAAGACGCGGAGTTGATCGACGGCCGCCGGGCGGTAGATATCGGCGGCGACGAGCAGCGGTTTGCGCTGCTTCTTTTCGATCAGATATTTGGTCAACTTACCCGTGGTCGTCGTCTTGCCGCTGCCCTGGAGGCCAACCATCATAATCGAGGCGAGGCGGTGGCTCGGCAGGCTCAGCGAGGCGTCGCCTGGGCCCATCAATTTGACCAACTCGTCTTGGCAGATCTTAACGAAGTGGTCGCCTGCACTGACGCGCATGCCGCCGCCCGCGGTCTTGAGCTGCACCGACCGGCCTAGGGCCTCGGCTTTTACGTCGCTAAGGAATTTTTTGGCGACGGCATACTCGACATCGGCCTCGAGCAGGCTTTGCCGGATGGCGGCGATCGCTTCGTCGATATTGTCGCTGTTAAGGGTCGTTTTGCCGCGAAACTTATCCCGCGCCTGGCGAAAGCCATCGCTTAAGACATCCAACATATTGCACTCCAGGAACCGAAGATCATTGGGTCGCTAAGCGTATATCTTTTGAGGGGGCCTTAGTCAAACTCGCAGCGGTTGTTGTGGGTCGATCGTTTAGATATAAATAATCATGATATTAGGTAGATAGCTCTTTGGGTCGTGGCCGTTGATCGAGAAGGTCTCGGGGTGCGGTCGTTTTGTCAGTAAACGCGGTACTATAACAGGACCAATACGAGCGTTTTCAGCACACAGGAGGACCCCGTGGCGGCCCCGATTGGTGCTTTCCAGCGACACCAGCCCACGACTGCGTTGAAGTGGACCGTTTTCGGCCTGACCCTACTGGTGCTGGCAGTGTTTGGGCGTACCCTAAGCTATCCCTTCGTGCCGTACGACGATGCCCTGCACCTGACGGAAAACCCCCTGATCGTCGCGCCGAGCGCGGCGCCACTGCAGGCGATCTGGCGGGCGCCGATTAGTAAGCTCTATATTCCCGTAGTCTATTCCGTTTGGTATGGGCTGACCAAAGTGGCGGGAGCGACGACCAGCGTCGATGGGGTGCTGACCTTTGCCGCAACTCCGTTTCATATCCTCAATGTCGTGCTGCACTTGTGGAGCACCCTGTGGGTCCTGGCACTGCTCCGGCGTTATGTGCGCAGTCCTGTCGCGGCAGCGCTGGGGGCTGCAGTATACGCGGTTCATCCGCTGCAGGTGGAGGCCGTGGCCTGGGCTACCGGAGGAAAAGATACGATATTTGCTGCGCTCGCTTGGCCAGCGCTATGGGGCTTCGTGCGCTTTTGTGAGCGCGGCAGGTTATCCAGTTCAGTGTGGGCGACCCTTTGCTTTGGCTTGGCTCTGCTGGCAATGCCGACGGCGGTGGTGCTTCCCGGTGCGGCGTTGGTCTTGAGCTGGGGGCTGCGTTACGGCCCTGACAAGGTGGCTGTTGGGTCGCAGCGTCGAGGCTTTGCCCTCAGCGGATGGTGGCTACTGTTGGCGCTGCCGCTGGCGTGGATGACGATGGAGGCGCAGCCGCCGACCGCCGCAGCTGCAGCTATTTCGTTCGGGCAGAGATGCATCATCGCCATCGACACGGCAGGATTTTACCTCGGGCGCATGCTGTTGCCCTGGCCACTTACCGTGGATTATGGGCGCACACCCCAGTTTGTGCTGGAAGACGCCTGGCATTGGCTACCCCACCTTGGCTTGTTGGCGGTGCTGCTCGGGCTGCTCTGCACTCGGTTTAGGCCGCGGTTGCTAATGCCGTCGTTGTTTATCCTGGCGGCGTTGCTTCCGGTCCTTGGCTTTGTGTCCTTTGACTTCCAGGTGAACTCCACTGTTGCCGACCGGTATATGTACCTGCCGGTCTTTGGCTTTGCCTTGGCACTGGCTTGGGCCGTTGACTCGGTGCTAGGGATGCAAAGGACGAGCCGAGTTCCTGCAGTGCGTGCAGGACGTACTTGGTCTGGATGCTTTGCGGTCGTCGTTGCCGCCTATGCTTGCTTGAGTTGGGTGCAAGCGGGCTTTTGGCGCAGCGGTGAGAGTCTCTTTGAACATGCGCTGCAGGTGAATCCCCGCAGTCCCTTGGTGCACCACTGCTACGGGGCAGCGCTGGTACAGTCAGGGCAGCTGGATGCAGCGCTCGAGCATTTTCATGCTGCACTGCGGGAACGGCCGGTGTTTCGCCCAGTGCAATACAACCTGGGTGTGGTCTTAGAGCGCCAGGAGCGACTCGAGGCGGCGCTCGATGCCTTTATGCAGCTGCAGTCAGAGCTTAAGACCTGGCCGCCAGCGTTTATTTATGCGCATCCGACGGAGGCAGACCCGGAGATGTTTGAGGCGCCGGCCAGGGCGGCGCGCCTACTCAAACGCTATGAACTGGCAGCGGACGTACTCAGGACAGCGCAGTCCCTTTTTCCCAATCGGCCGCAGGTGTATTGGCATCAGGGCTTGCTTGCTGCTGATCAAGGTCAAAGCAGCGCGGCTGCTGCGGCTTTTCGTCATGCTCTGGCACTGAGTCCAGACTCTGCGGCGATTCACGCCTCGTACGGCGATGTGCTCGAAGCTCAAGGCGACTTTAGAGCAGCAGAGCAGGAATTCCTGAAGGCCTTAGTGCTACAGCCGGGTTTTGCCGAGGCGCATATCAACTTTGGCGGTTTACTCGCGCGGCAGCAGCGCTTTACGGACGCTGAACAACACTTTCGCCGCGCCGTCGCGGTGGCTCCGACCATGGCCCTGGCTCATGTCAATTTGGCGATATTGCTCGAGCAAACCGGGCGATCCGATGAGGCGCTGAGCGCCTATAAGCAGGCATTGACCTTTGATGCCGCGCGCGAAGACGCTCGGCAAGGTTTGGCGCGACTGACTCACCGAAGCGGTCAGGGGGCAAAGTGACGAGACGGCAGACTGCGGCGGTAGGGGCGACGACACGCGACTTGGTGGCTGTGCTTACGGCGGTGTTGGTTATTGTGGCTGTGGTCTATGCGCGCAGCATTGGCTACGGCTTTTTATCCTGGGACGACGATCAAAATGTGACGGCTAATCGGGTGCTCCTCGAGGGTCCGTGGTGGCGCTTTTGGCTCGCGCCGTACCAAGGTCTATATATTCCTCCTGTTTATACGCTTTGGTCGATCTTGGCGGGGTTACAATCGCCACTAAACCCGATTATGTTTCACGGCGTGAATGTCCTGATGCACCTGGCGAATACAACTTTGGTGTTTTTTCTCGCGCGGCGTTTTATGCCTTCTGGCGGTGCGCTGGCCGCTGCGGCCTTTGCTGCGCTGTTGTTTGCCCTGCACCCGCTGCAGGTCGAGACCGTTGCTTGGGTGACTGGATGCCGCGATTTGCTCTGCGCGTTTTGGCTCTTGCTGGCGACCATGCTGTACTTGCGAGCGGAAGGACGGCTTTGGCCTAGTGTTTGTGCCTGGCTGATCTTTGTCGTGGCCCTACTGAGTAAACCATCGGCGGTGGCCTTGCCCGCGGCTTTGTTGCTGCTGGATATCGTGGCTTGTCATACGCCGTGGCGCAAAGCGTTGCTGCGCTTGCTGCCGTGGTTTGCGCTGGTGCCACCGGTCGTGATCATGACCCAGCGAGTTCAAGCCGAGGGCGTCGACCAAGCGTTGCAGCAATTGACCCTGTGGCAGCGCTTGGTCGTGGCACTCGACAGTTTTGGCTTTTACGCCAGTAAGGGCCTATGGCCGTCGGGCCTGGCGATCGATTATGGGCATACACCGCAGCTGGTTTTAGCGGGGCAGGGTTTGGCCGTGGACTTGGCGGTGCTTGGCGGGGTCATCTTGGCCGTGATTTTATGCCGCAGGCGGTTGCGTCGTCCCGGCCTTGGGTGGTTGCTATGGGGGGCAGCGTTGATGCTGCCGACTTCGGGCCTCGTGGTCTTCTCGTATCAGCATACCTCGACCGTCGCCGATCATTATGTTTATGTGCCTTTAGTCGGGATGGCGATCGCCGCTGCCTGGCTCCTCAGTGGGCTAGGGGGTCGAAGTCGCCTAGCATTAGGGTCGGTGTTAGTGCTCGCGGCCGGCGTGACGTCGAGTCTGAGGCTTCCTGTCTGGAGCGGTGATGAGTCCCTTTATCCTGCCATGGTCGCGAGCAAGCCGCGCAGCTTTGCTGGGCTCATCGGGCTGGCGGCCATGTCGCTACGCGCAAAGCGCTACGAGGAAGCACTGGCCTATGTCAATAAAGCCCAGGAGGTTGAGCCGCTAAACATCGCCGCCTTAGCCGATAAAGGCCTGGCCTTAGCCCGGCTTGGGCGCTACAGCGAGTTACTTGCCGAACTAGGTGCGAAGATGCCGGACCGCAAGCTGATCTTGGACTATCCGCTATCGGCGCCGGATATGGCGACCTTGCTGATGACCATCGCGTTTGCGCAGATTCGGACCGGCCAGGCCAAAGAAAGCATGCCGACCTTGTGTCGGGCTCGGTTTGCTGACGCGGCGAATCCGGATGTGCTGACCTTTGTGCCGATGGTGGCTGAGTATCTAGGGAAAAAGGCGGACGATCCGGATTTGTGTGAGGCAGATTATCGGCGGTAGATGGGGCGCTCTTGCCGCTGAAGCAGCAAGGGCGCACGACGGTTTAAGAGCGGTCACATGCTCAATCGCTGCCGCTCTCTCGGCTACACTGCACTTCAGTGGTCCTAGCACCTTACTAACGCTGCAAAAGTGCTGTAACTAGTCGCTGGCGCGGACTTCTAGTGGGGTCATCATGGTCTCGACTTTGAGGTCAAGGTTGAGCAATGTCTGGCTCGGTGGATCGCCAACCGGCGCATGGCGTGGCTCGATCGGACTTCCAGCAGGTGGTACCTTACCATAGCCTGCAGTGGGTCTGATGTGGATGCCAACTGTAGCGAGGTCATTGACGAGTGACAGCTGGCCAACGCGTGCCAACTGGGTGGCCGCACCCAGTACGCGGGCCGCTTCCTGCGGGCTGTGGAAGCCGGTACTGTTCTCTGAGGATATAAAATCCCAGCGCATGCTGGCGCGACGGTGTGCTTGGCGCGCGGCCGCCAGCACCTTGTCTACCTTGGCTTTGTATACGTCGTTAGGAACGGACGGTCCCTTGGTCCGTTCTTTATCGAACTCTTTGGAAGCCGCGACGATATCATCCATCAAGGCGAGAATAGCTCCTTCGGCCTCCCTTAGTTGGGTGGCCGTGCGCTGTTGGATCAGGTCGACGCGGGCGCGTAGCTTATCCTCGGAGATGTGGTGGCATGTTTGGCAAGATGCATTGATGTTGAGGAGCGGTGAAGCAATGAAGTGGTCGGTCACCTTTACGGCACCCTCGCGGCGGTAAGGCATATGACAGTCGGCACAGGAGACACCGGTACGCGCGTGCACACTGCTCGAGTAGAGTTCGGTCTCTGGATGCTGCATTTTTAGCATGGCCGCGCCGGTTTCGCCGTGCGTCCAGTCGGCTTTGAAGCCTTCGGGTTGCGCGGCTTCACGGTCATAGTAGGCCTCGATCATCTCGATGCGTAGCGGCTCATCCTTCGGCCATTGACTCCAAGGGAACGTGAGGACTTTTTGCTCCCCCTTGAAGTAGTACTCCACATGGCATTGCTGGCAGACGTGGCTGCGCATCTCTTCGTGCGTGGCGAGGAGGCCGGCTTTAGGGTCGCTTTTGTAACCGCGCGCTAACATGGCGTTGATGTAGGCCGGTCTTGTAACTCGAAGCGACATGTCGCTGGGGTGATGGCAGTCAGCACAAGTGCTGCCCAGGCCGTGACCGGCCATGCCAGCGCCGTGCTGCTTGACGAGCTTGGCTTTTAGATCATTGTACGGAGTGTGGTTGAAGGCCTCCCAACCTAATTCTCGAATCAGCGACGGAGCCCAGCCGCTGTGGCAGTTCATGCACGCACCGGGCTGCCCCTTGAAGGCAGGGAGGCCGTGTGCGTTGATCCACTCCTTATCATTGCGCTTCGTCTCGAATTGATCGATGGCAGCGAAATAGTGGCTACGGTCTTCGTTGAAGTCGAGGGAGAATGGATAACCGGCCCAAAGTCGACGCAGGGCCGGGTTGCGCATGAGCTTGCTGTAGGGATGGCCACCGCCGTAGTTCGTGGCGGTTCCAGGCTCTGCCATCAGTCGGTAGCGTCCGTATTGCGCGGGAAAGCTGACTCCCCACTCCGCTGGGTCCACCTGATCGTCTGATAGCTTATTGAGAATGAGCGGGTATTGACGTTCCTCAGACTTTCGTTCGCTGATGTTGAGCAGCAAGCCTGTGACCGCCGCCAATGTAAGTGCGGATCCGGCAAAAAGACCGATCAAAACGCGGCGTCTCAGGCGGGGATGAGTTGGTGGCATGAATTTCGGCCTTTCTGTTTTACCGCAACATGAACTGTAACAAAGTCGATTGGTTTAGTGAAAATGCCCCACTTGTCGATGGCATTTGACGCAATTTGCCTCGCCGCTCTTGCCATAGCCTGTTGCTTCCGGATGGCTAGGCAACAACGCGGCATGACAGCGTAGGCAATTATCCTGCACGATCTTGCGACTTAGGGCTCCGGCTCGAATGGTGACTGGCGTTTCTAAAAAGGTAAATGCGTAGCTATGATGCGCGCCATTGAGGGCCTTGATGGCCCACTTGGAAAGGGCCCCTTGCGGCACATGGCAGTCGTTGCAGACGGCAACGTGATGGTGGTCGCCGACCTGCCAGTCATGTAGGACTTCACGCATGACGTGGCAATTGGCACAGGCTTCCGGCTGATTGCTTAGGTAGGATCCACCCTTGGCATAGACAAAGGTCATGATTCCAACGCCGATCGCCGCGCCTAACAGTGCGGTTGAAGCCATGAAAATGATTCGCCTAATATGCCGACGAGGGTGCGTTCGGGAGTCTTGGGGCGAGGAACTGTGAATCCATGGAAACGTCACGAAGCGCGCATGACCTCTGGCTACGAAATGATTGACTTGACGCTAGCATCGCAAGCTATGCAAGACTAGCGCCAGCCAAAAATGGCGAGAGGCTGATACGGCTTTGGCTGGAGCTTGCGGCCATGACGGCCTCACGGTCCAAATTGCCATTGCTTTAGCCCAACCTCGTGGATAAAAACCCCTTCCTTCTTGGATACGAAGGTCTTTTCGATCGACCTTCGGTTGTCAACCCACTTTCAGGAATCCCGCGCATGAGCCGCCATGTTGTTTTAGTTCGATACGCCTTTTTTTGGTCGGTGTTACCGTTCTTTCAGCTGTTTTCGCCTGTCGTTAAAGCAGAAGATGCTGCGGGCCTGGGTCCAAAAGCTGAACCGGCTTTTATTCCAGAGTCGCT
This sequence comes from Pseudomonadota bacterium, assembly GCA_026390445.1. Taxonomy (GTDB): domain Bacteria; phylum Bdellovibrionota_B; class Oligoflexia; order Oligoflexales; family CAIYRB01; genus CAIYRB01. Next base: position 42,599 of record JAPLFX010000005.1, read on the forward strand.
GGCTGTTGACGATGTGAAGGCTGGTTGGACGCACGGGCTGAGACTCCAGGGCGGTGCCAATATGGACAGCCAGAAAAACGTTGTTGGCAAGGAGAGCGGCTTCTCGTCGACTTTTGGTCTGAAGCTGGACAGCTTCATCACCGGGCGCTTTTCACTAAGTGAATGGAAGAACACCCTGAACGTTGCTGAGGCCATCGTCCGCGCCCAAGCTCTCTCAGAGTATAACTCCAATCGTGATGAGCTACGGTTTGAATCACTTTACGTTGATTTCTTTCGCGCCCTACCATGGGTCGGCGCCTTCGGTCGTGCGGCGATCGATACCTCGCTGTTCGATAGCTACGACCTCCGGCCCACAGCTCGGACTTACGCCATTAGTCATGCGAACGGTACGTCAGAGCAGGTGACCACTGATCGTTTGCATCTAAGTCGACCGCTACGGCCGTTCACAAGAAAAGAAACGATTGGCCTCCTGGCACGCCCGGTGGAGTACGAGTCATTAACGTTAGAAGTCCGCGGCGGTCTCGGCGCCCGGCAGATTTCAGCCAACGGTCAAAAAGTGCTCGGCAAGGAGCGGGATGGTGTCGTTAACGTAAAAGAACTTCAAGATACGACCGAAGTCGGCTTCGAGACCATGGCGACGGTTTCAGGGCTCCTTATCGAAAAGAAGTTTGGCTACCGCCTCTTCGCGGAAGCCTTGAGGCCTTTTGAGCATACGCCAAAAAGCGACGGCAAGGG
>JAPLFX010000008.1 GCA_026390445.1 Pseudomonadota bacterium
CTGCGGCGGCCGAAAGAAGCGCCTCTCGAAGAGCTATTTTAAATCTAGTGCCCGGCCCTGCTTTACAGCGGGGCCTTTTACTGCAAGCTGCACCATCATGCAGCGTGGCAGATACTCCATCGATTATCGTGATCGCTCTCACCGAGCGCCTCCAGCCTTTTGATGCGCTGGTCGTCAAGTGCGACCCCACTATGAATGAGCAATCCGCCGGATTGCGGAAGTCGGTACACGACCATATTGCGTGGGATGTTACCTCGGGGCAAACGTCCCGTGACTTGCCACAGGTTGCGCTGCATCTCGACAAGGTCGCTGTGGGGATGAACATGTGCATTCCAGTCCGTCATGGTGGGTCTCTCGGTATTTAGGATGACCGTGATTGGCAAAGCACTGGCAATAGCTGGCCGATATTCTTACTTCCCATAGCGCTGGAACCACTGCGAACAACGAAGGAATAGGTCAACGGACTGGTGCTGCCGCTTTGACCCGTTCTAGCGCACAGATCATTCTGCCGCAGGTCGATAGGATTGTCGATCCGCCCGGGTCAGAAATGATCAAGCCCTTTGCGCGCTTCTCAACTCTGGTAAAATACGCCCACCTCTCACGACACGATCAGAACCGAGACATAAAAGATGTCTTAAAACTGCTCACGATGGCCGGCGTCATCCTCCCCATTTATCATTCCGATTGTTCTGGCATTCCCTTGGCAGCCGGCGAGGACACGGCGGCATTAAAGCTGCTGTTTCTGGATGAAGGCTTGGCTTGTCGTGCGCTGGGCCTGGACTGGAGTGAGCAGCTTCATCTGGAATACGTTCGTCTAATTAATGACGGCGCCTTGGCCGAGCAATTCGTCGGGCACGAACTGGCGGCCGTGGGTTCGCCCCGGGAAGCCGCGCATCTCCATTTCTGGCGGCGGGATAAAGCGCAGAGCGAAGCATAAATTGATTACGTCATCGCTCTTTCCCGCAATATTGTGCCAATAGCGGTCAAATCCGGAGCCAGCGGCACCCTGCGTTCTCTGCATCAGTTTGTGTTGGCAAAAAGTCCACGGCTGGCGCTTCGGTTCGACAGCAGTCCTCCCAGCCAATTTATGATTAACCACAGTGTGCCGGGACCCGATGCGCAAAGAACCGTTGAATATCCGCTTCTGCCTTTGCCACTATACTTTGCGAGCCAAGGACCGCGGTTGGCTAAAGAGCTTTTGTCTGAGTTGAAATGACCCATGAACGCGGTCGTGAAGTTAACAGACGTCGGCGACGGCACTGACGCCCATGGCTTGCTTATGTCGCGAAAAATCAGGACTGAACTCCGGAAATTCCGGGATTATCCGGAATGATGTCTGGATGAGCCAGAGTATTTTCGGGTGGTTATGCCAATAATTGAGTGGGAGTGCAGAACTCATCCCGAGGCGAACTTGAGCTATTGGTTGGTCGTCAATATTCCTCTCAACGGACATATATGACGATTGAGAGACATATTGAAATCGCCTAAGTGGACATTTAACTGCGCATATTGAGTGACTTACCTGTCGGGGCACCGACGCTCTTGAGGCGGGCACCGGCACAGGCGATTGCACGCAGCCTGCAACCAACACGGCTCGCAGTTCATGCCATGGCCGATATGCCGAGTTGGCGCCGTCAGGGCGACCTCTTATACCCGAAGGGATGAGCCACTCCCGACAGATAGACAATCTTTGGCCGACAGACATGGTAAACCCCAAGTGCAAAGAGACAGGCAACAGTCTCTTGGCCGAGACCTTGACAGTGTGGCATCAGTGAAGAAACTAGGGAGTCTAACTTTAATGGCAACCCACCAAGAACCATGGATCGATCTATTCGCCAACGCCCCACTGGCACCACGCATCGGCAAGCCGATCAAATGTAAGCCGCCAAAGCGATGCACAACCGGGAGAATTTCGCAATCAAGCACCGCCCAATCCGTGCGCAGAGTCTCGCAAAATCCAAGCTGGGAGAACGCTCCGCGCAGTCGCTCAAGAACGCTCGCTTCCAGGGCCCAGTCATCGAAGAAGCGGCGTCCGGTGCGGGTGTAAACACCCCCGACACTGAATGGTCACTGGTACTTTACTGTTTTGTCATAGTAAAGTAGCTCAACGTATCATTGTCCGGGTTATTGTCGCCATCAAGTTTGATACCCACAGTCGGCGCCACACCCAGGGCAATCTTGTAGTGAAGCCGAGCGTTTGAGTAGCTGTCAAACTTGCGCAAAAAATCCTGGGGGCCGCTTCCCGAGCTCATAAAGAATGAGTCGCTAAAGACATCACTGAAAACATTCGACGCTGAGTCAAGGCTTGCCCGATATCCGGCGACTGAAACTTGTGCGCTGCCATCGGTAAATTGGACAAGTTGAATCTCGCCAACATATACGGCGTATAAGGATCCAAATTCGGTTCCGAGATTTGGCGCGCTGATGTAGGAATTTAGGTGATATTTCCAGAGACTCCCAATCTTGATACCGTCGGCTCCATTGCAGACATAACTTGTGGCTTGTACTTCATTGTCCGAGAGATTGCCGTTAACGTCCGCGTCGATTCCAGATTTAATCGATTTGCCTCCGGCCGCACAATTTCCTCCGGCTGCCTCGGCATCGACCTTAACAAGTGCAGACTTGCCAGCGGCTCCGACCGCAGTAGTGACCGCTGACCAAGCTCCCGAAGTACACGCCATAAAAGTCGATGTTGCCTTCACGTATGCCAGACGACCCTCTCCGCCTGAATCACATTGCGGTAGTCCAGCCGAGTCGGCCACCGTAATGCTCCAGCTAGGCGAGCCAGAAGCCCCTCCCCCTGATTCCTGTTGTTTCACGGCACTGACGCCCGGCGAGCTACCCTGGCCATCTTTTGAACCACATGCAACGATTGATGCTAAAGCTGAAGACAGAATCACAATGCGAAAGCTAATCATTTTGAATTCCCCCGGTTGTTGTTATTGCCAAACTCCCCTCTATGACTGTCTCTTTACAGGTCGCAAACGGACCTCGAACAGACCTACGTAGGTGCCGTCCTTTCCCGGGATGAGAAGGCCTGGGACCATTCCCTCATGCTGGTCACGGTCATCATGACGGCCACGATCACCGGTTAAATCTCCAAATATAAGTTCATCCAACGTATGACCTGTTGCGTCGGCGACAGCCTTCAGATGTTGAATGTTGCTCGGAGTCGTACCTGCAAGCCAGCTCGATAGCGTAGCCCTAGGGACCATGGCTCTGCGTGCTAGAGAGGCTGCTGACAGGCCATTGGCCTTGAGATAGGTCTGCAAGTTTTTTCTGACGTTCATGAATCACCTCGTAATTGCCAGGTACTCAACCACTGTCGACACGGAGACGAAAAAACGTTAGGGGAATCTGTCAGGCTAGACACGATGTCTTGACGACCAGACACATCTTCCAATTCGCTGGACGATAGGAATTCCATGCAGCGTTTTTGGCTTCTCGCACCGTGAGGGCCATCAGACACGCTTGCCGTAAGCGTGCGACGGCGGTGACATTGACGATGCAGTAGGTCGCGACGGCCAGTCGGTAGGGTTTGCAGGTGCGCATGCAAGACTCCTGAGTTTAATGTCACCGTTGTGGCGTCATAAAAACCCGTGTCGAGCGCGGCTGTGTCAGCAGAGGTCACATACCTGTTTATGTTCGTAGCATCAGCCAGTTAGTCGCCAGAGCGAAACGCGCCAGCGACTAATTGGAGTCAGTGCTTGCATGCAAAGGACCGATCCCAGTTGGCCTAAGCAAGTGAACGTGGCTTAACTCCCGCATTCTGGAGATCCATCGCAATCGCGTCAGACAAACTACGTGGGATATCCTAATTAACCCCACCAGTGTCCTCAGCTGACAAGCACACACCCGACCTCACTTCTGTACAACAAAGCGGAGGTGTGCCGGCGATATTTGTATGCTGCAGGTATGATTGGAACCGGCCTCATCGCCCCTTTTATCGACCGGAGCCGCGAGGCGCGCAAAGTGGTCGGCGCCTCTTGTGGTGTCTGCTCGGTAATTGCGGCCGCAGCGGTGCTCAAAGGGCCGGCGCCACTGCTGTCGGTGCACGGAGTGAACGTGATGACGCCTCTGGAGCTGGTTTACGCATGCATTGCCTTGAGCGTCGTGCGGCATGTGGTCACCCGAAACCGAGTGTATCATTTGGGGCATGCGATAGGCTTTGTCATCGGGCTATGCGTGGTGGACTGGATAGGCTAGATCGGTGCTGTTAGCACTAATCGTGACATACAACCACCTTCACCAAGGCCTCCAAATCCGCAATCATCGCATTGGCTCGCATCGCCTTAGCAAAAGCATTTGCCGCCTCTTGGTCGTGTTGCCTCAGCCACTGAAACGCACTCTTTGGCCCCTGATACCAACGCCCTCGCAGCACGAAATAGTCCTCGAGCATGCTCATCACCAGCCAATGCCGCCGATAATTCCCCTCTAGGTCATCGACCTTCGCCCGATCGAGCATTTTCTGCGCCCAAACCCGCTTCGCTCGCGTCTCGTCGGCTGGCAACGCCCTCGGACCATGGGCGAAAATTTGCTGCAGCTTGCCGAGAAAGTCCGAGCCGATGGTGTCTTTCTCAACCAAAACCTTGCCACCCAGCATGTAAATTAAAGACTCGTCGGGTGCCTGTAACTTGGCCTCAGGAAAGACAAAAATATCCAAATAGACGCCCTGCCAGAGTCGTGCATCGCGCTCGACCTCCCCCTTAGGCCTGACGCCGAGAATATCGTAATCACTCGTGGCGGTGAAGTCTCCACGCGCTCGAGACCCATAAAGGATCACGGTATGGCAGCCGTGATCCCGGCACAGGTCTGCCACGATCTGGACAAGCAAAGGGTCGGTCGAGGTGATCAAGTTAACTCCTGGCTGGCTGAAATTCGGGCCCATCCTGGTCCAAACCTGAACCAAAGACACACCGCGCCAAAACGGCTGTGTGTTTAATTATCAGTAAAATCATCAATCATCGCCTATGACGAGGCGATCTCCGCGTGGCACGGACTTTGCTTATGGCATTTTGCGCAATGTCGCGCAAGTTTCACCATAAAAAGAGGTACTCACCATGGCTATTGCCCACATCGTTTCCAGCGTCACAAGCGAAGATCTCCGCAATGTTTCCATTCAGACTGCCGAAATGGAAAAGCTCGTCACTGCGATTCAGTTCAACATGATCGCTATCCAAAACTGAACTCGGGTCGGGAAGAGATCGCCTAAGAGGCGATCTCTTCCCACGTCGATTTAATCTAGAGGAACAGTCATGATCAGCATCTTAGGTTCAGATCAAGTAATCAAAAGCATTTACATGCTTTCTAGACCGTATCTAGCGGGTGCTGAAATTTCCACTGTCGAACAACTTCGGTCGCCGTACCTGAAGTTCTTGTCGCAGCATCAACCTCGGCAGGTCTTAAATAACTCCAGCGATCCTGTAGCCATCGATGAGTCTGCCACTGCTGCCCTTAGCGGCGCGTTTGGACACAGCAAGTTCAACGATTTGTCACAGGAAAACATGCTTGGAGATCAGGTCGAAGCCGACGAAAAGCTGCGTCTCAAGGCGCTAGTTCGTGACGGCTACGCATTCCTCGCTAGCCGGAGTCCGGAAGTCAAAGCCATCTTTGACCTGGCCATCCACAGCATCTTTTTTGTCAAATCCAAGACAAACAAGCGAGGGCACAATTCATTCGGCGGATCCTCCTCGGGTGCCATCGGATCGATCTGGGTGAGCGGTCAGGGTGACTTCAATAAATTCGATATTTCGGAATTTTTGCTGCATGAGCTGACGCATCATCTATTGTTCCTTGCCGAGCGCTGCGAGAACCAGTTTCACTATGATGCCATAGCACTACCCGAAAACTACGCCCAGTCGGCGATTCTGAACTACAGACGGCCGCTGGACAAAGTGGTGCACAGTATCGTCCTCTCGACTGAGATCATCCTAGCGCGCGATTCTTTTCTTGGGAATCAACGCGTCTCATTGCACCCATCGACTGAGGTCATGCTACAGCAGACTATCCTATCGATCGGTAGCGTCTTTGATCTCAAAAACCTTGATGACCTATTGACACCGTGGTCGATCGACATAGTGAAACGTTGCAACAACATCCTCAAATCATGCGGCAAAGCCGCCTAAGGCGATAGATCCATGAGCAGTATTTTCAAAAACAAACTATTTAAATACGCCGCTGCGTTGTGTATCCTACAGCAGGTGTTCGTCGGTTTGTCGACGTTCATCATTGGCTCTGCAGGTGCATCGCTCGCCGATCCGAAGCGAGTTCTCCTCCTCCTCGGAGCTTTTTTTGGCTCAAGCGCTACGGCCTACGTGGTCGGCACCTCCTATCAGTGGTTAGCAGCGCGTTTGGCCAATGACCTCTGGAAGAAGTATGCCCTTGGCTTACTGGACGAACTCGGCAGAGATATGGGCTATGCATCCCCGGCCAACAGAAATTTGACCAATACCTGGCTGACCGGCGAAGCTCAGTCTACGCTGGAGCACGCCGCAAACTTTAGCCTCGATTTCCTCTCAATCAGCTGCAATGTTGTGTTTACCCTGGTTGCCTTCCTGGCTATTTTGGGCCCACTGATCACCGCCGCGATCGTCGTCGCTTTGATTTCGTCGTTCTGCCTGTTGGTTGCGGCACGGCGGGCGATCAAAAGCGCCGGCAACGAGATCCAAGGATCGAAGCTGGCAGCGTTCATGTCCGTACAATCCCTGTGGGATCAGATCTTCTTCGGAAATGGGATGACACGTGCCGTTCCGGTTCAAAAGAATGAAACCTTGATGCTGAGCTACTTCAAGCAGGCTGAGCGCTACCGTTTGCTTGAACAAGGCGTCTCATGCCTGCCCATATTCCTATCCATGGCGGTACTCTATGTTGCGGTCGCTCACCAGATTAACCATGGAGCGATCGTACTCGCGGCGTTAGTCGCGGTCCTACCGCGTTCACTTCAGCTCTTTCAGAACGTGCATACGATGACGACCTACAGCAGTCAGTTTCTTTTGCTGAAAGCCAAGCTGTCTAACCTTAAAGCCTTCAGCAGCCGCTTAGATCGACGCCACATGGGCCAGCATGTACAAAAGGACAAGATTTCGATCCTAGAAGTGACTAGCGAGACAATCATCTCGATCGATGATCTATTGGCACAGGTCGCCGCCAAATCCTTGCAGAAGACCGGACGACTGCGTTTAACCGGCAGTAACGGAGCAGGTAAATCATCGTTCCTGCGCGACATCAAGGCGTTGATCCCGCAGGCAGTCCTCGTCGGCCCTGATATTCATCTCCTGCCAGTTGAGACTAAAGGATCGACGGGTCAGATCCAAAAACAAACACTCATGGCCCTCATGAAGCTGGATGTCGAGGTATTGCTGGTCGATGAGTGGGATGCCAACCTCGATCAGGTCAATATGGACCATGTCGATCAACAGCTTCAATCCTTTGCAGAAAGTGCTCTAGTGATCGAGGTACGGCATAGCCGCCAGGCCCAGACCAGCGCACACCAAGCTAAGCTTTTAGCGCAGTGATCAAGGTTCATCCCGAATCCAGGACTAGTGCGCAAAGCTCGAAGGGTCGCAGCTGGACTGATCACTAACTATCAAATCCCACATTCGGCAAATCAAAGACCATCACTTCTGAGTCGTCCCTACCAACGACCTTGATCTCTGCCTCGTCCCACACAGCAACCCCATCACCGGTTTGCAGTTGCTGCCCCTGCACGCTGACGCCACCTGTGACGATCTGGATCCAAGCGCGGCGCTTGGGTCTCAGCGGAAAGTGAAGATGGTCGTTTGCCTTCAGCCGCGCAACATACAAATCGACATCCTGGTTGATCGCCACGGAAGCGTCGCGACCTTCCTTTGAGATCACCAAAACCAGCCCACCCCGCGCCAGCTCCGCACTGAAGTCCTTTTGTCCATAGCTTGGCGCCAAGCCCCGCTGAGTCGGCTGAATCCAGATCTGAAAAAAATGCGTCACTTTGTCGGTCTCGTGGTTCATTTCGGCGTGAACGATGCCGCTACCAGCACTCATCCTTTGCACTTCACCTGGGCGAATCACCGTCTCGTTACCCATCGAATCACGGTGAGCGAGGCCGCCATCCACGACATAGGAAATGATCTCCATGTCGCGATGAGGGTGGGCGCCAAAGCCAGAGCCGCCCTCGATGCGGTCCTCATTGATGACCCGGAGGGTGCCGAATCCCCTATGCTCAGCATCGTGATATTCGGCGAAGGAAAACGTGTGCCGAGATTTTAGCCAGCCATGGTCGGCAAGCCCGCGCTGGTTCGATGGTCGAATCTTCAACATAGGCGACTCCTTTGGGCGTTCATCCGTGTTTATTTCGCGGCCAAAACCGTCCGATAGCTATCCCAGCGGGACCAAGCTGCGGCGAGGTGGAACACCAGCAGTGCTGCCGCAATAGGGGCTCCTGCAGGCGCTAAGACAATGTGAAAGAGCACAATGTTAACGGTGATCGGCGCCAGCACAATGAGTGCCAAGGGAACGAAGCGATTGCTCAGCAAGGCCAGTGCCACCAGGAGCTCGGTCCCTTTGAGCAGCACTAAGAAGTACGGAGCGCTGAAGAGTCCTCCCATGAATGCCTGGGCGCCCGCTGGCAGCGGTGGCTGCGGCGCAAAGTTAAAGATCGCATTGGCCACGCCAAAGAGTAGCAGAGCCGCCAAGAGGTAGCGTGCCGCTGCGAATGCACGCACGCCCCATACTGATTGGCTGTGTACAGAGGATGATCCAACAGAGTTCATAGAGTTCAAGCTTTGGTTCGTCGTCATCGTCGTGTCTCCCATCTGAAGTTAGTGGTGTCCCTCACACGAACAACTATTCGGCAGATGTTCGATTAGACAATAGATGGGAAAATATGAAATGATTGTCCATCATACTGAACAAAGGCACCCTACCTATGGAACTTAATGATATTACGGTATTTATTAAGGTTGTCCAGGCAGGCAGTTTCACTGAGGCAGCCCGAAGGCTAGGGGCGCCAAAGTCGACCGTGAGCTCAAAGGTATCGGGCCTTGAGCGAAGGCTGGGCGTTACCCTCCTTCAACGGACCACCCGCAAGTTGCACCTAACGGACGAGGGCAAGATCTTCTTTCAGTCCTGCGCCAGGGCGCTCGCTGAGATTGAATCAGCGGAAGCGGTGGCGGCAGGGGGCCAGAAGGTGCCTCAGGGCCGGGTGAGCATCACAGCGCCTAGCGGCTCGAGTCGGCTGCTTTCGCAGTTTTTGAAGGGCTTTTTCGCTAGATACCCCGGCGTCAGTGTCGACTTGCTCCTGACTAACCGTTACGTTGACTTGATCGGCGAAGGAGTCGACGTTGCCATTCGAGCAGGAGTTCTCCAAGACTCATCTTTGGTGGCGAAAAAGGTCGCGACGACCAACTGGGCGCTCTTTGCCTCGCCGGGATACGTGGCAGGAGCTGGCGTGCCGCAACAACCAAAGGACCTTGCTAGCCACCAATGCATCGTATTCCCCAAGGCGAAGAGTCACGAGTGGGAGATGGTCAATGGCAGACAGCGAGCGAGGATCAAGGTGGCAGGCTCTGTCACCGCTGATGATATCGGCGCGTTGAAAGAGTTGGCGATGGATGATCATGGGATTGCCCTGATCCCAACCTTTGTCTGCCGCGAAGATGTAGCAGCAAAGAGGCTTGTTCCGATCCTTCCTGGCTGGTCTTCCGAATCATCGCCCATTTGCATTGTCTATCCAGGCCAAAAGTTCCAGCACCCCAAGGTTCGAGTGCTGGTGGACGAACTCGCGAAGGCGCTGACCTCTGCGTATCGATAGTTTACAACTTCATAAGCTTCGAGCCGCCTTGGAAATTATCCATGCCCAAGCCAAGGATGTTGTTGAAGGTGTAGAACATGTCGGAGACGTCATAAGCTCCGAAGTCAAAGACCTGGCCAGGGGTTAAGAAGTTGCGACCTCCAGCTACCAAGGTCGGCGGGCTCTTCGTATTGGAGGCATTGTGCATACCATCCTTTACGCCAAAACCAGCGTGTATAATGGTGTTGTCCAAGACAGCACCACCATTGGCATCGCGAGCGGATTTAAGTTTGGTGATGAGGTCCACGACCACCGACAAATAAAAGCGGTCTCGCGTGATGCAACGCGGGATGCCATCTGGCGTGGAATGAGAATAGTCACCAGATTCAAAGTGGCCGAAGTGAGATAGCAGGTGATTATTCCAACCGGCGATGTCGGCGCCTTGGTAGACAAGGCTGGGCGGCGCCGCTGGGAGCGATCGTCCCCCGGTTTCGACATCCAACATCACGCTGATGGACCGAGTGATGTCGCAGGAGAACGCAATCGTAATCAGATCGTTGAACACCCGCATGCGCTCGAGATACAGACTACCGTTAGCCGCCGCGGCCGCGCTGTCAACCGCCGCGTCATTGGTCGGGGCAACGCAGGCGTTGCCCACCGGAGTAGGCGTCGACGGGCTAGTGCCAGGGCTAGTGCCGGGACTTGTGCCGGGGGTGCCTGGCGCCGCGCCGGCCATCTTCATCTCAAGACTGCGTACCCCTGACATATAGTCATCCAGGCGCTGTTGATCGCTCTTGCCCAGCCGCGAACGCAACTGATTGAGGTCAACCAGCGCGCTATCTAAAATGGATTTCGCGACGGGACTCGTCGGCGAACCAGCCAGGGCTAAAGCCGCCGAAGGAGCGACCTGGCCGAGAAGTTGCCGATATAGATCGCCGGGATTCGAAATCCCGCGCACTTGGCGGCCATTCAGAAAGGAGATGGCGTTGTCGGCTTGGGCATCACCTTGATCGGCGGTATTGCCTTGCAGGACGATGGCGGGTTTGCCAACCTTAGCGGCAATCATATGTTCAAAAGAAATATTTGGGTTCATGTTCGGAGAACAGGTTATAAACGCAACGGATGCGCCATTGTGCTGACCCGCCTGGTTCTGAAGGTTGTCTGAGGCGCGAGTGCTGATGTCGCGGTATATCGACAAATCCCCCATGACGGACCCGAACGGAGCTAGGACCGGAGACAGGGTACCAGCGGTGAGTGGCCCGACCGGGGGATACCAGGTGACCTGGTCGGTGCGATTGTAGGTGCCGTTAGGAAAGTAGAAGGAGATAAAGCGACGAGGGTTGGTGGTATCGGCCAGGGCAAGTCCGCCGAGTCCGATATTCTCCAGCGCACTTTCAAACCATGGCAGCGTTAACAGCGTGCCAGCTCCTGATACAAACAGTCTTCTCGTCAGCTTAAAGTTACTCACGGTGCCTCCCCATTCTGAAGACCGAATTGGCGGCTCAAAACCACCGCCTTGACCAAATCAGAAAACCTGGATCCATCAGCCAATCCACTTGTTCCAGTCGATTTCGCCACGCACAGGTCATCCGTCGCGTTCGCCACTCGCGATAACGCCATTTCCATCATCTTACGCGCGACACAGGTCTTTACCGTCTGGCTCGAAGCCAGGTACTTGATCATGTCAGCGGTGCCACTGATCGCGGTGCCGTCAGCTAGCGTCCCCGAAGCATCGATTGGCACATTGGCAATCGCCGCGTAAGTCGTGCGCCAACGTCCATAGGAGTCAAAGGACTCCATGCCGATCCCTAGCGGGTCGAGCACTCGGTGACAGGAGGCACAGGATGGATTGCTGCCATGCACGGCCAACACCTGCTTGGGTGTCGAATTGGGCGGTAGCGCTGCGGAATTGATCGCCGGGACGTTGGGTGGTGGTGGCGCCACGTCCGAGCAGGTCCAGTTGGATGCCAAGGCGTGGCCACGTTTGACCGGACGGGTCTCGCTGGTGGAGCCAGCCGATACAAGAAGAAAGGCCGCCTGCGATAGAACTCCGCGGCGTGGAGTGGCACTTAGGTCGACTTTGACGAAGGCTTTTGGGTCGGCACCTGGAAATGGCAGGCTGTAGAGGTCCGCAAGCTCTTTGTTGAGGAACGAATATGCGGCAGACGTCATGGTCAGGAGACTGGAGTTGCTGGACACGATGTCCTGAATCAGACGCTGGGTTTCCTGTGCCATCGAGCCTTTAACGCTTTCGGGGAGGCTTGGCGTCACGATGTTGGACAGATTGTCGATACCCACCCAGTCGTTGATGATGTTGTTAGCGAGATGTGCTGCACGGGGGCTAGCAAGCATACGATCGACCTGTGCACCAATATTTGCCGCATCCGCGAGCTTGCCGTCCGCGGCAGCACTGAATAGTTCGTTATCGGGCATCGACCCCCAAAGATAGTAAGAAAGGCGGCTGGCCAACTGAAACTGATCGAGTGCAAATGCCGCTCCTGCGGTCGTGGACTGGGGGGAAGTGACACTTACAAACAAGAAATTTGGACTGATCATTAGGGCCTGAATGAGCGCCTTTAGTCCATCGTCGAAGGTACCGGCTCCGTTCATGATCGCTAGGAGACGCGATGATTCATCACCGTCAGAACCAGCGGCAATCGGGCGACGCCATGCCCTTTGGCCTAGCGTGAGGACCACCTTTTGATAGCAGCTTTGAGGCACGGAGCTTTGACCGATGGCGCAGCCAGCAATCTGAGCGTAGGCGCCACCCTGACCTTTGCTGCGCAGCAGTTCATCGGCAAGCGCTGTTGCAGCATTCCAATATTTGGTCACGGTCAAGTCGGTCATAGCAAAATTTCCCGTATCGGTAGCAAAGCCAGTGGTGCCCTTCGGGGCCGCCTCGAAGATCGCCAAGTCGCTCGCCTTGCTCGATGTAAACAGCAAGTCGGACGCGGTCCGGTTGTATTCCTCGGTGGACAATAGATGCAGGGCAGCATGTCCAGGTGAGTAGGATGCACCACAGGCCACGGCATTTTGGAATGCTGCGCTATTACCCGCGGGCACGGTCACCGCATTGGCGCCGTGGGGATCGGATTTTCTCGTGCTACGCCAGTCGAAATATCCGGACCCACAATGGGCAAGTGAAAAGCCCAAAATGATCACATACAAAACCGATAATCTCGGAGTCTGAAGCAATGTGAGACCTTTCAATCGACAACTGACGTCAGCGCTCTTATCGGCATAAAGCCACTGAAAGTTGAGACATATTTTTAGGTTAACTAAAGCCAATGATTAGCCTCAGCATTTTTGCGGCCACCGCAATCATGTGCAGCGGCTCACTTTTTGCTCACTTCCACAAAACTGAAAAATCTTTGGTCACCTGTGACGGGATGTCGCACAGTCTCATCTGAGGCCTAGTCCTCGCGTCGAAAAAAAGCCGCCAGAGCTTTGCTTTATCTAATTACTTTAATAGGTTACGAATTAATTTAGCGCTTACTAAATTAATTTGTTAAACTACTTCTGATTACATAGGGGGCTGATATGGATGCTGTATTTACCACCATTGCCTACTCATCACCTGTTTTACTGACCTTGGCTGCCATCGAGATTTACTGGCTAAGGCGCCACGGACGCCCCTACCAGGCTCGTGACAGCCTGCTTTCGCTTGCGGACCTGGCGATTCGACGCGTGGTTTCCGCGGTGATCGGTGGCAGCGTGTTGATCACGGTTGCACGGTGGATTCCCTATCGCTGGATGGATCTCCCGCTACGCACCGAGAGTGGTTGGAACTGGCTGAACATGGGCATCCTGGTGTTGGCCGTTGAGTTTTTTTATTACTGGTTCCATCGCTGGTCGCATGAGATCCGCTGGTTCTGGGCGACACATGCCGTCCATCATTCATCCAATACCATGTCGCTACTAACAGCGGAGCGCCTCGGCTGGACGCAAAGTCTTTCGGGCGCCGCGTTGACCTTCTTCCCCTTGGTGCTGCTTGGGTTTAAGGCGCAGGACGTCTCGATCGTATTGAGCCTCAATCTACTCTATCAATTCTGGTTGCATACGGAAGTGATCGGCAACTTAGGATGGTTTGAATCCGTCTTCAACACGCCGTCGCATCACCGGGTACACCACGGTGCCAACCCACGGTATCTGGATGCCAACTACGGTGGCATATTAATCATCTGGGACCGCCTGTTCGGCACTTTCGTCGCCGAATCCAACGCTGAACCTGTGCGCTTTGGCCTAGTCAAGCCAGTCGTCAGCAATAATCCGATATACATTGCGCTGCACGAATGGATGAACCTTGCCAAGGATGTCTCCCGCCATTGGCGCAGTCCCAAACGTCTGCTAGGTTACCTGTTTGGCCCTCCCGGCTGGAGCCACGATGGTTCGCGCCTCACCTCGGCGCAGATGAAGCAAGGAGTTGCAGGTAAAAGCATACCCTATTCATCGTTCACTGGATCGATCAATCAACCCTACGACCAATGCACACAAAACGGACGATGAACGATGAAGAGCAGCGTTGCCAAGCCAGTCCGCAACACACGCAAACTAGGCCGTCCTCGAAAGCAGGGTGGACCGGGAAGCCGGAGCTTGATTCTCGAGGCAGCGCTGGAGTTGTTTTCAAGTCAAGGCTACGAACCGACGTCGATCAAGCAGATCACCGACAAGCTTGGATTTTCCGATAGCGCATTATATGGGCACTTCGACAGTAAAGCAGATATTCGAACGGAATTGTTTATGACTTTTGGGCCAGGTGCGCGACTCCTTGAGTGGTCCGCTTTGGATCTGTCGGGCGCCTTCGATCATCCCAAGGATTTTGTTAAAGACATTCTGCATCGACTAGTGGAGCGCTGGATGGATCCGCGGGAGCGGCAGTTCTTTCGCTTTATGCTCATGGAAAGCCTACGAACGGATCATGAGCCCATCCTGAAGTTTGGCGAGGTGCAGGCGGAAGTGCGCCAACAGCTGACGCAGATTGCGCAAAAACTCATGGACCGCGGCCTACTTCTCCGTCTGGATCCCATCTGGCTGGTAGGGCAATTTGTGGCTCCGATCATCAGTCTACGCTTGGACGTGGCGTTTGAAATCGAAGCACCGGTGACCCACGCCTTGGTGGCGCGGCTAGATCAGCATGTGGAGCTATTTTTTGCCACGTTCGGCACAGCACGGACTTAGGGCTTGCCCCAATGACCCTTACTCTGGCTGCAGCCTAGCAACGAAGCAACGAAGCAACGAAGCAACGGAGCAACAAAGCAATATCTTAAACCGCTACGAGCGCATCCAACGCTCAAGCAGAGCCTGCGCCTCAGGTCCGTCTTCGACGACACACGACCACCCGGCCCCCTCCATGGTTTTGATCAAATCAATCTGCGTCTCCAAATGATTCACTCGAAGCAACTCTTTGGGCACGCGCAAAGAACGGGTCTTCAAGGCCGACGACTGAGCCGAAGCGGGGCCCGGTTCAAATCGGCTAACGACCGTCAGACCTAGTGCACGCGTTTGAGCATCCAAAGTGGCATCGACCTTGGACTCGATGGATTCGATCATGCCCGCTGCGACCGTACGGTGCGTTTGCGGATCAATCAAGATAAACGCACCAGCCGCTTTGTCTGCGGCGAAGGCCCGAGCATAGATGGGCTTACTAAACTCCAGCGAAACCAGCGCAATATCGTTCATCGCCAAGGTTACGCCAACTGCCGATCTTGGTTCTAGCGCGATCAAGTCAAAGAGGTGATCAATCGCCTTAACCTCCACTCTAGCGGTTTGGGTGCCCAGACGCAGGTGATAGCGTCGGTCAGGTTGCAAAGGCTCATGGTCAAACCACACCAACTGAGACCGCACGGCCAGGCATGGTGACCACCGCATTGCGGCTGATACCACCAAGGTACCGCGACCGATATCGCGCTCATCGCTGAGGGCAATGGCGACGGCATCACCTGGCCTCGCCGCGCTCGCAGGCTCGCCATTGACCCACAGCGCAGCCACATGACTAAGCTCCTGCGACGGCAGGAGCTGCACCTCACCTCCCACCTCCAAGCTAGCACCCTGCAGCGTCCCCGCCGCGAGGCGGCTCTGTCCATCGCGAATCACTTGCTGGACGGGCACATAAAAGGCCGTATCGGCCGACTTGCGAACGAGCTCTTCAGCTAGGTCCGTACTCGCGGGTAAGCTATCTAACAGCGTTCGCAGCGACGGCCCATGGTACCACGGAGTCCTGCTGCTCGACGCGCTGATGTTGTCGCCCACCAGAGCGCTTAGCGGCACAATATGCAGGCTTTGGTGCGCCGCTACCCACGCTAGCTGACGAAATTCAGCCGCGATGCGCAAGATACGACTGCGGTCATAATCGATTAAATCAATCTTATTGATCGCGACGATCACGTGCGTCACATCCAGAAGATGCAGCAGATAGGCGTGTCGACGGGTTTGCTCGACGACGCCGTGGCGCGCATCGATCAAAATAATGCCGACGTCGGCCCGCGAGGCGGCGGTGACCATATTGCGCGTGTACTGAAGGTGGCCGGGCGCGTCGGCCAATATAAATTTACGGTGACTACTGGCAAAATATTTATACGCTACATCGATGGTGATTCCCTGCTCGCGCTCCGCTTTAAGGCCATCGGTCACCAGGGACAAGTCTGGCTCATCGCCACCACGCCTGGTACTGGCCAATTGATCATCGAGAAGGGCGTTCGACTCATAAAGCAAGCGACCGATTAACGTCGACTTGCCATCGTCCACGCTGCCGGCAGTGGTGACGCGTAGGAGAGAGGAATATTGCCGCCGAGGGTGCGATGGTGATGCTGTTGCCATCAGAAGTAGCCCTCCCGTTTCTTTAGTTCCATCGATGCATCTTGATCATGATCAATGATGCGCGTCGATCGCTCTGACGTTTTGGCGTGAAACAATTCGTCGATAATGGCATCGACACTGGTCGCCCGCGAAGCGACGGCTCCCGTGCACGGACTGCAGCCAAGCGTTCTAAATCGACACCACACCTGTTCAGCCTGCTGACTGCTGCGGCGCGGATCGCCGTCATCGAGCGGAATCAACTGCTCACCCCGCCGCAGCACCCACCGCGGCGCCGCGAAATATAGCGGCACCAACGCGATGTTCTCGCGCCGTATGTAGGCCCACACATCCCCCTCGGTCCAGTTGGACAGGGGAAATACCCGCATGTTTTCGCCGGGATGGACACGCGAGTTATACAGTTGCCAGAGTTCTGGGCGCTGCTCTTTCGGGTTCCATTGACCATGCCGATCGCGAAAGGAAAACACCCGCTCCTTGGCACGAGAGCGCTCCTCATCGCGCCTGGCCCCGCCGATGGCAGCGTCGATCTGGTACTGCTTCAGCGCCCCTAAAAGGGCTTCCGTTTTCAGCAGTCCGCAGCAGGCCTTAGTCCCTAACTGGTGCGGGTTAGTTCCCGCGGCGATAGCGCTTTCGTTGCGATGAACGATCAGCTCGCCCCCATAGGCACGCACGGCTTTATCACGAAACAGGTACATCTCCTTAAATTTAAAGCCGGTGTCGACATGCACGAGAGGGAAAGGAATCGACCCAGGCGCAAAAGCCTTGCGAGCTAGATGGAGCAAGACGGATGAGTCCTTGCCGACCGAATAGAGCATCGCGGGATGCTCGTAGCTCGCCGCCACCTCGCGGAGAATTTCTATGCTCTCCGCCTCTAACTGGCGCAGGGCCTCGTCGCCTATCGTCGTATTAATTGACACGGTGAACCTCAGGATCGCGGCGTAGATGCAAACCACACTCCTTACGACTGGTCTCTTCCCACCACCAGCGTCCTGAGCGCGGATCGCCCCCAGGTGCCACGGCCCGAGTACACGGGCTGCAACCGATACTTGGGTAGCCTTGCTGATACAGGACGTTGTATGGCAGTCGATGCTCGTGCGCATAATTCCACACATCGGCGTCTGTCCATGCCGCCAAGGGACTGATTTTAAGTCGTCCGGCTTCATCTCGGTCAAAAACCGCGGTGGCTTGGCGATAGGCCGATTGCCCACGGCGCAGCCCGGTAAACCAAGCATCGTGGTTGACCAAAGCTCGCTGCAGCGGTGCTAACTTGCGGACGGCGCAGCACTGTTGGCGCAGTTGGGCGCTGCGGTAAAACGCATTGGGACCGTGCTCCTGCGTAAAGGCGGAAAGCGCCTCGGCATCAGGATTACATATCTGGACTGGTAGATGGAACTCCGTCCGCCAGCGCTCGATGACGGCATGCGTTTCCTCTGGCAAACGACCGGTGTCCAGAACAAAGACCGCCACCTTGGGCAGCCACGGCAACAGCAGATGCTGCAGCACGACATCCTCGATACCGAAGCTGTTGGCAAAGGCGATCCTGCCGGCAAAGTTGGTGGCGACCAATTTGACGAGGGCCGTCGTCGGGAGCTGACCGTAGCGATCATGGAGCTCCTGCGTGGTCGCAGTCCTTAGGTCAGTCCCACCATCACTCATAGTTCTCCTCCCAACCGCTCCACACCGATACGATGGGCAAAATCACCTAGGTATTCATCCGGCTCGCCTGCTGCCGACCACTTCGCTACTAGCTGCTGAAACAGCTGCGGCAAATCTTGGCTCTTGACCTTGTCCTTAAGTTTGACCGCAAGCCGCCGCCCTTCGCGGTCGCCCCCGATAAAGATCGCATATTGACCCGGCATTTGTCCCACCAAACCGAGTTCGGCAGTGTAGGGGCGAGCACAGCCGTTGGGGCAGCCAGTGATACGCACCACCGGAGCGCGGCTGCTCAAGGCAAACTCGTCGAGACTCTCCTGCAGCCAGGTTAAGATTTGCGGACCAACACGCTCAGCTTCGGCGAGAGCTTTGCTGCAGGTGGGCAAGGCGACGCAAGTTAAAGCCCGATCAAAGAGGCGCTGGGGACTCGCAGGACTTAAACCCTGCGCATCGAGTATGGTCTCGACTTCACCTTTGTCACGAGGAGAGATCCCGTAGAGGATGAGGTCTTGATCGGAGGTCAGCTGCACCGACAGCCGAAAGCGTTCAATTAAAAGACGCAGGGCGCCCTTTAGCGGCCGCGTTGGTGTGTCGACTAACCGTCCAGATAAGGTGTGAAAACCCAGCGTCAGGCTACCATCACGGTGCTCATGCCAGCCTAAATAGCTGGGTGTATGCCAAGCCGGAAGGTCTCGCTCCGTAAACGCCACCCTCGCTCGCCGTTCGACTTCGCCGCGAAACCAGTCCACGCCGCGACTGTCGAGAAGGTATTTAAGACGCGCGAAGGTGCGATCGGCACGATTGCCGTAATCGCGCTGTGTCGTAACGACGGCCTCGGTCACTGCGAGCACCTTGGCGGCGGGCACCCAGCCGAGGTTATCCGCAAGACGCGGGTGCGTCTCCTGATCGCTGTGCGACATCCCCATGCCGCCACCCGCAAAGACAAAGTACCCATCGATGCGATCATCGCTCGCGTACGTGGCGGCTAGCCCAAGGTCCTGGGTATAGATATCGATGGCGTTATTCCCAACCGCGGTCACCCCGATCTTAAACTTACGCGGTAGGTAACCCTTGCCGTAAATCGGATCGACCTCAGACTCCGCTGCTTCTGGGCCAACCGCCTGGTCATCTAGAAAAATTTCTACATAGGCGCGCGACCGAACCTCAAAGCGCCGAGATATCTCTTCAGCGAGGCTTTCCAACTGCTTCAGGCGCGGATCTCCCCAGGGATTGACCGCCTCGGTGACGTTGCGAACCACGTCACCGCAAGCCCCCGTCGTCGATACCAAGGACTCATTGATGTCTTGAATCGCTCCTTTGAGATCATGCTTGAGCACGCCATGCAGCTGCAGGCTCTGCCTCGTCGTCAGACGCAGGCCGTTGGTCGCGTAACGATCCGCAATACGGTCCCAGGCGAGCCACTGGTCTGCACCAAGCCTGCCGCCGGGAATCCGACCACGCACCATCAGCGTGAATGGTTTAGGCCCAGTATGGGTGTCGCCAGGCTGGCGTCGATCGCGGTCCTTCTGCTGGTAGATGCCGTGGAACTTAAGCAAGGTCTCGGCTGCACCGCCAAAACGTGGCTCGTCACTCACCACGTCCGCGACGAGCGTGCCGCGCAGGCCCTGTGATTCTTCTTTGAGTAATTCGGCTTTAGTCTTTTCGCTGTCGCTCATGTGTGGTGTTCCTCCGGTTGCGGCTGGCTAGCTGATCGATTGGATTGCAACCATGTTGCCAATTGGCCCTTTAAAGCAGCCATTCGTGATGTGGGATCGGTCCAGCGCTGCTGAGCGCTGCGACGCAGGTTGGATAGGTCCTCGACGTCTTGCCCAAGGGAAGCTGGAAGAAGTTCGTCCAGCCAGACTCGCATGGCACGTGCTAGCCCAGGAAATTTCCCGTGTGTCGAGATCGCAATCAGTAGCGGCCCGCGCTCGACCTGGGCGCCAAAATAACAGTCCGTACTGCCTGGGGCATCGACCGCGTTGATCAGCACCTTGGCGGCGCGTGCAGCTGCGGCAATCCGAGCATGTTCGTCCGAATCGTCGACCGCCGAAATGACTAAGCTCGCAGCAAGTACGTCCGACGTCTGCCAGGTTCTTTCGTGGTGCTCGATAGAAGAATGTAAAAGGAACTGGCGCGTCTCCGCATGAATCCGCCGCGCCACGACGGTGATCTGCGCACCGGTCGGTAGCAACTTGCTCAGCTTCTCATGGGCACTAGCCCCACCTCCGATCACTAATACCGGCTTATCTTCTAAGTTAAGAAAAATTGGCAATAGCGACATGCTCATGACCCTCCGCTGTGTTGGCGACCACGTTGGGCGTCGCCGCAGTCATTGGCTCGTCCATCAGTGCTACGTTAGCGCCGACATAGATAATGGCAGGACCTTGTGAATGCCGAGTAAATCCGGCAGCAAGGACGTCGGCAAGCGCACCGCGCGTCACCTGCTGGACAGCGCCATGGCCATGATCTAGGGTTTCGATGACCGCATAGGATGTATGCGCCCCAAGGCCGGCTTGCACGAGTTTTTGTGCAATGATCCGCCACTGGTTACTACCCATGAAAATGACCAAGGTACCGCGGTAACGCGCGAGATCTCGCCAGTACTCGTCATCCTCCGGCAGACGATGGCCTTGTATGGCACGAAATTCATTCGCCAGCGTGCGCGAAGTCAGAGGCAGAGCGCACTGCGCTGCAACCCCATTCAGTGCACTCACTCCGGGGATCACCGTGTAGGGCAGTCCAGCTTGACGCAACGCGTCTAGTTCCTCGCTCCCCCGACCGAAGATAAAGGGATCCCCGCCTTTAAGCCGGACCACTCGCCGCCCTTGCTCGGCGTAGCTGACGATCAACGCATTGATCTGTTCCTGCTTAAACGCATGCCGGCCGCAGCGCTTACCGGTATAAATGGCCTTAGCACGGCTGGGAATGAGGTCCACCAGCTCGGCGGACAACAGCGCATCATAGAGCACCACCTCGGCGTCGCGAATGGCTTTCAGCCCCGCCAAAGTCAGGAGCTCAGCGCTGCCAGGACCAGCGCCCACCAGGGTGACAAATCCCGCCCTGCCAGCCCTACCAGCTGACAAGCTCAGCCTGCGGCGCTTCTGACTAATCATAACGTCATGCCTCACTCATGGGGTCTAGGACCGCCGGGTTGAGAAATCCACATGCCAAAACCGTCTGCGCGCCATTGATCAATGCCCGCAATGCCGATACCTCGGTCGAACCCGCAGAGACAGCCGCTTAGTGCGGCTCACAGTGCACAGCATCAGCAGCGTTGGTTAACATCCAAGCGCAACTCAGTAAGATGCTCGCACCACGAGGTCACTACGATTTAAGGACGAGGAATGAATGGAATGTAACTGACGACGCTGTTGAGTAGGATCAACAGCAACAAAAGCAGAGTGGACACTGGAGGGAGGCGGAGGCGAACACTTGAGCTAAATGAGGAGATAATGCAACCTGGCCATCAGGCTGACCGCCGGTCGTGCTTCGAGGTTTAACAAGCATCAATGAATCCTCCACCAATAAGGCCTTGTATAACGGGCCGGCGCTAAGGCTGATCGAAATAATCAGGGGTGTCAAGCTACTTTATACTGGCGTTTGATCCTTGATCCTATTCCCAACGGCAAAACCAGGCTCGACCTCCCGCCATCGCCTTCAGTACTACTGCAGATGATTGCAATCCTTGGTGAGGTCACTGCGATCCGCAGATGAGAGTCTAGGCAAACTGAAACGGATCCGCATCACGCTCGCTAACGAGAAAAGACACGCTCGGGTGCGTCTTGCCAAGGCGATCGCACAAGGGGATCAGGGCTCGCCGCTCGCTACAAGAGTGCCGAGTACAGATGACCATTACGCCGGCTGCGGCGGCGGCTAGCGCATCGTGGTGGCGAAGCTCACCGGTAATCACCGCATCGGCACCCTGATTGATCGCTAGCTGCAGCAAATCACCTGCGGCCCCGGCCGCGACAGCGACCTTGTTTAGGGGCCCCTCAAGTGGTCCCGCGACCAGCACTTGGTCCACGCCTAGTCCACCTTTGACGCGCTCGATCAACGCAAGGCGGCTGCTCGGGCTGACACCGCCGATCCGCCCCATACCGATCCATGCGGAGCTGGACGTTGATACCGAGCTTGCGACTTTGCGGATGGGAACTCGGGATAACAAGCCAGCAACATCGGCCAGGTGATCATTTGTCCCTCCGGTCGCAGCATCGAGGGCTGTATGCGGCGAGTATATGGCGATCCGCTGACTTAAGGCGAGCCCCACTGGCGAGCGCGCATCTATGCGCTTCAAACCTGTGAAGATCGGTGGATGATACGCGATGATTAACTGACAACCATTCACCTGCGACTCTTGTAGCACCGGTATCGTCAGGTCAATCGTGAGTATAACTTTAAGTATGTCCTGGTCTAGGTCACCCGCAAGCAGGCCAACATTGTCCCATGGCTCAGCAAACTGCAGTGGTGCGAAGTCGTCCAGTGTCATCACCAGATCTTCGAGTTTCATCGCATGGTCCTCAATATTTCTATGCTTTCAACATATCCTAGGCCAAAAATCCAGGCGTCCACAGCGCTAGCCTTTTATTCTGTCCCGAACCACACTCTCAACAACCGAGAGCCTAATTTCGTGGCGCTCCACCATGTCGATGACTTGATCGACTTGTGCGGCGCGAGCCTTGACTGGTATCACGGCATCTAGAATCAATTTCAAATCGTGCTGCATCGCTTCCATGGTCAAACCCAAGTAGCGTTGGCCATCACGCAATGATCGGACGTCCGTCTTGAGGACAGCAACGTCCGTCTTGAGGACAGCAACGTCCGACTTTAGTTGCCGCACGGACTGATTGCTGTCGATTGCCTCATCGATCACCAAACTGAGCGGCCTAAAGACTGAACCCATTTTTTACTCCAATGACATTTGTCCCACTGACCCTGGGATAGCAACTGGCCGGCGACTCGACCATGCCAGTAGATTTATCGGTCCCCAGGCTATCAGGCCGCCACCATCCTGGGAACTGACTTGAGCCACGCGCCCGATTGCAGCCTATGCAGCTAAAATAACAATATGATATGATTGAACTCTTAACACATTGTGCAGGATGCCGCCGAAGTCTCTCCAAGACTCCAACCCCTAGTCGTGGTTCTATGCAACAGCCGTCAATCAGGACTTGGCTATGGGTGAACCTTAAGATTGGTGCTTTGAGTTTCGGCTCAGTCTCTCGCACCGTGCTGTTCCAGGATGAACTAGTCGCGAAACGATCCTGGCTCAGTCCTGAGGATTTTCAAGAATCATTGACGATAGCCCAGGTGCTGCCCGGACCAAATCTGGTCAACCTTGCCGTATGCCTAGGCTTTAGGCTTTTCTCCCCGGGGGTCGCCCTGGCCGGGCTGGTACCGCTGGTCACACCAGGGGCTTTCCTAGCGGTGCTGGTCGGTGTTTGGGTGCCGCTCGATAACCCTGGCATTAGGGCACTTTTTGCTGGATTTGCCATTGGCGCCTTCCTGCTGATGGGTAACTTCTTGTGGATGCTCGGCAAGGGCATGCTCAGTCATGGACCGGCCACGGCGGCTAGACCTCGCCTCAAGGTGATTGGTCGCTTTTTAATTGGCGCCCTGGTGGCGTTTGGGATGTCTGCTGGGGTGGCTGTCTTGCCGCTGATCTTCGCTGCGGTCGCCGTCTGTCTGCTTTGGGAATTTCTAACATGATTTACTGGCAGCTTTTCTGGCTATTTTTTCGCATCAGCCTAATCGCATTTGGTGGCGTGTTCGGCGTCTTACCCGAACTGCAGCAGGTCGTCGTCGATCGGTACCATTGGCTCAGCGCCGACCAGTTCGTACAAAGCTATGTCGTTGGCCAGTTTGTTCCCGGGCCAAATATGTCGATGGCTGCGCTCGTTGGCTACCGCATCGCTGGGGTCGGAGGAGCACTGTCCAGTATTTTTGGTATTTACTCCGGCCCCATTGTCTTGCTCAGCGCTGCAACCACACTATATAGCCGGTACCGCACATTTTCATGGGTGAAGCGCACCGAGCTCGCGCTACGGCCGCTCGTCTTTGGACTGATCTTTGCGTCGACTGCCCTCTTTCTCAAGCAGCAGATTGGCCACCAATGGCTATCTGGACTGCTTCTCGGAGCTCCCTTGATCTGGCTACACTGGACCGGCCATCTGGGCGCGATGGCTTGCATCTTTCTCGCCGGATTTGTTTGGTGGGGCATCTACGCCTTAGGTCTACAGATTTAGCATCGCCACTTCTGATAGAATGGACTATGCACGGCACCTTGAAGTCCCATCCCTACCAGCCCCAGGAGACCGCGTGTACGCAACCTTCAATCATCGGCAGCTACGCCAGTACGTTGGTGGTGTAGCGTGGCCCACCATTGGTCTCGCGGTAGCCACATGGGTCGTCTTTATTGGCTCAGTCACCGCCTTCGCCCTGGGACACATACCCGCATGGGCCTTAGTCTTCATCAACAGTATCTCGAATTTCTATAGCTTCACGGTTCTGCATGAGGCCGTTCACGAAAACATCGAGGGTAGCGGTCGCGGCAAACTCCTGACGGTGGTCTTGGGCTGGGCATCAGGACTGCTTTTTCTGGCACCTTTCCCGCCATTTCGCGTCATTCATCTAACCCACCACCAACACACCAACGTTCCCGTCAAGGACCCTGATATATGGGTCGCGGGAAGCAATCCCTTCTTGATCCTTCTACGCTGCCTCTTGATCTATCCCCACTACCTCTATGAATATATGGTTAAGTTCGACAAGCCGATTGGTCACAAAATGAAGACACTTCTGATTTTTCTTTTGTATTGGGGTTCAGCAACAGCTCTTTTGTTTACGCCGCTTGCTGATATAACGCTCTATGGACTGATTCTTCCTTCAATCCTTGGCACTGGATTAACCGCGCTCCTATTCGATTGGCTTCCCCACCACCCGCACAAAGACCTAACGATTGCCGGCCACACCCGCAACTTTCCTAGCCGCACGCTCAACATCGTCCTTGCTGGGCAGAACTATCACCAACTTCATCACGTGAATCCACGCGTCCCCTTTCACCGCTATCAGGCGGCATTTAAGGCAGCTAGCGTGGTCAAGCAATGAATGTAGGGGTCGAGACCGGACACTTCATACTCGGTCTCGCCCGTCGCTACGCGGCTTTAGGCAGTGCATGCCTAAATACCACTCGCCTGTGACTCTTCAGTAGCTGTGCCATAGCCGCAGCTGTCTTACCTTGAGGATTCATCCACGCATCCATGTCGGTAGCATCCAACACCACGGGACAACGATCATGTCCGGCCTCGCTGATCTCGGGCGGTGGCTCATAGGTGACCACGGCGAACCCGGCATCGACACGACAACCCTCAAGCTGCCGCAGGGAAAAAATCACCGGAATCATTAAGTCTGCCCCATCCAGCGGTCTAAACTCGATAATGATCTTGCGCAGCCTAGGGTCCTTAACCTCCGTCGGGGTCGGCTTCCACACCTTGCCCGCAGCCTCTACGTGCTTACGTCGGCCGTCCATTTGCTGCGTGAAGGTTGCTCTCACTTGATCAATCGAGACAACCCCCGCCTGTAGCAGGGTCTTAACCTCAACCCACTCGTAAAAAGCCCTAAACACGACCATTCCGTGGTGGTGGCCAAAAGCCTGAGACCAAAACGGACTGCTCAAGTTCTCAAGCCTTGCATTGAAGGTTGTATAGCGCGAGGGGTTGGCGATATGGAGCGGCGGATAGGCGCCGTAACGTTGAATGCCTATGACGCGTTCGCCTGCACGTGGACATATCACCGGCGCGTAGTGGCCGGGATATATGCGATCGGCCAGAGGCGGATACAATTTGGGGGCCGCAGCACTGGCCTGAAGATAGTCCTCGACCTGTTCGCGAATGACGATGGCGCCGTAGCGACGATGCAGGTCGTCCAAGTCTCTTTTTACGAGTGCGCTATAGCACATCGATTCCTCCTCTCGCCGTTCATCCTAGGACCTGACATCGGCCAGGTTCCAGCGGGATACCGCCAACCTTACCACGATGCCGCGCGACTCTCTCGGCCTCTAATATATTAATAACATTATATAGTTTGACAACAATTTTAATTTATGTTATTAAGTTCGTATTATGAACTATGCCGAGATTCCATGCTTCTCCCGACGCCAGAAGTAGACTCCAAGCACCGCCTGAAAGCGCTCGACGGCTGGCGTGCCATTAGTATCTTGCTGATACTTGTGACGCACATGGTGCCTCTCAGCCCGCGTAGCTGGGACCTTCCGATCAACAAATGTACCGGCAATATGGGGATGAGTCTCTTTTTTATTTTGTCGGGATTTTTGATCACCTCGAATCTATTCCTCCGTGGCGACACCGTCACGTTTTTCATCCGCCGACTGTTTCGCATTTTACCCTTGGCGTGGCTCTATCTCTTGATCGTGTTGCCCTTCTTGACCTCTGATTTAGTCACCTGGGCCGCTCATCTGAGCTTTTCAGCAAACTACTTTCCCAATCTTTTTTTCGATCCGGTGACCCTGCACTTCTGGAGTTTATGTGTTGAGCTGCATTTTTATCTATTGATCGGCCTAATGTTCGCTCTATTCGGCAAAAAATCGCTTTATGCGTTGCCACTGCTATGGGCGACCGCGTCGATTCGCACGATCCTCTTTCTGCCCACCGTGAGCGATGAATGGATGCAAACCCACATTCGCATCGATGAAATCTTGGCCGGATGCACTCTTGCGCTGATCCACCTTGATCCACAAGCACAACGCATTCGGCAGACCATCGCTCGCATACCGCTCTCACTGCTATTTCCATTGCTTTGCATTGCCTCATGGACGCGGTTTTGGGACTTTTATTGGCTGCGCGGTATCGCTGCCATGCTGCTTATCGGCCACACTCTCTATCGAGATAGGCCGTGGCTATCAAAAGTTCTAGAGAGTGCTTTTTTGTTTGTCATCGCGGAGCTTTCATACGCCCTCTACGTCCTCCACCCAATCACCATGGTTGGCTGGCTAGGCTCAGGTGATACTTTGGTTCGGTACCTAAAGAGGCCTCTGTGCATTGCCCTGACCTTTGCCCTAGCGTATCTCTCGACGCACTATTTTGAAGCGCGGTTTATCACACTGGGCAAGACTCTGGCCGGCCGTTTTGCGAAAAAAGAGCGGCCGTCAGCGACAGATGGCCAGCAGCTTCAACTATAAGCAAGCCAATGATGGACGGGAAATCAGACTCAATCTAAGGTAAAATTGGTCACGATTTCTTTAGAGCCCAGAGGCGAACGCATCCCATGATCGACACTCCGTTTCGTCGCATCCTCGCGCATACCTCGCCGATGATCGTCAAGGTTTACAGGCGACTTGGACTACGCCCGAACCACATCACCGTGGGCGCAACCCTCACGGCGGCAGCCTCTGCGGTTGCTTGCGGCGCCGGCCACACGTGGCTAACACTTGGCCTTTGGTGGGCTAGTCGCTGGTTCGACGGCACCGATGGGATTTACGCTAGGGGCACCGACCAACAGACCGACTTCGGGGCCTATCTCGACATCGTCGGCGATATGGCGGCCTATTCGATGATGATCCTGGGCTTCATGGTCCGCCGTCCTGACCTCCAATGGTCCTGGCTTGGCATCGTTTTTCTCTACGTGCTTTGCATTAGCAGCGCCTTGGCCCTAGGCACCCTAAGCGATAAAAGAGGCCTCACAAGTCAGGACAATCGTGGCCTACGCCTCGGAGCTGGCCTGGCCGAGGGTGGCGAGACTGGTATTGCGTACACCTTGTTTTTACTCCTGCCGCAATACCTCGGGCCTCTGACGTCCATCTGGCTAGTCATCCTAGCAATGACGGTGATCGCCAGAACCCTCTTAGCGAGAAACCTCCTACGCTAAGCATCCTCGCTAAACTGACGCTGCAACAGCTTGAAATAGAGCCCCGCGTGATCGCGAGCTAGCTCCTCGTGGCGCCCTTGCTGGACGATCTGGCCGCTACTCACCACGAAGATCTGATCGGCGTCCTTCACCGTGGCCAGGCGGTGGGCGATGATCAAGGTGGTTCTGCCACGCATCAGGCGCTGCAGGGCCACTTGCACCAAGGATTCGCTAGCGGTATCGAGGTTGCTGGTCGCCTCATCGAGAAGGAGGATGCGCGGATTTTTCAAAATCGCTCGCGCGATGGCCACTCGCTGCTTTTGTCCGCCAGAAAGCTGTACGCCCTTTTCCCCAACCTGAGTCTCAAAACCGTCGGGGAACCGTTCGATAAATTCCAAAGCATTGGCATCGCTTGCTGCCTGCCGCATCTGCTCGAGGCTGGCGTTAGGGCATCCGTAGCGGATGTTGTCAGCAATGGTCGCGGAAATCAGCACAGGCTCTTGCGACACCATGCCGATCTGTTCTCGCAGGAAGCTCGGCTTGATGGAATCAACCCGAATCCCATCGAGCAGGATATGGCCAGATTTTGGCTCGTAAAACCTCGGGATCAAATGCGCGATGGTCGTTTTACCCCCGCCTGAGGACCCGACTAAGGCCACCACCTGACCAGGCTCGACGGTCAAATCGACGCCGCGCAGCACCTCGACGTCCGGACGTGATGGGTAGCTAAACCGCACCTGACAAAATTCCATGCGCCCGCTGATCGTGTCCAGGGTACTGCCTAAGTCGGCCACGTCTGGATCGCGCTCGATGATGGCAAACACGCGCTTACTAGCGCCAATACCGGCCATCAAGTCGCCCCACAAGCTACCGAGACTACCCGACCCGATCGCGACGATCATGAGATACATCAGAAACTGCGTCATATCACCGATCGACATGTGATCTAAGATCACCTCACGCCCGCCGTACCAAAGCACGAAGCAGATCGCACCGAGGCCGACGATCAAAGCGACCGTCATAAATTCGGCGATGGCGCGGATGCGTTTGATGACGACCGCCAGGGCCTGATCGAGTGAGGCTCGGTAGCGTTCGCTTTCGGCGCCCTCTTGCACAAAGGACTTAACCGTGCGCACGCCGGAGATGGTCTCCTCAGCGACGATGCCCGAAGCCGCAAGGGTATTTTGAAACTCTTTGGAATAGCCGCGGATACGCTTACCGAAAACCGCGGTCGCTGCCGCAACGGGCGGCACCATCAGCAGCATCAATGCCGACAACTGCCAGGAGGTATAAAACATAAAAGCAAAGCCACCAGCGACCTGACTGATATTGCGCATGCCCTGGGACACGTTGACGCTCACAGTATTTTGTAGCGTCGTGCAGTCTGACGCTAGGCGGCTCATCAGATCACCGGTCCGATTGCTATCGAAGAACGCCAGATCCTGCACCAAGATGCGCCGGTAGAGAGTCTCGCGCAATTTGAGCACGATGCGTTCACCGCTGACCGAAAAGAGGTAGTAACGAATCGACCCGGCGATACCGAGCAGGGTAAAGGCCGCAAAGAGACCTAGCGCTGCCGGCAACAGCAACTCGGCCTTTTTAGGTTGCAGCACTGAATCGATCATCCAACGAATCAATTGCGGAAAAAGTAGGCTCGTACCGCTCGAGATTGCCAGAAAAAATAAACCAAAGAGGATATTGCGCCGCTCTGGCCGAGCGGTTTCATAGAGGCGGCGCCAGGTGGTCTTTTGCACGAAGTTAGGTCCTTTAGCGTGACGAAGACGTCAAATTGGAAGGTCGGGCGGTCATCATAACTGCAACCTGTGTGTATGGTCTATGAACTGCATGAAAGCGTGGAGCATCCCGGCTTATGACGCGCCCACTCGGGCCTTTTACTGGCCAAAGACCAATGCTCCGGCTGCTCGTCATATGGCGCCTCGAGCACCTTCGCCAGAAGGTCCAAGGGTCCAAGATCCTGCTTTTGCTCGATCGCCAATGCCGCCTCCTGGGCAAGGTAGTTGCGCAGAACAAACTTGGGGTTGGCCCGGTGCATCAACGCTAGCCGCTGATCTGGCGAAAGGGGATCGGTGGTCAAGCGCTTGCCATAGCGCCGGACCCAATCAGCTAGGAGCTTCTGATGCTCCTCGTCCTCGGCCAATGGACGGTAGAAGGCTTCGGCAAGCTCTTGCGTCAGCTTAGCATCACCTAGGCTTGATGCCGGCTCGCCCAAGGGAACTGCCGCAAGACGACGATAGAAGATGGTCATATCGGTTTCCACAGCACTGAGCAGTTGCAACAGATCGTTGACCAAGGCCTCGTCGGCGGCACCTTGCAGGGCGGCAAGGCCAAGTTTGTTCGCTGTCATAGCTGCGTGTGTCTGAGCAAAGGTCGTCTGATAGGTATCCAGTCCGCGCTCCAACTCCCCTTGCAGCCCTAGCGGGCCAAACAATGGATGCAGGGCTGCAGCGAGACACTGAAGATTCCACGCGGCGACATGCGGCTGATTGCCAAAACAATAACGCCGGCGGTCCGCGTCGGTGGTGTTTGGCGTCCAGCTCGGATCATATCCCTCAAGCCAACCGTAGGGTCCGTAGTCGATCGTCAGGCCCAGAATCGACATATTATCGGTGTTCATCACGCCATGAACAAAGCCAATGCGCTGCCAGTGCGCGACCATCACAGCGGTGCGGCTACAGACGTCACTAAACCAGCGCCCGTAGGTGGCGGGAGACGGCGGACCCAGCTCGGGAAAATAAGTCACGATCGTATAGTCGATGAGTCGTCGAAGCAGCTCCAGCTCACCACTCGCTGCGAGGATTTCAAAATTGCCAAAGCGCAGAAAGGTCGGCGCAACGCGACAGACGACCGCACCAGGTTCGGCCCTTGGATGTCCGTCATAAAACATGTCACGGACGACCTCCTCGCCAGTGCCCACCAAACTAAGGGCCCGGGTCGTCGGCACGCCCAGGTGATGCATCGCTTCGCTGCAGAGAAATTCGCGCACCGATGACCGCAACACGGCACGTCCATCACCGCTCCGCGAGTAAGGCGTCGGCCCAGCCCCCTTTAGCTGGATGTCCCAGCGCGTCCGGTCTGGCAGGGTCAGCTCACCCAAGGTGATCGCGCGACCATCACCCAACTGACCAGCCCAACGCCCGAATTGATGACCACCGTAGCGGGCGGCATAGGGTTTCATGCCGGGTAACACCTGATTCCCAGCCAATACGGCGGTAAGGACTGCAGCGTCATCCGCCGGCTTCGTGATACCAAGCGGCCTGGCCGCATGATTGGACCAAGCCAAGAGACTAGGTTTGGTCACGGCTGATGGTAACACCAGAGTGTAACAAGCCTCCCTGACCTCCCTCGGGGCATTGACCGAGCTAAGATCAGCAGGGAGATGATCGACGAACCCTTGGTCAAAGACCAAGGAGCCAGAGTCACCACAGGATTGAACACTCACAGGAACCTCGACGACAACATACCATCAGCGAACGCTATATGTGCCACACTACCGAAAGCCTTTGCGACAAGACAATCGGGCTTCTATAAAATACCCTGCGACTGATTTCACCAGGTCCATGGAGGCTATCATCATGCTCCACTTCGCCAATCGCTTTCGCGTCGACGGTCGAAAAAAGATCAAACTTCGCGACATCGCCACGCAGTGGCACGGCGCCGCTGCGACTCGCAAAGCCGAACGGGCGCTGTCAGAGGCGCAAGATAGGGCGCTTTCAAGCCTCCAGCAGCAGCTTTATGCTGAACATAAACAATCACTTCTGATCATCCTCCAAGGACTGGATGCCGCCGGCAAAGACGGCGTTATCAAGCACGTTATGGCCGGCGTCAGTCCGCAGGGCTGCACGGTCACGTCGTTTAAGCGCCCGACCAAGGAAGAGCTAGACCACGATTTTCTCTGGCGGATTCATCACCATACCCCACGCCGCGGCGATATCGCCGTGTTCAACCGCTCACACTACGAGGACGTGCTGGTCGCACGGGTGCATCATCTTGTCGAAAAGAGCGTGTGGTCCAAACGCTACGAGCAGATCAATCAATTTGAGGCCATGCTCAGCACCGACAGCAACACCAAAATCGTCAAATTTTATCTGCATATGTCGCCCGAAGAACAGCTGCGCAGGTTCAAAAGGCGCCTCGAAGACCCGCTGCGCCAATGGAAGATCAGCGAAGCCGACTACGGCGAGCGTAAGTTTTGGGACGACTATATCGACGCCTACGCAGATCTTCTGCGCAAGACCAGCAGCGATCATGCCCCATGGTACATCATCCCAAGCGACAAAAAGTGGTTCCGTAACTATTCCATAGGCCAAATCATCATCGAAACTATGCAGGGAATGGACATCCAAGTGCCTGTGCCCACAGTCGATTTAGCCGCCATCGAACGGGAATATCACGCCGCAGTGACGACATAACCATATGTTATTACAGATGAATAGTTCAGGCCGTGGGGACAGCGCGGCAACCTTATCGCTTGTCGCTCGCATTTAGGCTACTGTGTGCCGTGTTCTCGGCCTACCCAGAGCCCGGATGACGCTACGACCAAAGGCCCACTCATTTTAATAAAGCTCCTATGAAGATACCGTCTCGTTTAATGCCCTTACTTCAAGCCGACTTGATCGACGAAGTCGTTGGCCAGCTGCAAAGCGGCAAAGAGGCTGAGGTCTATGTTGTGCGCACCGGCGATGTCTACCGCTGCGCCAAGGTTTACAAAGAAGCCAACCAGCGCACGTTCAAACACCGTACCCAGTACACCGAAGGCCGCCAGGTCCGCAGCAGCCGCAAGGCTCGCGCCATGGACAGCAACAGCCGCTACGGGCGCCAGGAGCGCGAAAGCGAATGGCAAAACACTGAGGTCGATGCCCTGTTTTTGCTCGGTGGCGCCGGAGTGCAGGTACCTCAAGCCTATACCTTCTACGAAGGCGTGTTACTCCTCGAAATCGTCACCGATGCGGACGGCGATCCAGCACCACGCCTCAACGATGTCGACCTGACACCTGACCAGGCACGCGAATACCATAAATTCCTTATGCGTCAGGCCGTGCTGATGCTTTGCGCTGGACTCATCCACGGCGACTTGTCGGAATTCAACGTGCTGGTGGGCCACAAGGGCTTGGTCATCATCGACTTCCCGCAGGCTGTCCAGGCCACGGCAAACAATGCCTTTGCTATCTTTGAGCGCGACCTCAAGCAACTTGCCGCGTTCTTTGGGCAGTATGCACCAGAGATCCTAACGACAGAGTACCCAAAGGAAATCTGGAAACTCTACCAGAACGGCAAGCTGAAACCCGACTCGCCGCTTACCGGCCGCTTTCAACAAAGCGGCAAAAAGGCCGACGTCAACGCCGTGCTCAGCGAGATTGACGACGCCCGCGACGAGGCCATGGAGCGTCGCGGCTTTAGAAAGTAAACAAGATCTAGGCTTCGGTCAGAGGTGACTCACTCGGATTGGTCGCCTCAGTCGCCTCGGCATAGTGCTCGGTACCAATATGAATCATCGGCCGACCGCGCTCTTGCCGCGATAGATTGGTATCGCGCAGTGAGTAGACGCAGCCGCAGTACTCCTGCTTATAAAAGCCCTCACGCTTGGCAATCTCGTACATCCGGTGCGAGCCGCCCTGCTTGCGCCAGTTAAACGTCCAGTAGCTTAGACCGGGATAACGCGCCGCTGCACGTTCGCCGCAGCCGTTGATCTGGTCCATATCCTTCCACCGCGAGATGCCAAGACAACTCGTGAAGACGTCAAACCCATGCTCCGCGGCGTAGGCAGCCGTCTTTTCAAAGCGCATCGAAAAGCACTCGGTGCAGCGAATGCCCTTCTCGGGCTCATCCTCCATGCCCTTAGTGCGGTCAAACCACCGGCCGGTATCGTAGTCGGCATCGATAAACTCAATCCCCATCTTCTCGGCAAAGCGGATGTTCTCCTCCTTGCGCAGGAGATACTCCTTACGCGGATGAATGTTGGGATTGTAAAAATAGATCGTCATATCGATGCCGGACGCATGCATCGACTCCATCACCTCACCGGAGCAGGGGGCACAGCAGGAATGGAGCAACACGCGCCTGGACCCGTTGGGTGGGGTCAAGCGCGGTAAGGATTGATCTGACATGAGGCGGTTACTTTATCCGAAAGTTGAAAATTCCCTGATCCAGGGTGTTGTAAGCTTCGTAGCGCGACAAGGCGTAGAGATCCTTGCGGTGCTGCATCTTGTCCAGCAAGCCCTCTTGGGTGCCCTTGCTCTTGATCTCCCCGAGGCCATCCACCGTCGCCTTCATGGCCAGACGGAAGGTCGTCACTGGATAGATGACGATGTTGTAGCCGAGTCCGGAAAGCTGGTCAAAGGTCAACAGCTTTGATTTACCAAACTCAGTCATATTTGCCAATAAAGGCGCCTGGATAGCCTTTCGGAAGGCGGCGAACTCGGCCTCGTTTTCGAGCGCTTCAATAAAGATACAGTCGGCGCCAGCATCGATATAAGCCTTGGCCCTATCAACGGCCTTGGCCAAACCCTCCGTCGCCCGAGAATCGGTCCGTGCGATCAGGAGAAAGTTGGCGTCGAGCTGCTTGCCGTGGGCAGCGGCAGTGATCTTACGCACCATGTCATCGCGGCTCACGATCGCCTTACCGTCGAGGTGACCGCAGCGCTTTGGATTGACTTGGTCTTCCAGATGACAACCCGCCAACCCCATCTCGATCATCTCCTGCACCGAACGACTGGCACTCATCGGCTCACCAAAGCCGGTATCGATGTCGATAATCGACGGCAGTTTAGTCGTACGGGCAATCTGCCGACCTCGCTGCGCCACCTCGGTAAGGGTCGTCAGTCCGATGTCTGGATAGCCGAGATCATTGGAGAGCACGGATCCAGAAATATAGACGCCATCAAAACCCTGCTCTTCGATGGCCATGCTTACCAGCGGCGACCAAGACCCAGGAAACTGCAGCAAGCGCCCACTGCTTAGAGCCTGCCGCAGTGCCAGTCGCTTCTCTGCCGGAGAGACCGTTGGGAACAGCATTAAAAGATCCCCCGGTCGTCACGCTTGTGGTGACTAAGGCGGCTTAAGTCCACCTGGACGTTGAGCAACTTCACTTGAGCGGGGCTGAGTTCTGGAAGTTGTTCGACTAGGCCGATAAAGCGGTCGCGTTCCGCCTTAGCAATGACCTCGCCGGTCAGCAGATCAAACTTGCGGATATAGTCCGCACGTTTAAACGGCCTGGCGCCGGCGGGATGAGCATCGGCTAGCTTAAGCTCGTCTTGGAACTTTTCGCCATTGTTTAGGGTGATCTCGACACGACCACCGAAGGCCTTCTTGTTAGGATCCTGCTCGTGATAGAGCTGTGTCCACTGCGCCTCCTCGACGGTAGTGATCTTGTGCCATAGGCGGACGGTATCGGCGCGCTTGGCCCGCTCGGGTGCGTAGGAGTCGACATGATGCCAAACGCCATCCTGCAGGGCGACCGCGAAGATATACATGATCGAATGGTCCAAGGTCTCACGTGAGGCATTGGGATCCATCTTTTGTGGATCATTGGCACCGGTACCGATCACATAGTGGGTATGGTGCGAGGTATGGATGACGATGCTCTTGATGTCGTCAAAGTTCTTAATCCTTGGCCGCATCTTGCGGGCAAGATCGATCAGCGCCTGAGACTGGTATTCAGCCGAGTGTTCCTTGGTGTAGGTTTCCAGGATCGCGCGCTTCTCCTCGCCGGACTCTGGCAGCGGGACTTCGTAGTGGCCTTGTTTGCCGCCGAGCATATAGGCGATGACCGAGTCTTCTCCTTCGTAAATCGGCGACGGAGCGCCCTCGCCGCGCATGACGCGGTCCACTGCTTCGATGGCGAGCTTCCCAGCATGGGCCGGCGCATAGGCTTTCCACGACGAAATTTCGCCCTTACGCGACTGTCTTGTGGTGAATGAGACATGCACCGCTTGCTGAATGGCCTGATAGATGGTCTCCGTCGACAGACCCAGCATCGTCCCGATGCCGGCCGCTTGGGCGGGGCAAAGGTGGGCGATATGGTCCTTTTTAAACTCATGCAGACAGATGGCCTTGACCAGATCGACGTGGATTTCATAGCCGGTGACGATGCCCGCAAGCAGCTCTTTACCCGACTTATTCAGCTGCTGCGCAACACTGAGGATCGGCGGAATATTATCGCCCGGATGCGAGTAATCAGCCGCAAGGTAGGTGTCATGATAGTCGAGCTCACGCACCGCCGTGCCGTTGGCCCATGCCGCCCATTCACAGTCAAAGCGCTGGTCATTGGGCATGCCAAACACCGTGGCGCCAGTGCTGCGCGGGTGGGCGATTGCCATGGCCCGAGCTGAGGCAACGGGGCGGCGATTTACCGAAGCGATGGCGACCGAGGCATTGTCGATAATGCGATTGATCACCATATCGACTACGTCGGCTTTGATGGGTGTCTGATCTGCAGCGACCGCAGCCATCTTCCAGGCTAGCTGATCTTTGCGAGCCAGGGGCTCTTTCGACGGATAGACGCGAACAGGGTGCTTTTTCATAGTCATTCCTATAGGTGAAAGGCCTAAGCTGAAACGGCTTTAGTCGGGGTTAGGAGCTGCAAGATGCTGGAGAAATCCTGACCACCATGGCCAAGTTTGCTCCACATCGCAAAAAGATCTCGGGCTAAGTGACCAAGCGGAGTCGCCGTCTGCGCGGATTGGCTAGCGGCTAAGGCTAGGCCGAGATCCTTGGCCATGAGATCGACGGCGAAGCCGCCTGAATACTGGCGCGAAGCAGGGGCGTTTTCCATCACGCCAGGATATGGATTGTAAACCTCTAGAGACCAGTTGCGACCCGAGCTTTTGCTCATGATGTCGCTGAGGACCTTCGGCTCCATACCCAACGCCACGCCTAGATTTAAGGCCTCGGAGGTCCCGATCATGTGGATGGCCAGCAGCATATTGTTGCATATCTTGACGACCTGACCACTGCCAGCCGGTCCGGCATGAAAGATGTTTTTACCCATCGCCTGGAGGATTTTTTCTGCTTCGGCGACGACATCAGGCAAACCGCCCACCATAAAGGTCAGGGTCCCGGCCTTGGCGCCGCCGACGCCGCCGGACACCGGAGCATCGATCATCCGACTACCGTGCTGGGTTGCGCCGTGACTCACCTTGCGGCTGGCCTGGGGTGAGATCGTGCTGCTATCGATCAGCAGACAGGACCGCTTGTTGAGCGCAGCCAAAATGCCCTTAGG
Organism: Pseudomonadota bacterium; assembly: GCA_026390445.1. Taxonomy (GTDB): domain Bacteria; phylum Bdellovibrionota_B; class Oligoflexia; order Oligoflexales; family CAIYRB01; genus CAIYRB01. The sequence continues at coordinate 37,332 of JAPLFX010000008.1, forward strand.
GCCGAGGTATAGCTCTTCGACCAATTGGTCAGACGGGAGCATTGAGACCACGACGTCGACATTTAAGCACGCTTGCTCAACGCTGTCGGCGGCTTTACCCCCAGCCGCGACGAAGCTCTCCACGGCCGCCGCGACTGGATCAAAGCCAGTCACCGTATGTTACCCCCAGCCGCGACGAAGCTCTCCACGGCCGCCGCGACTGGATCAAAGCCAGTCACCGTATGACCAGCGTGGAGCAGATTTGCGGCCATGGGGCCGCCCATATTGCCGAGACCAAAAAATGCAATCTTGCTCATCAGGAACTCGTTTCACCATGGGGTTGTTAAAACCATATCGACGCGCCAAACAGCGCAAAAAAACTTAGCGACCTATTTTAAGCTGCGCAGAGGATGCTCCACGTCACCCCAGACCGGGGCGACATAGGACGAGATGGACGCGCGACTCACCTCCGCGAGCGAGGCAGGACTCCAATGCGGCTTTTGATCCTTATCGATCAACACAGCCCGCACGCCCTCAACAAAGTCGGCATGCGCCGTACACCTAGTGACCACCTGAAGCTCGTAGCGAAATGCTGACGCCAAATCAATGTCACGGCCTTTATCCTGCTGCGCAAAGATGAGTGCCGCAATACTCGGAGATCCGTTTAAGAAGGTCTTCTTACCGGCATCAATCCAATCGTCTCCGGGTGGAACTTTCTGCATCAAAGCGGCAAATGATGCCAGATCCGGCCCCGAACATACCGACTCAATAAACGCCAGGTGCTCTTCAAGCGGCGAGGCCACCTTCGCAAGCGTCGCAGCAGTCTGGGCCTTTTGCCGCAAATATCGACTCAGCACAGCGTCATTGGCGCCGCGGTCGGCTGCGGCCCAGTCAAGATCTGGCAGCTCTTTCAGTAGACTGGGCAGCTGTTCGGCGCTGAGCAAAAAGTCGGCAAGACCAGCAAAGACCCCATCCGCGCCATTGATCCGGGTCCCCGTCAACGCCAGATAAAGCCCGACCTTCGACACTAAGCGGGGTAGAAAATAAGTCGCGCCGACATCGGGCAAGAGTCCGATGGAGATCTCTGGCATGGCGAGTTTGGTCTTGTCGGTGACAACGCGATGCGACGCTCCGACCATGAGGCCGAGGCCACCGCCCATCACGATGCCGTGGCCGAGGCACAGGACCGGTTTTGTATACTTGTGTATATGATAATCAAGGGCATATTCACGCGTAAAAAACTCGGCGCAAACCTTTGAATAGGCATCCCCTTCGGCCTGGCTACGCCGCGCGGCTGCGTACAGAAAGCGGACGTCCCCACCGGCGCAAAAGGCCTTGCCACCAGCCCCTTGAAGGACGACGCAGACCACCTGCGGGTCGCGTTCCCACCGCTGCAGCTGCGCGGCAAGGAGGTCGATCATTTCTAGAGTGAGTGCGTTGAGACTTGCCGGTAGGTTGAGCGTCGCAACCCCGATGATCAGACCATGACCCGCCGCCAGGTCTTCGACTAGGATCACTTCTTCCGCCATATCGACACTCCTAGGAATGGGTACCGGGATCAGCGCAGCGTCAGCGCTGCACCTTCTTCAAGAATCGCTCTGGCGATGATGACGCGCATGATCTCGTTGGTGCCTTCAACGATTTGATGCGCACGGGCATCGCGCATCAAGCGCTCCAGCGGATATTCTTGGGTAAAGCCGTAGCCCCCATGAATTTGCAGGGCGTCGTTACAAACCTTAAAGCTCAGATCGGTGGCGAGGCGCTTGGCCATGGCACAATAGACACTGGCGTCTTCGCTCTGCTGATCTAGTTTAGTCGCGGCAAGTCGCACCATCTGGCGCGACGCGACCGTCTCCGTCAGCATATCGGCCAGCTTGAATTGGAGCGCTTGGAACGATGCCAAGGCTTTGCCAAATTGCTCGCGCTGGTGCATGTACTTTTGCGTCTGCGTCAGCGCCGCCTGTGCTGCACCGACCGAGCAGGTGGCGATATTGATGCGACCGCCGTCGAGACCTTTCATGGCAATACGAAACCCGCTGCCTTCCGTGCCGAGGAGGTGAGACTCGTCGACTGTCACATCATCAAAATAGATCACCCGGGTCGATTGCGAGTTCCAGCCAAGCTTGCGCTCATTCTCGCCAAAGGTGATCCCCTTGCTACTGGTGGGTACCACAAAGGCCGAGACTCCTTTAGGCCCAGAGGCTCCGGTCCGGGCCATAACGACGAGAACATCGGTTTCGCCGCCACCCGAAACAAAAGCCTTACTGCCCTTAAGGATATAACTTGAACCCTTTTTGGTTGCCGTCGTGCGCAAGGCGGCAGCATCAGAACCCGAGCCAGGTTCTGTCAGGCAATAGGACCCAAGCTTGGTACCCGCCGCCAACTCCGGACAGTAGAGCTGCCGGATTTCTGGTTTGGCAAAGGTGTCAATCATCCACGTCACCATATTATGAATGGTGATATAGGCCGTCGTGGACGGACAGGCCGCCGCGAGTTCCTCAAAGGCGATGGAAGCATCGAGGCGCGGCAAACCAAGTCCACCGACGTCCTCGCGGGTATACATCCCGCAAAAACCCATCTCGCCAGCTTGAGCGATCGCTGCTCGCGGAAAGATCTTGTGTTGATCCCAGTGCGCCGCCTCAGGCGCCAGAACCGTCTCTGCGAAGGTTCTAGCTGCCTGTTGGATGGCCGCCTGCTCGTCATTCAAATCAAAATTCATAGCACCTACAGACCTAAAATTGGCGAAACCCGCGCTGACAGTCACTGCAAGCTGATGGTCATATTCGGACCCGAGACCACCTGGTCGTCAAACCAGCGCGCCGTCACGGTCTTGGTTTCGGTGTAGAAACGGACCCCCTGCTTACCGTAGGCATGTAGGTCGCCAAAGAACGACTTGCGCCAGCCAGTAAACGAGAAAAACGGCAGCGGCACTGGGATCGGCACGTTGATGCCGACTTGACCGACGAGAATTTCATGCTGGAATTTACGTGCGGCAGCGCCCGAAGAGGTGAAGATCGACGTGCCATTGCCGTACGGATTGTTATTGATCAGCTCTATCGCTTCGCTGAGCGTCTTCGCGCGTAGCAGCAACAGCACCGGACCAAAGATCTCTTCTTGGTAGATCGTCATCTCTGGTGTGACTTGATCGAAAAGAGTCGGACCGACAAAATTGCCGCGTGGATGCGTTTTAGAGGTAAAGGCGCTCCCATCGAGCAGACATTTGGCCCCCTCTTTGCGACCTTGGGCGATGAGGCCAAGGATCTTGTCCCGAGCTTTGACACTGATCTGCGGACCGTAGGCAGCCTCGGGCTGATCCCAGCTGCCTGGGCTAATCGTCGTCATGGCTTGTTTGATGTCATCGACCCAATGTCCAGCCTCGCCAACAAGCACGGCGACGCTGTTGGCCATACATCGTTGACCACCGGCTCCGCAGGCCGAACCCAAAAGATTGTTGATGGTCTGTTCTTTGTTAGCATCGGGCATCACGACCATGTGGTTCTTCGCGCCGCCAAAGGCCTGGACGCGCTTTAGATTACGCGTGCCAGTACGGTAGACGTGCTCGGCGACAGGTACCGATCCGACAAAGGAGATCGCCTGAATATCAGGATGATTGAGCAAGAAATCGACCTGCTCCTTGCCGCCATGAATGACGTTGAGCACACCCTTGGGAAAGCCAGCCTCGACAAATAGCTCAGTCAGGCGCGTCGGTGTCAGCGGATCTTGCTCCGACGGCTTCAGGATAAAGGTGTTACCGCAGGCAATCGCCATCGGGTACATCCACAGCGGGATCATCGCCGGAAAGTTAAACGGCGTAATGCCGGCACAGATACCAAGCGGCTGCACGTAGCTGTAGGTATCGATGGCCCGCGCCACATTTTCGACGGTCTCGCCCATCATCAGGCTGGACACGTTGCAGGCGTGCTCAACTACCTCGATGCCGCGCCATACGTCGCCTTTAGCATCAGCCAAAACCTTGCCGTTTTCCTTTGCCAGGATCTCGGCGATCTCGTCTTGATGTTGCTTTAGTAGATGCTGATACTTAAGGAACAACCGTGCCCGCTCCGGAGTCGGCACTTCCTTCCAGGTTTTAAAGGCGCTTTTAGCGCTAGCCACAGCCGCCTGCATCTCTTCTAGAGTGGCAAAAGGGACCTGCGCCAGTTCTTCTTGGTTGGCCGGGTTGATAACCGGCACCGTATGACTGGCACGGCTTTGGACGAACTCACCGTTGATAAAGAGTGGAACTTTTTTTGACATGAGGCAGCCTCGCGCAATGTGTGAAAGAATCTTTCGCCGGTCGCTTCGGTCTTAGCGCTGCGCCAGCGGCGCCACTTTGCGCTGAGCAGCGCCAACATACTCACTTAATGGCCGGATGATGCGGTTATTTGCGACCTGCTCCATCACGTGGGCAGACCACCCCGTAGTGCGGGCCATGACGAAGATCGGGGTAAAGAATTCAATCTCAAAACCCATCATGTAGTAGGCCGGACCGGAGGGAAAATCGAGGTTCGGGTAGATCTTTTTCTTTTCGACCATGACCTTTTCCAGGCCATCGTACATCTTCATCCACTTGCTCTCGCCGGTGACCTGAGCCATCTGCTGTGCATATTTTTTCATCGTCGGAACGCGCGAATCACCGGACTTATAGACGCGGTGACCAAAGCCCATGACCTTTTTCTTGCTAGCGAGAGCATCGAGCATCCAGCTCTCGGCCTTGGCGGCGTCGCCGATCTCGATCATCATATGCATGACCTGCTCATTGGCCCCACCGTGTAGCGGCCCCTTTAGAGCGCCGATCCCGGCCACAGTTGCCGAGTATATATCCGATTGCGTCGAGGTGACGACGCGCGAGGCAAAGGTCGATGCATTGAAGCTATGCTCAGCATAAAGCGTCAAGGACACCTCAAAGGCCCTGACTATTTCCGCTTGCGGCACCTTGCCAAAGTACATGTAGAAGAAGTTTGCGGCGATCGATAGATCGGTCCGCGGTGCCAGGACTTCTAGCCCCTTTCTGATACGGTAATCAGCGGCGACGATGGTTGGCATCTTGGCCAAAAGCGAGATCGCCTTGTCCAAATTGGTCGCTGGCGTATCGTCCCAGATGCGCTCGTCTTCGCAACCGAGCAGAGATACCACCGTACGCAGAGAGTCCATGGGATGGCATTTGCGCGGCAGGGTCTTTAAGACGGCCAATGCGGCTGGCGACAAGGTCCGTAGCGAGCGCTCCTTTTTCGTAAATGCAGCCAATTCACTTTGGTTTGGCAGCTCGCCTTTGTAGAGTAGGTAAGCGACCTCTTCAAACGTGCAGTTTTCCGCCAAATCCTGCACCGGGTAGCCGCGATAGACCAGCGAGTTGGTGTCTGGATTCACCTTGGATACGGCGGTCGTATCGATGACTGCACCTTCTAAACCCTTTTTGACGTTCATGCGCTCGGGTTCAGGGACGTAATCTGGGTTGATATACTCGCTCATGAACGCTGGTCCTCATCGCTGGAAGGGGAGTAGAGAAAATCTTAAGCGATTTCCTAACATACGCCGCATGGACAATCACTTGAGCCGGATAATGGCCGCACCATACCGAAAAAGCTATGCTTTTGACATCCTGATTTTTATCCAATGAATATAGCGAATACAGGGTCTTCGCCCTGACCCAGGCGATAGGGGCGGGCAAACAATCGCCCCTACTTGAAGGAAAGATAAATATCGGCTATTTTGTCCCAATACCGTCGCTGCGCACCTGTATGGAAGGCCCATCTGTCCTGCCCAGATGGCTTGTATGGCAAGATCCAGGGATATGCCTTGTTGCAGGCATCGAACAGCCAAGAAAGTACGAACGACGATGTTTAGACTCATCACACTCCTCTGGTCCTCCCTGATATGCCTGACCACGCCAGTCCGCGCGGCTGATTGGGTGTACTTCGACCTAGGCGAGGTGATCCTCACCGGCTCGCCCGCTAGCGGCTATACCTTCGTAGCAGGGGTCATTGATGAGATCACTCAACTGCACCAAGCCGGATACCAAGTCGGCATCATCTCCAACACACCTGAAGCCTGGGGTGCTGACTGCCATGCGAAGTTCACCTTTCTGCAAAACTTTATCGCACCACGCCTAAAGGAACCGGTGGTGTTCCCGTGGAACGATTTCAGCAAGGTTGTTCAGCCGCCATTTGATCGGTATCGCAAACCTCAGGCCTTCATGTTTCTGCAGGGATTGGTCCAAGCATGCCCCAACCGTGCTTTGTACATCAGTGAGACGCGAAGCGAATTGGATGCCGCTAAAAAACTTGGCTATGCCACCTTCTTTAAGGCTGACAAGTCCGCGCCCTGGCCAAAAGTTGCCGAACTATCGCACCTGCTTGACGAGCAGTTCAGCTTCACCTATCCAAGCAACTGCGACCTCACTCCAATCCTTGCCGCTAGCCTCTTAGAGCAAGACCGCAGCAGCGGCGTTGCTGGCTGTGTCAGCACGCCTTAAGGCCTCACTCGAATAAAAACGCGGTGATTTGCTCGCGCATCCGGTGCACGTCCTGACGACCAAGCTCGGCGATCAAGCGGCAAAAGGCCGGCTCAAACAGCAGATAGCTGGCCAGCTCAGATGCCTCGGTGCGCGAGCCCAAACCGCGGACGATATACTGGATCGGCCCAGGCAGCCGGTGAAACTGCTGCGCTGCCATCTCGCCGAGATCTTCAGAGGGCTGAATCGATAAAAACTCGATCTCTTTGATCGGCATCTGATTGCGATAAACTTCAGGCACACCACGTATCACTGAATTCAAGCGCGCCAAACGGTCGATATCGTATTCAACCGTGTCCATCATCACGGCGTTGATCACCACACCAAGAATTTTACCTATAGACGGCCGCAGCGTTGGTGGCAGATGGTCTGGCGGCGAGGCGGTACGGTCTCGACCATGGCGCACGCCGACGATCAAAAGACGGCGTGCACCGAGGCGAATCGCCGGACTAAACGGCGCCGGATTGCGCACGCAGCCATCGCCGTAGTAGCGACCCTCGACACTCACTGGGGGGAAGATCAAGGGAATGGCCGACGACGCCAGGACATGCTGCGATGCAATTTCTGTGAACACCGAACGGCGGCGCGGGTGGACCCATGCGACCATGGGCATCCGACTCATGATAAAGGAGACGTTTTCCGACGTCCTATAATCCAAAGCCGAGACTTCGCAGGCCTGGATGATGCCCCGATCCAGGTTGGCGCGGATCCGCCTGAAGGGAATGCTATCGATGATCAAGCGCTCCAGTGGGGCGGTGTCGAACAGCGCACTGGCGCGCTTGGACCTTTTAAGACCCCCCAAGGTCAAGTCGCCAGCCCAATGCAGCCCAGTGCGACCCAATGCCCGTACATCGGTGCGGAACACCGAGTTCGCATGCAAGCTGCCCCAAAAGTTGGCGAGTTGCGTCATGGCACTGGTGAAGTCGTCGGCAGCAGCAGCAACAAAGCTTGCATTAATCGCTCCGGCACTTGCGCCTGAGATGATACCAAAAGGCACGGTCTTGCCATATTTAGCGGCGATCTCGGCAATGCCGCGCAGGGCGCCAGCTTGATAAGCACCGCGCGCGCCGCCTCCGGTCAGCACCAAGCCAGTTTCTTTTTGTTTGCTCATTGGCCCTGGGCCTCCCCAGGACCTATCGACGCATCAGCTTCAAACCTTTAGGGCTCTTGATACGTCATGCCGATGTTCCAGAGATTCATTGGTGGGGACCGAAAGTGGACTTAGAGGCTGTCCGAGAATTCCGCGTCTCCCTACTTCCGCGCCTCCGTAGTCAAACCCAAACGCCAATTAAGCACAGAGGCGCGGAAGTAGGGAGACACGGAATTTTCGGACATGTTCTTACCCACTGCCCGCAGTGAAGCGGAGTTATTGAATAAACACCTCTCCCTTTCTCCCCACTCCCTTTTTTCGTGGTCAAAAAGGCCTGCGTTAGACCACGGAGTCGCGGAGGCCGGGAGGAGCGGAATTTTTCAACAAAGCCCAGTGAAGCGATCAACCATTGAATACTACTGTGGTTTACAGCAGTGACCAAACGAAAGCTAAAGTCCAATGACCATCCAACCGAAAGGCCCTTAACTTGAGGGTTGGTTTTTTTGGGGCCTCATGATACTTTCAATCAAACTAAAATTCTCCCTAACTTTAGCTTTGGTAGTCCTTGCGACCGCCCTATCTGGCATAGTTTCTCTTGCGGCAGTGCGAGCGACTTCAGGACTACTCCAGGAACTCGAAGAGAGCCGACTCCAATCACTCCTGTTAGCCCGCGATGCCCGTGCAGCCTTTCAACGCTTTAACAAAGATATCGAGGTCGCATTATCAACCCAAGAGACCTCTACTTTGAGCGATGGACCTGCGGTCATCGCCGGCATTCACCGCGACCTGACTGATTTCAGCCGCATCAACGGGTCATTCGGCAGCGACATCCATGGCGACCTCGATACCTTTGTCATTGACGCGAATAAATTCCTGGCCCTGCATACCAAAAACTTGGTCGCGACCAGCGCCTTTATTGACGCCGGGACCACTTTGAACAAACGACGTACGGCTATCAGTGAAGAGCTGGGGAACATTGAAGCGACGGCCAATGCGAATTTCGAAAGTCACCTCGATGAGATCAGACAGCACAGCAGGCGAAGCACCTACATCGCCTTCGGCATGATCTCGGTGGTGACTTTGATCACGGTCACCTTCAGCAGCTCGATTTTGACGACGGTCCTACGCCGCATCCGGCGCATCGGTTTGCATTTCGCCGGCACCGACATCGATAAAATCGACCCTCTCACCAGCGATACCAGCGGCGATGAGCTCGGGGAGTTAGCCTCCGCCGCAAACCGCATGTTGTTAGGCATCAAGGACTCGCGTCGCGCCTTGGTCGATAAAAAATTGGTCGATAGCGTGATGGAGGCTTTGGTCGATGCTGTGCTCGTCACCAATCACGACGGCACGATCAAACGGGTCAATCAAGCTGGTAGCAAACTGCTGCAGATGCCTGCAGAAAGTCTGGTCGGCATGGCGCTCATCGACCTACTTGGGCTCGATACGGAGTCCAAAACCAGCGACCCAGCCGAATTATTAGCACAGGTGTTCGCACAATATACCGTAAGCGACCAGCTAACCCTGAAGCTCCCAAGTGACCAGACTGTTGCCATTGCCTTGGTCGGCGCACCTCTTGCCGGAGGCGATATCGGCGCAGCGGCAGTTTTTGTCCTCCAAGACCTGACGCTTGCTCGTCGCCGTGAGGCGGAACTCCGCACCATCCAAGGCCAGTTGGTCCAGTCCTCAAAGCTCGCCTCGCTCGGCACCCTAGGCGCCGGAGTCGCCCATGAGCTAAACAATCCACTCACCGCGGTCCTCGGCTTTGCCGAAGTCATAGGCACCGGCGCCGTTGCTCCCGAAAGGACTAAAGAACTCGCCGCTAACATCGTTCGGGCATCGTTGCGCATGCGCAAAATCATCGACCATCTGCGCACCTTTTCTGCCGACACGTCACGCCAAAAGAAAAAGCCGATCAGCCTCAATGCGGTGATCCAGGATTCGTTGATCTTACTCGGCAAGCAGTTCGCCGACCATCGC
>JAPLFX010000193.1 GCA_026390445.1 Pseudomonadota bacterium
TGATTCCAGGCTCAATGGTCGCTCAAAACACATGCTGCCACCCCCCCCACTGCCACAGCGCCGCCCCCTTGCCAAACCAGACCCTTCGCAGCGGTGACCTCGCCGATCTTGCTAATGGTCACGCCGGGCAGAGGCTGGGCATCCAGCAGCCGTTGTGCCGCCGCCTCCGGCAAGGTGAAGCACAGCTCGAAGTCCTCACCGTCGCTCAGGGCGTGTTGCTGTGCAGCGGCCCGTGGATCTGCCTGCCCCGCCGCCAGGCCCCGCGCCGCTTGACTGATCGGCAGTGCGGCCGCATCAAGCCTAGCCCCGACACCGCTGGCCGTGAGGATATGCCGCAAATCGCCGGCTAAGCCGTCGCTGAGATCAAGCATCGCATGCAGGCCGTAATCCCTATGGAGCTGCCAGGCCTCACGCAGCCGCGGCGTAAAGCTTAGGTGGTGCCCGAGAATGCTGCCGCCAAGGGCTCCCGTGACGCAGACCCAGTCGCCGGCGACCGCCCCGCTGCGCAGGACGCTACCCCGTGGGTGGGCGCGTCCGGTGATCGCCACGCTGATCACCAACGGGCCATCCCAGGCATTGGTGTCGCCACCGGCGATGGTGAGGCCGTATTCCTCGGCCAGCGGCAGGAGCCCGCTGTAGAGGGCCTTAGCGAGCTCCTCACCGCCGGTCTTTGGCAGTGCAAGGCAGACCGTCGCCGATTCTGGCGCACCGGCCATCGCCGCGAGGTCGCTCAGGTTGACGGCCAGCGCCTTGCGGCCGACTAGGTGGGGTGGGGTGGTGCGTAGGTCAAAGTGCACCCCGTCCATCAACATATCGGCCGCCAGCAGCAGATCGCCGCTCCCCCCTTGCATCACGGCGCTGTCGTCGCCCGGCGCCGTGATGAGGCGACCGTGATCCGCGCTTGGCCAGGGGCCGACGCTGCCAGCAAGGCGCATGCGTTGTTCATGCGCCGCCAAGCTTGCTTGCAGCCAAGAGATCCAGTGAAATTCAGACATGCGGCTCCATTTGAAATAAGCTTGGCAGCTCAGCCACGCCTACAGGGCTTGGTCGGGGCTGTAATCCGACCAGATGGGCGGCTAGACCGAGCACCTGCTCGGGACTTTCGCCCCGCGCTCGTCTTGCCGCGAGGCCTTCGGAAAAGAAGCGTTTGCTTAATTTTTGACCGTGCGCGTCGACGATCAGCGGGTGGTGGAGAAACTGCATCGGCCGCCGCGCTCCCCCTAGAGCCGCAGCGAGCCAAAGCTGCCTGCCGGTGGCCGCCGTCAGGTCCTGGCCGCGGATGATCAGGTTGATGTCCTGCGTGAGATCATCGACGACCACGGCAAAGTTGTAGGTAAATAGCCCATGCCGATCGCGCAGCAGCAAATCGCCACATTGCCGAGCCGGCACTTGCCGCTGTGGGCCCAGTAGTAAATCATTAAATGTTTGCTCTTGCTCTGGTATCTCCACCCGCCAGCCGACTCCCGGCTGATCGAGGGCTAAACCGCGCGAGCGACACCTGCCGCTGTAGCAGAGTTCTTCGGCCGCCTCGCCATCAGGTCTAGTCGGCATAGTTCGGGCGATGACTTGCCTTGAGCAGTCGCAGCCATAAACAAGAAAATTCCTTCGCAACACCTCCACCGCAGCTAGATAGCGCGGCGTGGCGTCGCTTTGGCGAAAATCCGCCGGCTGATCCGCGTTAAAGGTCGAATTAGCGTGGTTCAGGCCGAGCCAGGCTAGGTCGTTAAACATGGCGACTTCATACTCTCGCCGGGTGCGACTTTGGTCGTGATCCTCGCTGCGCAGCAGCACTCTGGCACCGCAGCGACCGGCCACGCCCCAAACAAATATAGCTGACGCCACATGCCCAAGATGTAGCCAACCGGTCGGGCTTGGAGCGAAGCGCGTGAGTGAATTTTGTGCGATGGTTCCGTGAATCTGCATCATCCCAGTTAAATAACTGAAAATAGGACCTAAACCAATCATTGTCGCG
>JAPLFX010000206.1 GCA_026390445.1 Pseudomonadota bacterium
CAAGGCATCCCCATCGACGGTTGCGAGCATTAGCAAGGTTTATACCGGAAATGCGCTTTTGGTTGGTACCGCGGCCACGCCTATCGTGATCGACCGAGATGTTTTGATCAATGGGGATGTGGTGATCAAGGGTGTGTTCACTGGCGTCGGTACGATTTACGCCACGGGCAACATCTATATCCCAGCCAATCTGAAAGCGGCGCGCCTTGCATCGTTTCCTTACAGCGATGATGTCGCCGCCGCCAACATTAAAGCCAAAGCCGACCTTGCTGCGGCCAGCAGCGATGGACTCGGTTTAGCGTCAGCAAAAAGCATTTTTGTCGGCGACCTGGAAAACTACATGGATAGCGGTAACGGACGATCGGCCCGCGCCAACGGCTTGCACGGCGTCCGCTACAATTCGATCTACACTAATGACCAGGGAACGCCCTTCACTGGTACCGTAAATGGCGTGTGGGATGTCTACAAATGGCTCCCTGAGGCACAGTTTGAAGCCCTCTATGAGACCCTGACGCCATGTTGGACCGCGAGTGACCGCCCCCTCGTTGCCGGTCACAGCTGGGGCGAGCGCACCTTCACCCAGATCGACGCCTATCTCTACGCCGTCAGTGCCGTTGCCGGCATCAACCGAGCCTCCAGCTGGACCCTCAATGGCGGCGTCATATCCCAGTCGATGCATATCGTCTCGGGTGCCGACAGCGCCAGGGTCAATGCCAACGCTACTTGCAAGCCGGCCCGGATCAATTTTGATTACCGCCTGCAAAATGGCCTGCAGTCCTTGGAACAAATCGGTGCGTTGTTCCCCAAGAAATCTTGAGCAGTCGAACGGCGAAGCCGGCAGCTTGCTAGCTGCCGGCTAAACAATTTAACGGTAGTAAACTTCAAATTGCGCTTTGCAGCCATTCGAAGCCCAGAGGCCGTACTGATTGACGCCCCAGCTTTGGTTTAGAATGCAGCTCGCATCGGAGTATTGCTCCGTGACGAAAGCTCCTTGGATGGATGCATCGAAAGGACAGCCGACGCCCTGGCCATCGCTGCCGGCCCCAGGCGCCACGGTGGAAATCCCATCGGTCCCAACGACCGCGGTCGCCCCGATCCCAGCCGCTCTGACGGTCTCGGCTTGGCTGTCCGCCGCGACGGTCCCGCCCGCCACCGCCGCCAGGGTTACCGCCTCCGCCAGGTCCGCGTCCAGGGTTACCGCCGCCACCAGGTCCGCGTCCAGGGTTGCCACCGCCACCAGGTCCGCGTCCCGGACCGCCACCGCCGCGCCCACCGCGTCCGGCTTCGAACAGACCGAGAGCATCGGCCGCGCCGCTGCTGGATTCACCTTCGGAGTGCAGTGCGCTAGCTTCGTCGCCGGCGTCGATACCCGGCCTTTGATTTTCAGACTGCGCAAAGCCCATAACGGGCGCTAGTACGGCAACACCAATGGTAAGACGACGTATCATAAAACACCTCTTGTATCGCATTTTAGCCATGATCGTCATGGCGCTGTCTCTAGACGTACGCCCATTTGTCATAGCCGTCAATATATCGTCCGGATGGTGTTTTGGTCTCGAAAAATAGGTTGCACAGCATGTTGTGTTGTCGGGTATTTCATACACATTGGTGAGTGCTATGTGGCTAGTGCGAGGAGCTTTAAACGATGCGAAAGCCGACAGCTTTAAAGCTGTCGGCTAAACAATTTAGCGATAGTAAACTTCAAATTGCGCTTTGCAACCATTCGAAACCCAGAGGCCGTACTGATTGACGCCCCAGCTTTGGTTTAGAATGCAGCTCGCATCGGAGTATTGCTCCGTGACGAAAGCACCTTGGATAGATGCATCGAAGACCCGGACCCCAATAGCCACCCCAACGACCGACCACGCCCCAATGGCCGCGGTGATAATCCCAACGGTCCCAGCGCCCGTGGTCACCACGGTCCCAGCCGCCATGATGATCACGGCTTGGATAGCCGCCATGGCGATCTCGGTCGCCGCCGCCCGGCCAGCGTCCGCCGCCACCCGGTCCACGTCCCGGTCCGCCGCCACCTGGCCCACGACCTGGCCCGCCGCCGCCTGGCCCACGACCTGGCCCGCCGCCACCTGGTCCGCGTCCTGGTCCGCCGCCACCTGGCCCGCGTCCTGGATTCCCGCCGCCGCCCGGCCCGCGTCCTGGTCCGCCGCTGCCGCCTGGTCCGCGTCCTGGATTCCCGCCGCCGCCTGGTCCGCGTCCAGGTCCGCCGCCCCCTGGCCCGCGACCTGGATTCCCGCCGCCGCCTGGTCCGCGTCCACCACCGCCGCGTCCCGCGTTGCCGCCTCCGCCTGGTCCACGGCCGCCACCACCACCGCGTCCAACGCCGCCGCCGCCACCACCGCCACGTCCACCACCACCACCACCACCGCCACGTCCACCACCACCACCGCCGCCGCCGCGTTCTTCATCAATCGTACCCGGAGCGTCCATGGTCCCGACATCGCCTTCCTCTAACGAGTTTAGCGCGTCACCTTCGTTATCACCCATTACCTCAGCATTCTGAAATTCGGCTTGAGAAAAGCCGACGACAGGCGCCAACAAGGCAACGCTGACAGCAAGACGATTCATCATCGAAAACCTCCTATTTCATCATCAATCATGGTCTGCAAGACTCTGTCTTCAGGCCTAGGCCTAATCGTGTAAGACGTCAATGCATGTTTTGTAAAAGCAAGATGGATGTTGTTATTGGATGTCGTCCATTCCATACAACTGCATGCACGCGAAGTCAGCCAATTTGGCATGGTGCTTTGGCGAGAATGTTTCACTCACTGCTCGGCCTCAGTCAGTCGCTGACGCCATGGTGCCATGAGTCCAAAGACTGCAAAAAGCGCAGCCGCTAGGGCCCAGGCACTTTCCGCTCGCTGTTCGATGAGCCAGCCGCCGAGCAACGGCGCAAGGATTTGCGCCATCGACTGCAGCGATTGACTGAGTCCAAGCACGGCACCTTGTTCTTTTGGACCCGCCGATTGCGACACTAAACTTGTTAGTGTTGGTCTGAGGATGCCGTGGCCAAGCGCGGTGAAGGTTGCCGCCAGCAGCGCCACCATCAGTTCATGCGCGGTGGCTAGCACACCCATGCCGATGGCCATGGCGATAAAGCCGTATGTGACCAAGCTGAGCTCGCCGAAGCGCTTGATCAGTCTGCTGATCAAATATCCTTGAATCAAAATGCCCAGCAGGCCACCGTAGGCGAGGATATAGGCTACATCGCTCGGACCAAACATCTTTCCATTTATTTCAAGCCGCCGTCCGGCGAATAATGCAATGCCGGAGGTGTACATCGAAAAGGTCATGATAAAGGTGAATAGCTGCATGAGCCGAAGCCGCAGTCCTGGTACGGCGAAGAATCCAGCGAATTGTTTGACATCAATCAATTTCAGTGGCGCGGCGCTTGGCGACCTCGCCGCCGTTGCGCGGTCAGCCGGCAACAGCAAGATCGTCGCGACAATACTCAGGCCAGAGAGGGCCGCGCCGGTCAGGATCGGCACCGCGTAACCATAGCGGGACAAAAAGCCGGACAGCGCGGGTCCAATCAAGAATCCGATGCCGAAGGCGACGCCGACTTTGCCAAAGGCCTTGCCGCGTTCATGCGGTGCAGTGACATCGGAGATGGCGGCTTGCGCCAGCGAGATATTGCCCGCCGTGACGCCATCGAGGATACGGGCTAAAAACACCCAGGTCATGTTTGGCGCGAACGCCAGCAGGATAAAGCTCAAGCAGGTGCCGGCTTGGCTCACCAGCAGCAGTGGCTTGCGGCCGATCCGGTCAGACCAGCGGCCAAAAAATGGGCCGGATATCAACTGACAAGCTGCGAAGGAAGCGAGCAGAGCGCCGATCACTAGAGGGCTGGCACCAAACCTCTCGGCATAGAATGGGAGCAGCGGCAAGATGATAGTAAAGCCGAGGACGTCGACCAGGACGATCAGAAAGACCGCCGTCACGGGGCTAAAGCGCTGGCGCAAGCTAGACCTAAGCATGGTTGAGATCCGTGATGATGGTGCTGACGATGGCGGGGGCCTCCTCCTCGATAAAAAAATGGCCCCCGGGGAGCATCGTCAGCATAGCACGGGCGCTGGTCTGGTCTTGCCACGCTAATAGGTCGTCGACGCTGACGTGGGCATCCGTTAATCCACCAAAGAGCGTGATCGGGCAATCTAGAGGCTGCTGCGGCGAGCAGAGGTAGGTTTCGATGGCGGTGAAGTCGGCGCGCAACACCGGCATCAATGTCGCCATCAGTTCCGGGTGCGCCAATACGGCCTCGGGAGTGCCACCGAGCTGGCCCAGTGCGCGCAGGAAGGATGCCTCGTCCAGGCCATGGAGCATCGGCCGGCGCCACGGTAGCTGGGGTGCCTGGCGGCCTGAAGCGAACAGCCACCTCGGCGGTCGGCCCATGCGGCGCAGCTCGCGGCCAAGCTCGAAGGCAACTACGGCACCCATGCTGTGGCCGAACAGGGCGTAGGGTTTGCCGACGATTATTTTGCTCAGCTCGGGCGTGCATTGCGCGACGATGTCTGCGACACTTAATAACGGTGCTTCGCTGAACCGCCGGAGGCGGCCAGGGAGCTGGATGGTGTGCAGTTCGATGCTGTCTGGTAGTAGCGAATCCCAACTACGGTAGGTCCCCGAGTGACCGCCGGCGTAGGGCAAGCAAAAAAGGCGGCAGCCCGCGCCTGGCTTGGGTTTCAGACAGTGGATCCAGGGTCCAGGCAAGGTCAAGGTCCACTCCAGCGAAGGTGTGATGATGGTGTGCGAAAGATTGACACGGCTCTTATCCGATATGGTTGCCACGTTGCGCCATGCGTGATAGGCATTCTATTGGACTGAACGACTAACTACTAGACTCCAAGCTCCGATCTGAGAGGAAGCAATGATTTTTGATTGGCTCGCGGGTTTGTTTTCCAATGACTTAGCCATCGATCTGGGGACCGCTAACACCCTGGTCTACGTCAAGGGCGTCGGCATCGTGATGAACGAGCCTTCCGTCGTGGCGATCAATAAAAATGTGACCGGCCCGAAGCGGATCCTCGCTGTCGGTCGCGAGGCGAAGGAGATGCTTGGGCGTACCCCTGGCGATATCGTCGCCATTCGCCCGCTTAAAGACGGCGTTATCGCCGACTTTGAAATCACCGCGGCGATGATCCGTTATTTCGTCGAGAAGGCGCACAATCGTCGCACCATGGTGAAGCCGCGGGTCATCGTCTGCGTGCCCTACGGGATCACCAATGTCGAAAAGCGCGCCGTCAAAGAGGCCGCCGAGAGCGCTGGCGTGCGCGAAGTCTTTCTGATCGAAGAGCCGATGGCGGCGGCGATCGGCGCCGGCTTGCCAGTGACTGAGCCAAGCGGCAGCATGATCGTCGATATCGGCGGCGGTACCACCGAAGTCGCAGTCATCTCTCTTGCCGGTATCGTCTACTCGAAGTCGGTCCGCGTCGCGGGCGACAAGATGGACGAGGCGATCATCAATTACATCAAGCGCAAGTACAACCTCCTCATCGGTGAGCGCACCGCCGAGGAGATCAAGATCGGCATCGGCAATGCCTATCCGAGCGATGTCATCGAGTCGATGCATGTCAAGGGACGTGACATGGTGGCGGGGATTCCCAAGACCATTCAAGTCACCTCCGAGGAGATCCGCGAAGCGATCGCCGAGCCGGTCAATATCATCGTCGAGGCGGTCCGAGTCGCTCTGGAGCAGACTCCTCCGGAGTTGGCTGCCGATATCGTCGACAAGGGTATTGTGCTCGCCGGCGGCGGTGCTTTGATCAAGAACCTCGACGTGCTGCTGCGCGAAGAGACCGGATTGCCGATCATGATCGCAGATAATCCGTTGACCTCGGTGGTGATCGGTAGTGGCAAGGCGCTCGACCAAATTCATATCTTAAGCGGCATCACGCGCTAAAAGACGTGGACGTTGAGTAGGAGGATGCATCACTGGATTCGGGTCAGCCTTGGTGTTGACCAGGACTTTCTGGTGATGCAGCGACCATAGAGCGTGGACATGAATGAGGCCTAGCCCCCAGCTTACCGACGCTGGTTGCTAGGCCTAGCCACATGGGCTGCGTGTTACTCGCCGATTTCGGCTTGTAGCGCCTTACCGAAAGCGACGCATTTCACCATGTCGCCGCGCATAGCCTGGAGGTAACCTTTCACCTCGGCATTTTTGGCGGCCGGAATCAAATCCGAGTCCAAGAGGTCGATGAGGTGCTGTTCAGAGGCGAGGTGTTGATGCAGAAACTTTCTGTCAAAGTCAGCACCTTTTAGCATAATCAGCGTCGAAGCGTCGCGTAGCGCATCAGCCCGTAGACTAACGCTTGTAGTGCTTTCTTCTGGTTTGATTGAGGCCTTGGTGAGCACTGCGTTGAATTCAGCGGCAAAGCGTTCGTTATCGCGAATCACGGTATTTGCATACTCGACCAACTTAGGATTGGAAGCACCTTTCTGTGCCGTCTTTGCTGCCTTGACCGCATGCTCAATCCCGACGTTGACCACTCCGGAGATTTGCGCATCATTGAGATTGGCGGCGTTTTCGAAATCTGCTTCTTCGGCGGCTACGGGCATGCTGTTGGCCGCAAAGGCTGAAGCCGATGGGACCAGCATGATGGACGCTAAGACGACTGATTTACCTTTAGTTAACAACATGACAACACTCCATGTGCGCACGCGTGCTAGACAGTCGGACATTCACCATGAATGCATGTCGGGCACGACCTTGTCTTGAGCTGCAAGTCATTGCCGCATGATTGGCGGAAATCTCCGCCACCCTGCTAAACATCAACCGCAGTGCGCTGGTATGCACGATGCGTGCCGCGATGTCTCATCTGAGAAAATCAGGCAAAGGCGACCTTCTATAGGAGCGCTGATGCTTTGAAGCGAAGAAAATTGTATGGATCCGGCGACAGGGTGTAGCACTTCGACACGGGTCTTGCGACTGAACCAGGATGTCCATATTCAGAGCTGTGACGATAAGCCTGAATAAGAACAAGCGTCAGAAGTCGCGCGGCTCAATGATTTGTGCTGTGTGGACCGTCGTGCGCCAGCTGCGATAGAGGTCGTCTTTGACGAAGAGCCAAACCGGCGTCCAGGTCGGCGTGGTTTGTCCCGCTGCTTGCGTCTTAAATATAAAGGTTTGGATCGTCACACCGTTGCTGAATTTCCACACCGCGAACGGGTCCCAAAAGTTTGTGCGAATCTGTAGATCGCGCAGCTGATAGAGGGCCAACTGGCTTTTTTGGGTGCGTTCGTTCCATAAGAGCGGCGAGATCGCGCTTTGTTCTGTGGACCCAGGCACCGCGACTGCCTTGCTTGAAGCCAAATGCGGGGCCGGAGCGCTTTTAAAGGCCGGACCATAGGCGCCTTGCATCTTGTCCACGACGGTCTGCCAGACGCTGGATAGTGGAATAGGCACCGGTGGTTGGCTCGCAGCCAGGATGGGTGTGAGGGACACCGCTAGATAAAAAAATTCGCCGTTGTAAAAGCGCAGAAAGATATCGCTCGTCGGCATCTTGCCGAAGTCGCCCTTATAGTGCTGATCGATGGTGTGATAGTGGTCCTCGGCGGCCGGCTTTTCGCTGACGAACTCGACTTTGCCGGTCAGCACCGAACGCGCATCCGGCGGGGTTTTGCCCCATTTTAGGCCCAGGGGGCCCGGGTAGCTCTCGGTGGAGGGCTGCGGCACTGCCGGCTTTAACCCAAAGCTGGAAGCGCTAGCGACCGCAACTAAACAAAAATATAAAATATTTTGACTTAGCCTCATGTCGACGTCTTTCCTACTTCGGGAGTTGGTGCCACGGTCGTCTGTCCGTCGACCGCTACCTGCACGGCGCGTACTCCAACGTTTCCGACATACGCCGCGATCAGACTCGGCAGCAAAAAGCCCAGATATTGTACCAGTCCAAACAGAATCGCACCGACCAGACTGCCTAGGGCAAAAGCCGCCAAGGCGCCGAGTCGTAGCCAGTTACGATAGAATTCCTTGGCCTTCAGCGGTGAGCGGGCGTAGCCAAACAAGGCTCGCATGACGCCGATGCCAAGATCGGTGGTTAGTCCGGTCATGTGCGTTGCGCGCACCACGGCTCCGGAGGCGGTGGTCACGGCGGAATTCGCCAGGCCGCTAGCGATCGACAGCACGATCAGTAGGAGGTAGTCGTCTTCGAGGTGAAAGCTCGACCCAAACAAGCCGAACAGTTCAAAGTATCCACCCAGTGCCGCCACGGCCAACAGTGCGGCAACGCTTCCCATCACCAGGCCAAAGCGCGGTTGTCCCCCGCGGGTGATCGCCGCATCGGTGAAATAGGCCGCGATCATCACGCCAAAGAGAAAATACATCGGTACGCTGAGCATACTGATGCCGAGGCGCCAGTCGCTGGCGGCAGCATCGATCCCAAACAGTGTGTAGAAGCCCGTGGCATGGGTGACAAAGCGCTTGCAGGCCATAAAGCCACCGGCGTTTACATTGCCGCCGATGAACGCCGTCAGCAGCCATTTGAAAATGACGTGACGCGGGTAAGGCTCTGTCCAGAGGCGCTTGTGCATGGTGGCGGGTCTCGAGGTGGTAAGGATAGTTTAGCAGAAAGTGTGGTCTATAGGGCTGGAGCGACTGAAGTAGTAGCCTACATAACCTGACGGCACCGCTTATACTCAGGTCTCCCCATCCCGCACCAACCGTAATCCCCGCGCCTTAGCCGGCAGTTGATCCGCCGTCGTGAGCACCAACCGCAAGTCCGCCATCGTCGGTCGCGTGACGTCCTGTGCCTCTTGGGTCGCAGTCGCATCCGCCCGATCATCCCTAGCATCGGCCGCCGCCTTCGCCGCCGCCTTCTGCTCCAGTCGTCGCCCCTTCTGCTTTTGGTAAGTAGTGCGGCGATATTCCGCCTGCTGTTCCTTGCGCGCCAAGGCGGCTGGCGACGACTTAAGCGCCGCCGAGCGTTCTTTGTGGGCGACTTTTGCCTTTTGGCAGGCTGCTTTACGCCACGCCTTGGCGCGTTCCCGGGCGCTTAGAGTCGGCGCATCAGGGGACTCTCCATGCTGACTGTCTTTAGACACCTCAGAGTAGTCACCCCCCTGATCATCCTCGTGATCACTCACGGTGCCGGCGCTTTTTGCTGCTGCCCGGCCTTCGCCAGGTCACGCTCAACCTGGTCGAGGTGGTCCGAGGGGATGCTGGTTGGTTCGCGACGGGCCGCGGCGAGCATCCGTTTGGCGTCGGACAGGTCCTTGGAACGCTGAAATTCGAGGCAGATAACGCACATCGTCCAGATCCTCATGGCGCCGGGGTCAGGGCTGGGGCAAAGCGCGGGGCGCTCCGCGTTAACCCCACGATCATCGCTCTTTCGTGACCCAAGGACAAGAGTCATAGTTTTCAGGTCTCTACCGGACTTTGATCCGCTGAAAGCAGCTGCGGCGACGCCGTGCTTCATGTTAGGGTCGGCCCTCTTTAGCACCCTAGAGGCGGGACTGCCCGCAATGCACAGGACGAGCGCAGATGAATCAAATCAAAGGGCCGGCGATCCAGTGGGAAGACGATGACGCGGGATTTGACCCGGCAGCCGTGATTAAGGCAGCGGAGCAAGAGGCGGAGTTTGCCGCGCTGCTCAAGGATAATGCGCCCAAACCCGTGCGCTTGATGATCGGCGAAAAGGTCCGGGGAACGGTGTCCCTAATCCCGACGACGAGCAACGATGTGCTGATCGATCTCGGCGGCGGTAAGCGCTCGGGGATCATCGAAAAGCAGGAGCTGGTGGACGAGCATGGCCAGCTGAAGTTTAAGGTCGGCGACACCATCGACGCCTTCGTCATCGCCAAAAAGGGCGCCGAGATCCTGCTCAGCCATAGCATGAGCCAATCGCTCAAGTCCGCCGGCGACCTGGAAACGGCCCAGGCCCGCGGCATTCCCGTGCGCGGCAAGGTGCTCAAGGTAAACAAGGGTGGCTACGAAGTCGCCGTGCTCGGTAAGACGGCCTTTTGTCCGCTGTCGCAGATCGATGTCCGCTTTTCGGAGACGGGTGCCGAGCACTTGGGTAAGGAGTATGACTTCCTCGTCGAGAAGGTCGAGGAAAAAGGCCGCAATATCGTCGTATCGCGCGCCGCCTTGCTGCGCAAGCAAGCTGAACAGCGCTCGAAAGAAGTGCTGGCCAGCCTGACTCCGGAGACCGTGCTCGATGGGACGGTCACTGAAATTCGTGACTTCGGTGCCTTTGTCGATATCGGCGGCGTTGACGGCTTGGTGCATATCTCGGCGCTCAGCCACGCTCGCGTGGCGCATCCTAAGGATGCGGTGACCGTGGGCGACAAGGTGCGGGTGAAGGTCCTCAAGATCGACAAGGACGATAAAGGTCGGCCAAAGATTTCGCTGAGCATCAAGGCCGCAGAGCAGGATCCTTGGGACCGTATCCATGACCTGGTCCAAGGCGGCAAGACCTACACTGGGCGGGTCGTTAATTTGATGCAGTTTGGCGCCTTCGTCGAGGTGGTGCCTGGCATCGAAGGACTGCTTCATGTGTCCGAGCTAGCCAGGGGCAAGCGCATCCATCATCCATCCGAAGTGGTGAAGGTCGGTGACCAAGTCACTGTGACCGTCAAAGATATCGATCTTAGCCAAAAACGCCTGTCGCTGACGATGAAGCAGGCCGAAGATGATCCCTGGTATCAGGCCGCGCAGCGCTTCCCCAGCGGCCAAGTGCTCAAGGGCAAGATCGATAAACTGAAGCCGTTTGGTGCGCTGGTTGAGATCGCACCAGGTCTGAGTGGACTACTGCCGATGGCTGTCATCAAACGTAAGTTTGGTGAGGCCTATAAGCCGCAGATGATGCCCGGCAAAGAGCACGAAGTGCAAGTGGTCAGCCTCGATAGCGGCGAAAAGCGCATCCTTCTCACTTTGATCGGAGTCGAAGAAGAGGACGCCGACCAAAAGAACTACCTCGAGTACCTTGCGGCCGAGGAGCAGGCGAAGAAGGCCGAGGCAGCGAAGGAAAAAACTGCTGTCGCCGTGGACAGCAAACCAAAGGCAGGGAGCTTTGGCGCGCTACTCAGCGCTAAACTCAATAAGAAGACCTAGTCTGGTCGCATGAGACCAAAGCAGAAAGCCCGCTGACGACCCTAGGGTCGCAGCGGGCTTTTACCATTCTGTAAATCTCAGTAGCGCACGCGTCGTGCGACTCAATGACCGGCGAAGTCCACCAACCACCGCACATCATACCGATCCAAGCGCTTGTTCCCACCCAACTCCGGCAAGTTGACGATGAAGCCGCAGCCGACCACCTTGCCGCCGAGCTTTTCCACCAAATGCGCTGTCGCATTGGCCGTACCGCCGGTCGCCAGCAAATCATCGACGATCAAACACCGCTCGCCTTTTTTAATCGCATCTTTGTGGATCTGAATGGTGTCAGTGCCGTACTCGAGGTCGTAAACGCATTCTTCGTAGGGGCCGGGCAGCTTACCCTTTTTACGTGCCATGACCATGCCGCACTTTAAGGCGACGGCTAGCGGTGCGCCGATGATAAATCCACGGGCCTCGATGCCGATGATCTTGTCGATGTGGCGGTCGGCATAGATCTGCACCAGACTTCGTACCGTTAGATCGAGTCCCCAGGAGTCAGCGATCAGCGTCGAGACATCGCGGAACATAATTCCCGGCTTGGGAAAGTCCGGAATGGTGCGGATCAGAGACTTAATGGCCAGGTGGTCACGGCTCAACGCAGGGCTCCTCATATGGTTCAGGGGGCCCATCCTAAAGATAGGTTTTGCCTTTGGCCAGCGAATTCAACGTTGTGAGCGCTGGCCAGGGCCGCTATGATCGGGGGACCTAGGATGAAAAACCAAAGAACTTATGGGGGTTTCCATGTTGCATAGGCGATTGAATGCGTGGTTGGTGGCGGCGGCTGTGGCAAGTGCTGGACTGGCCTACGGTGCGGATGCGGCAAAGCCGGTCAAGGCCGTGGAGGCTAAGGCTCCCGCAGCGGTTAAACCAGTCACGGAGACGGCCCCGGCCGCAAAGGCGGAGCCAAAAGTCGAGGCTGTCACCAAGCAGGTGCCGGTTAAAGATGCCAAAGCAGGATCCTCGGGCACGGTCGTCGAGATCAAGACCAGCGAGGGCGTGATCAAGGTCGAGCTTGCCGATAAAGAGGCGCCGGTCAGCGTGAAAAACTTCCTCGGTTACGTGAACGATAAGTTTTATGACGGGACGGTGTTTCACCGCGTCATCGACTCCTTCATGATTCAAGGCGGCGGCTACACCATCGATGGCGACAAGATCAGCGAAAAGCCGACCAAGGCTGCGATCAGCAACGAGGCAAAAAACGGCTTGAAGAATGACCGCGGCACCCTGGCGATGGCGCGCACCAGCGATCCAAACAGCGCGACCGCGCAGTTCTTTATCAATTTGGTCAACAACGACCGCCTGAATGCGCCGAATCCCGATGGTCACGGCTATGCCGTGTTTGGCAAAGTGCTCGAAGGGCTGGACGTCGTCGATAAAATCGGTCACGCCAAGACCGCCCAGCGCTTTGGTCTGTCCGACGTGCCGGTTGCCGACGTCAAATTGCTGAGCGTCACGGTCGTCAAGGCCGCCAGCCACTGATCTCCGCAAGGCCTGATGGTTTGCGTACTGAAGTCGGTGTGTTGAGCCGTCCCCCCGGAGGAACGGCTCAAGCTTTGTCTAGCTGTGCCGACAGGGAGTCTGGTGGGTAGGATTTGCCCACCAAAGGCTGAGTCGCCACTAGACTTGAGGTCCGATGGAGGAGGGGAGTATGCGTCAGATCTGGCTGCCTTTGGCATTCGCTGCTGCGGTCGCCTGCGGACATAAAAGTGCGAGCCCCGCACCTAGTCCGGCGCCAAGTCCGGCGCCAAGTCCGGCACCGACCAAGTCGCAGGACGCGACTGCGGTACAGCCTGGTCCCGCGGGTCAAAACGGCGCCAATGGCGCCAATGGCGCGATCGGTCCCAAGGGCGACAAAGGCGACACCGGTGCGACCGGTCCGCAAGGGGCGATAGGGAGCACCGGGGCATCTGGCGGCGTGCAGCTTTACGATAGCAACAACCGCGCCATTGCCAACAAGCTCAATGACGATAATGGCAGTGTCGCCAGCGTCATGTTTCTCGATGGCAAGCAGGGCTTGATCGATCGTACGACGGGGGCCCTTGCACCTTATATGTCGTATTTTTGCATGTACACATCGAATGACTGCAGCGGGACCTGCAATATTTACGATGCGCGCTGGTTGGATGTCGTCGTCGCTGACGCCAGTGGCCACACCTGGTTGGCCGCGCGCACGACCACGAGTGGTACGGCGCTGATGATGCACTCCTACGTCGCCGCAGATCTAAGTTGCACCGTCAATACGATCAGCACGCCGTCGAGTTACCCTGCGACGGCTTATACGCCGCCTGGTTTTAGCTTTCCGCTGCCGGCACCGCTGTATTGGGGCTTGCCGCGCTGAGGTGTGGGCTCGGGGAATTTTCAGCACTTTAAGATCGTCGCCGCTGATAGTACGATGAGCCGTCTTTTAACCGGTCTCGCCGTATGTCCACTGGAGCTGACGATGAATCTGCTGCTGCATCCCAATCACTCAAAGCGCCCGGATACCGATGCCAAGACCCGTGATCTGTTGAATCAGGTGATTGGCTTCTTTGAGCACAAAGGCCTCGCACAAATCAAAGCGGATGACCAAAGCGGACACTGGTACCAGGATTTTTTGACCTTTGTAAAAGAACACCAGGTCTTTGCCACACTGCTCACGCCGCAGGGTTACGGCGCGCCGGATGCGCGCTGGGATATGCGCCGGATCGCCGCAATGAGTGAGATTCTTGGCTATTACGGATTGAGTTATTGGTATACCTGGCAGGTCTCGATTTTGGGTCTAGGACCGATCTGGATGAGCCCTAACGAGGCGCTAAAGAAGCGCACGGCTGGACTGTTGCAGGAGGGGGGCATCTTTGCCTTCGGTCTGTCCGAAAAAGAGCACGGCGCGGACCTCTATGCGACCCAGATGCAACTGTCGCATGCAAGTGCCGGCCACTACACCGCCAGTGGCGACAAATACTATATCGGCAACGGCAATAAAGCGGCCTTGGTGTCCGTCTTTGGTAAACACGCTGAGACGGGTGAGTACGTGTTTTTTGCCGTTGATTCGCAGCATGCAAAGTTTCAAGCGACGCGTAAGATCGAGACTTCCGGGGTACGTCAGGCCTATGTCGCCGCATTTACCCTCAACCAGTATCCGCTCACCGATGCGGATATTCTCGCCAGTGGCGACGACGCTTGGGACAGCGCGCTCAATACCGTCAACATCGGTAAGTACCAGCTGGGTTGGGCGTCCATAGGGATCTGTACCCATGCCCTATACGAAGCGGTGGGACACGCCGCTCGTCGCCACTTATATGGCAATCCGGTGACGGATTTTCCCCATGTCAAAGTCTTGCTCACGGAGGCCTACACCAGGCTGATCGCGATGAAGCTGTTTGCTCTACGCGCCTGCGACTATATGCGTTCAGCGAGCTCCGAAGATCGGCGCTACCTGCTATACAACCCGATCCAAAAGATGAAGGTGACCATGGAGGGCGAGCTCGTCGTCGAGCTGCTGCATCAGGTCATCGCCGCCAAGGGATTTGAGCAGGACACCTATTTTGAAATGGCCATCCGCGATATCGGCATGCTGCCCAAGCTCGAAGGAACAGTCCACGTCAATGTCGCCCTAGTGACGAAGTTTATGCAAAACTTCCTCTTTCTGCCTAAAGACTATCCGCCGGTGCCAAAGCGCGACGATGCGACCAACGATAGCTTTCTCTTTAACCAGGGACCGACCAAGGGGTTGGGCAAGGTGAGCTTTCATGACTACCGCTTGGCCTTTGCCGGTAGCAGCAGTGCCAATCGGGATATCTTTCTTGAACAAGTCGCAGCCTTGAGCGACTTTCTCAAGTCCGCGCCGCCGTCCCCGGCACAAAGCAAAAATCTCGACTATACCCTGCAGCTTGGCGAGTTGTTTACCTTGGTCCCTTATGCGCAGTTGATCGCCGAAAACCAGCGCTTTTACCCGGTGGGAGAGGATACGATGGAACTGATCTATCGTCTGCTGATCACCGACTTTTCGCGTTTCGCCGTGCGGTTTTACTGTAGCCAGGATCATGACGAGAAGCAGCAGGCACTGATTTTAAAGATGGTGCGTAAGCCGCAGCTAAATGAGGCTGCGTTTGACCGAGTGTGGGCTGAGCAGGTTTATCCACTCAAGGATGCTTACAAAGGGTCTGCGTCGTAATAAGAGGTTTAAGTTGGGGGCGTCGCAAGGAGTCGGGTCCAGCCCGGGCTAAAGCGCCCCTGATCTTTCAAATGCTCTGCCGGAAGCCAAAGACGCACGGCACTATCGCAGGCGGCCATGAGTTCGATGTGTAGGATCTTGCCTTCGTAGCGACGGGCGACGATGCGGAAGTGCTGCCATCCTTCGAGCGGCGAGATGGATGTCCATTTGGCGTTCATATCTAAATTATTGTGCCGCATAGAGAGTTCAGCGCAGTGCGTACTTGAAGCCGTAGCGTAGCGATTTAACATATTCGCTAAACACATCGAGCGTTCCACGATCGGTGTGCCACCAGCCGATCGGTGAGTCCTCGCCCTCGGTGAGCGGGACCATACAGATTTTGATCCCGGCCTCGTCTGCGATGTGTTCTGCCGTCCATGCCGCTCGCCGCGAATGGGACCAGCTGGTGAGGATAAATAGCTGCGTCGGCGTCGGATTTTCGGCTTTGGTAAAAGCGACCAAGCGCTGCACCTCTTCGAAGGTGTTGGCAACCTGGGGTTCTGGCAGCACGGCAACCCGTTTGCTATCAATACCGTAGCTCGCCAACACCGTTCGCGTCAGCAGGCCTTCGTTGGGCAAGATGCCGATGTGCTGCAGCTCTTCGTCGCGCGACCGCGCCACCACCAGGCGTGTACCCGGGTGCCGCCTAAGCCAGCTTGAGGCGGCTTTCGGTCGTGAGTTGATGCCCCCCAAAAGTAGGGCCGCAAGTTGGGGTTCGCCCGCACAAGCGCTCTCGTAGCTGAGCCAGTTGCCAATGGCTTGGAGCCCTTGTTTGCCCCAGAGGACCGCGCCAGTCGCAGCGACTGACAAACAAAAAATCATGACAAATAGGCGGCGAACAACCTTCATGCGAGTCCTTGCGGTTGGTGTCGCGCCGTGGCGCGGCCTGGGTGCCTTTGTTCCATTGAATTATCCACAAAGCAGACGTGGTGCCAATGCAAATCGCTGGGAGGGCTAGAGCCACGTCAGGAGTGGCAGAGTGCAAGTCCAGGCCGAAGTGACTGGGCACGACCCGATTTTGGCCTGGGCATCGATGATGTGCTAAAATCGGGGTAATCTTGCCGTCCATTTCTGCCTGCTTCAGTCGCGATCCCAACCTTTTAAATTTAGCGGTGTACCATGCGCCATGAGCCTATGTTTCATCCAATGCGTCGATGGTTCCTAGCGTCTGTCCTAGCAACGGTCTCTGCAGGTGCGTCCCTTGCCTTCGCGACTGACAGCGACGAACGGCTGGCCTTTGCCGTCGATCTCGGCACTGCGGATGTCTCGGCAAGCGACATTGCCAGGCTGGCGATGCCCATGATCGGCGACGTCGCTATTGGCGCAACGCTGGATGCCCACAACCTGACAAGCAAAAGAGTCGATCAGGGATGGTCTACCAAAGGCGTGATTTACGTTAAACGCGAGGAGATCGCCGCAACCGGATTGACCGGTGAAGTGACGATCGGTGTCGATCTTAACGCCAATGGTCGCATCGATATCATGGAACCTCGGCTCGTTGCCGTCGATCAGGTTGGTAATCCGACCAATATGTGTGTGGGAGGCGATGGTCGCGTCGCCGCATGCCTCGGTCATATGCCTTGCGGCGTCGAGAACAGCGGCATCAGAATGGCAAGCGACTTCGTCGGTAAACCATGTGTACCAAAGCCGTCGCCAGGTCAACCAGGCCCGCAGGGACCGAAAGGGGACAAAGGCGATAAGGGAGACAACGGTGCACCTGGGCCAGCCGGGCCAGCAGGTCCCGCCGGTCCGCGCGGTCTTGCCGGGGCGCCGGGTTTGCCGGGTGATCCTGGAGCTGCCGGAGCCAAGGGTGATCCTGGACCAGCCGGGGCCACTGGTCTACCCGGCGTCAAGGGTGACAAAGGCGATCAAGGAAATGATGGAGCTGCAGGTCCAGTTGGACCAGCAGGCCCGACCAGTGGGAGCGATGGGTCCGATTGGCCCCAAGGGTGACACCGGTGCGGCTGGTCCAGCTGGTCCCAAAGGCCTCGATGGTTCGCCCGGCCTGAAAGGCGACCCCGGCCTTGCAGGTCCCGCCGGAGCAGCTGGAAGTAAAGGTGACGCTGGACCTCAAGGCCTGATTGGCCTGACTGGTGCTAAAGGCGACGCTGGGCCCGCCGGGCCGATTGGACCCAGTGGCCCTGCCGGGCCAATCGGTCTTACCGGCGCTAAAGGCGATGTCGGTCCTGCCGGTCCTATCGGACTTACGGGTGCTAAGGGCGATGTCGGCCCAGCTGGTCCTGTCGGTCTTACAGGTGCTAGGGGCGATGTCGGCCCAGCTGGTCCTATCGGTCTTACGGGTGCTAAGGGCGATGTCGGCCCAGCTGGTCCTATCGGACTTACGGGTGCTAAGGGCGATGTCGGCCCAGCTGGTCCTATCGGTCTTATGGGTGCTAAAGGCGATGTCGGCCCAGCTGGTCCTATCGGTCTTACGGGTGCTAAAGGCGATGTCGGCCCAGCTGGTCCTATCGGTCTTACGGGTGCTAAAGGCGATGTCGGTCCTGCAGGTCCTATCGGTCCTGTCGGTCATATCGGTCTTACTGGTGTCAAAGGTGATGTCGGTACTGCAGGTCCTATCGGTCTTACCGGTGGCAAGGGTGATGTTGGCGCAACCGGTCCTATCGGTCTTACTGGTGCTAAAGGCGATGTCGGCCCTGCTGGTGCCAAAGGCGACACCGGTCCTACCGGTCTTACCGGTGCTAAAGGTGATGTCGGCCCTATTGGTCCTATCGGTCTTGCCGGCGCCAAAGGCGACGCTGGACCTGCAGGTCCCAAAGGCGATATCGGTCCTGCTGGTCCTATCGGTCT
>JAPLFX010000225.1 GCA_026390445.1 Pseudomonadota bacterium
GTCCCCATACGCCCTCGCAGCACGTCGAGAAAGGCCGTCAGCAGCTTGCTGCGCGATGGCTTAGCCAGAACATGTAGCGGTTTGCTGGCTGCTTTTTGGGCATAGTAGGCGCACAGCTCCCAGCTGCCCAGATGCGCCGTGACCAATATATGGCCGAGTCCCGTCGCCTCCGCCGCAGCGATCTGCGCCTTTAGCCCGTCAAAACCAAGCACCTTGATGCAACCAGGCCGGCGAATCTGGCGCAGGGTTTCCAGCGCGATTAGGAATTGCTGGCGAAAGACTTGGGCTGCGAACACCTTGGCAAATTCACTGTGGCGCGGCAACGAGTAAACCCGCTGCAGATTGAGATAGAGGCGACGCCGAGACCGCCGCGCCAGATGCAAGTGCAACCAGCCGCCGATACTTGCCACCGCCTCCAACCACGAGGCCGGCAGATGGGCCAATGCAGCCCACACCAGGGTGAGGAGCCGTAGCTGCAGATTCGGACTCATAGCTCGCTCACCGCGGCGCAGTCGCCTGAGCAAAAAAGCTCGCCGCTTTATAGGAACTACGTACCAGTGGTCCGGATGCGACAGAAAGAAAGCCCATCGCCTTGGCCTTGGCCGCGAGCAGGTCAAACTCCTCCGGCGGCACCCAACGTTTGATACTCAAATGCTGCTTGGTCGGCCGCATGTATTGGCCAATCGTCACAAACTCGACACCGTGCTCGCGTAGGTCGCCGAGAGCTTGCTCCACCTCGTCCAACGATTCACCTAAACCGAGCATCAGCGCGCTTTTAGTATAGACACGGTAGTCGGCCTGCTGCCTGACTAGGCGCAACACCTCGAGCGACTGGCGGTAACTAGCGCGCGCATCGCGCACGCGTGGCGTCAAACGCTCGACGGTTTCCAGGTTGTGGGCAAAGACCTCGGGCCGAGCCGCGATGATCGCCTGCAGGGAAGACGCCTTTTGCTGGAAATCTCCCGCGAGGATCTCTAGCGTAATCTCCGGGCTTAAGGCCCGCACTTCGCGAATCACCTCGGCGACATGGGCGGCTCCACCGTCGGGCAGATCATCTCGGTCGACCATGGTGATCACGGCATATTTAAGCCCCATGGCCTTGGCTGACTCCGCCGTCTGGCGCGGTTCCTTGGCATCCAACCAACCACCGGGGTTACCGGTTTTAATGTGGCAAAAGCGGCAGGCGCGGGTGCAGGTATCGCCAAGCACCATGAAAGTCGCCGTGCCCTCGCTCCAGCACTGCGAGATATTCGGGCACTTGGCCTCCTCACAGACGGTGAACAATTGCCGCTGGCGAAGGTCACGCTTGATCTGGAAGTAGATGTCTCCAGACGGGATCTTGGTCTTAAGCCAGTCGGGTTTACCGATGTGGAGGGGTGCTGTGGGCTGCGTTTCGCTCATGCCATAGTGCTTTCTAAGGGTGCTTTCTCAGTGCGTTCTCAGGGCTTTACAAGGGTGGATGAGGGTGTCCACGAGCAGCGCCAAAGGCCGCTGTTTTTAAGATGCGCCACCGGTCTAAAATAGGCTAAAAGGGGGCGCCGCGCATGCCTGCCACGACCATCGACGAGCCTAGCGTTATTCGGCAAAAACGTCTACACCTGGCAACCCCAAGACCGCCCCCTCACGGAGACCGCACCGCCGATGCTACCGCCGAACCAACGCTCGATCAATATACCCGGTCGCATGCTCGATGCCTGGCGCACCGCCATCCTCGGCATGGCCAAATTGCCTAGGGGCACCCCGCGTGCCGAATTCACGCCGGACGAGCTACTGAGCAAGGTGCAGAAACAAGAGACCAAGACCGTCATTGAGCTGTGGGAAACCTTCACCCAGGAACGCTCCAATCTATCGCGTGGACTCCTCGGCAACGCTCGCCAGACGGTCGCCTACCTACTTGGTTTTCATTTGGTAAACGCAGCGCGGGCGATGCTGCTCCTACGGCGACTCGACGAACGCCACGACCTAAGCGCCTGGGTCAAGCGCCTGGCCGCCTCGCCCCATCCCGTCCTGTGGCATGACCTGGGATGCGGCACGGGCGCCATCGCGCAAACCATCGGCGACTTTCTCGTGCACTCGGGACTGCCCGTCGGTCGCCTTGAATTACACCTCTACGACGGGGTTGGCACCCTGCTCGATGCCGCCACGGCGGTGTTAACCGCTGCCGGACTGGCCGCGAAAACGCACCGCGTCGGCTTGGAAAGCCTCGACCCCGCACGTCTAGTGGCGCCGTCCGATCCACGGGTGCGCGGCTTTTCCCTGGGGTATGTGTGGAACGAGCTCGAAAAGAATCCTCAGGCGCGGTCGCGACTCAAGGCGATCTTCTCATCCCAGGTCGCAGGCAAGACCCTGCTGTTACTGCTGGAACCAGCGACGCAGGCACAGTCGCGCGCGGCAATGGAGCTACGCGACGAACTGGTAGCCTTTGGCTATCTGCCCCTCTACCCTTGCCCGCATGCAGCACCCTGTCCGATGCTCAACCTCAGTCGCGACTGGTGCTTTGCCGAAGGCGAATGGCAGCAACCAAAACCGATGCAGCTTTTAGACAAGGCCCTGCGCATCGACCGCACCCGGCTCAACGGGACACTTATGGCCTTTGCCTCGCCGAGTTTGGCCGCCGATTTGGCACTAAGGAACGATTCCAGTGTCGGCAGAGGCGCGGTCATCGTCGGAAGGCCCGAGCGGATCGACCAAAAGGGCACGGCCGACTACCTTTTGTGCGAAGCCGGCGCCTTGCGCAAGGCCCCAGTCAAGGCAGGAACTCCCGCCCAAGCTCGCGGCACGTTGGTAAGCAGCTGATATCCATGCCCCAAATAGGGTGCTGGGGGCCCTAGGCGCGGGCCGCCGACAAAAGGTTCGAATCGCCAAGCGGCTTCGAGTATATTCCGCCAGGGTTTTTTTACCTAGTCTACCGGGTGTACCCAGCGCTTTGCGCCCAGGATACCGCAAACGATACGAGGAAAGTCGATGCTGCACGATCAACCGGATGGATGCGAGACACCAGGCGTAGACCCAAGCAACTCGAGTCTGCCCGCCCCCCTTCGTGGTCTGCACCGCTTACCGCAATCAGCAACCCACCCCAACCAGCTAAACAATACCGAGATGGCAGGCTTGCTGCTGCTCTCCGCCACCCCCGAGGATCCCGATCGCCAAGGCTTAAAGGCGACTCCAGCGCGCTACGCGAAGGCCATGACGCAGCTCCTCAGTGGCTACCACACGACGCCTGAAGCGGTGGCTGGCTCTGGCGTGTTCAGTTCTGAGAGCAACGGCCTGGTATCGGTGCGCGAGGTCGAGTTTTATAGTTTATGCGAACACCATATGCTGCCATTTTGGGGCAAGATCAGCGTCGCCTACTACCCTGGTGAACAGATCGTCGGATTGTCGAAGATTCCGCGGCTCATCAATATGTACGCGCGACGCCTGCAGGTGCAGGAGCGCTTGACGCAGCAGGTTGCCGATGCCCTCTTCGGCCTGATAAAGCCACGGGCCGTCGTCGTGCGCGCCACCGCTCAGCACCTGTGCATGATGATGCGCGGAGTCGAAAAGCAGCGATCGGAAACCGTCACCGAGGCTGGCTCAGGACTTGGTCAGCTCAGCGATCTCGAAATATCACGCCTCTACGCTGCTTTATAGAAGGCGGCCAAGGCCTGCCCCGTCACTGCACTTAAGCGGTATCTCGATGCTAATCCCGCTTTGCTGCCGATTGCGCAAGCGGCAACGCGGGGGGTCAGGTTTAAGGGCCGCGGCCTTTTGGCCGAAGCATAGGCTACACTATGCTGCCATTACGCCTAAAACTCCGCAGACCTCTGCTAGGGCTTGTCCTGGCCATGACGAGTTACGCTTGTTCGATCTCCGATAATTTATTGCCCCAGGGGCCTTCCACACCGGCGCCAGCACCAGCACCGCCGGCTAAAAAACCCGAGGACACACCCGACGAGGGCAAAACCATTCCGCTCGGGGCGCCGCAGCTGGTGCGCCGCCTGGCGCTTGATTTGACCATGCGCTTGCCAAATAGTGCCGACAGCAGCCTCGTCAGCGCGGCTTCGGCAGGTATCGCCCAGGTCGCCAGCGCCTACTTGAATGACCACGCCAGTGCCCAGGCACTGGCGGCATTGCACCCGCGCATGTGGCACCTGGACAGTCATGTTCTGGGCGACCTTGATCGCTTTGCCGCTGCCGGCGACAGCAGCCTTGCAGCAGCATTGACAGCAGCGACGCGTCAAGCAATCGTCCAGCAACCCAGCTTGGCAGTACGCTACGTCTTGGAACAACACCTACCTTGGCACCGCCTCTATGAAACCCCGCAGACCACCGTCACATCAACGCTGCTAAGCCTCTGGGGAGCCAGCGATCTCGGCGCAGCCTTTACCGGTGGGTCAAGCCGCCTGGCCACGACCTTTGGCCAGGCCACCGCAGCGGGCCTGTTGGTTGATCCGGGCCTTCTTGCCAGCATCAATAGCGACAGCGGAATTTACCAACGCACCGGAAGGTTGTTCAAAGAATTACTCTGCACTGCCCCAACCCCTGCTTCAGTCCATGACTTTAGCGCTCTTGACGGCAACGAGATCGCCAGCGACTTAAACGCCCTATCGCTTAGCAAAAAAGAATGCGCCGGCTGCCATACACTTTTTGCTGGGGCTCGCCAAGCTTACAGCGGCTTCGCCAGCGGTGACTCGTTCGCCGCCTGGCTCCAACCACCGGCTGCGCTTGACACGACCACCGGCCTCTATGCGGGCAACTCGTTTCAGGGATTGGCTGCACTCGGCTCGCTGGTCGGCAGCGATGCGCGGATGCGGCGCTGCGAGATTTTACGCCTGTTCGAAGAACTCTACCAACGCAGCTATACCAACGCCGACCAAACCTTGTTGGCCGTCGCTCTAGACGCTTTCGAGAAAAGTGGTGAAAACCTTACCGCGGCTGCCCACGAATTAGTGATGGCCTCTGACTACTCGACTTCGCCGGTCGGATCCAGCGTCAAGGGCCCAGGCAAGCGCGGCCGAAGCGGTGTCAAAGTTCTCGGCAGAGCACAGTGGGAAGCCTTATTCGCAGCTGTTCTTCCTAAAAACAGTTTGTTGTTTACAGATGACCTCGACCCTGGTCACAATGAAAGCTTGACGAGCTCAGACCGAGTTCCTAGTGGAGTCTATTGGCACGCGGTTGATCGCTTGGCGAGGCAGGGGGCGACGGCCGTCGTGTCCGAGGAGCTAGCCGATGCGGCCCTGGCGACCAATCGCCACCTGCTCACCACCCTACCCGACGGCGCCGCAACGGGAGCGAGCGCGATCACCGTAGCCAAACAGATTCAGGACCTTTGGCTGCGTCTAACCGGCACCCCGCTGACGGACAAAGACCAAATCTATATCGACCTACAGGCGCTATGGACCAAGATCAGCCCAGATGGCACTGCAGATGCCACGCGCAAGGCATGGGGCCTACTCCTGACCGCTGTCTTTAGCCACCCAGCCTTGGTGACCTATTGAGGACCATGAATAAGCTATTCAACATGTTCACTCGCTCGACTAGCCGACACTTGGCGGTGCTGTGTCTAGGTCTCGCTTCGAGCACCCAGGCCGTCGCCGCCCCGCCCTTCCTACTCGTCGTCTACGCCAGCGGCGGCTGGGATCCGTCGATGGTGTTTGACGGCAAGCCGGGCACGTCATCCGTCGACTCCGAAAGCGGGCAAAGCCAGGCAACCGGTGGTGGCGGCATCACCTATACCGACCATGCAGATCGTCCAGCGGTCCAGAGCTTTTTTACCACGTACGGCGACCGTAGCGCGATCATCAATGGCTTGTTTGTCGGTGGTATGGACCGCATCACCGCACAAAAGCAGTTATTCACCATCGTCCCAACCAGCAAGGCGCGCCCGGTCGATTGGGCGACGCTGTACGCTGACTCCAGCGGCTTCGCCGGCGACCTACCGCACGTGGTCTTTCAAGCACCGTTTGCGCCAGGTGAATATCTGGATAAAGCGACGCACCTTAGCACAGCGACCATCGCTGAATATCAAGCCGCAGTGCCAAACAGTCTCGACTTTGGTAGCAGTGGCGAGGACGCGCTCAAGGCCCTGCGCGGAGCAGCCATGGTGAAGATCATGAACAACGTGGTCGAAGGCAGCCTCGACTTTGACAAGCTCAAAGCTCTGGCCACAAGCCATGCAAACGAAGCGAAATTAACCGCTCAACTCAAGACGGCAATTTCCGCCGTTGGCGACCAAGGCACAAGTGACACCTTCGCCTACCAGGCCAAGCTAGCACTCGCGTTGTTCGCGCAAGGAGCGTCGATCGCCGCCACCGTTCAAACCGGCGCCACCGGCGCGTGGGCTACCACCAAGAATCACGTCAGCGTGCAATCGAGCGCCTACCAAAGTCTCTTCGCCGACCTTACGGAGATTCTAAGCTACGCCCAAAGTCGCGGGATCAGCGATAACCTGACGCTCGTCGTGATGAGCGACGGGGGCCGCGCACCAAGGCTTAACGCCGATGCCGGCAAGGGTCCTTGGCCCTATACCTCCATGCTCCTCTGGGGAGCAGGCGTCAACGGTGGCAAGGTCATCGGCCTGACCGATGGCTTCCTACGCGGCTTGCCGATCGATCCGATCTTTGGCGGCACCGGCAAGCCGAGCTCGATCCTGTTGACCCCGGCCAGCGTCTGGGGTGCTTTGTATACGAAAGCCGGATACAGCACCACCGCGCTGCTCGGGGACACGGCACCGCTAGCACAGGTGATCAAATAAATCATGCCAACACCCCGCCCAACCCACCGCTCTTTACCTTGGATGGCTCTGGCCTACCGGCGCATGGCGACGAGGATCCTAGCTGTCGTCCTTTTTACCACCTTAGCGCACTGCGGTGGGTCCAGTCGCTCGACCTATGACGACTCGCCACCGCCGCCGCCTGACATCCCCAACACCAAAGCCTATCCAGCTCCGAGCAACCTCACCTGCAGCACTGGTTCTGCTCTCACATACAGCTCCTTTGGCAGCAGTTTCCTACTGAAGTATTGCCGTTCTTGCCACAGCTCCAGCGTCGTCGGGGTCGACCGTCGGGGCGCTACCGTCGCATCGAATTTCGATAGCGCGGTAGATGCCCAGGTCTGGCGAAGTGCCATCCTTGGGCGCATCAGCGGTGGCAAAAAAATGCCACCTGCAGGCGATATCGATGCGCAGGATCTGAAAGCGGCCAAGGACTGGCTAGGCTGCGGCGCCCCAAGAGCGCCGGAGTGACCAAGTGGGGACCGGGAATCCCGTATTGACTAACGCACTCGGCTGCGATTAGTAGGATCCATGCAATTTGATGTATTCCACTCCCTAGGTCGAATCGACGATGCCGCCGAGCGGCGCACCGATCGCCAGGTTTTTGCCCAGTTCTTCGCCGAGGTGGCTGCTGCCGACCGTCTTGGCTACGGCACGATCTGGGTCGCCGAGTCGCACTTTTCCAGCGAAGTGCAAAAACACGGCCCGGCGCCGGTGATCCCCCATTACCGTGGCGAGGTTGGACTCAACTGCGATTCCTTGCAGCTCGGCCAATTGATCCTCGAACGCACCAAGCGCCTGGGCTTTGGCACGGCCATCATGAATATCGTTGGCGGCAACGGCGGCCCCATCGCCGCCGCCGACCGGGTGCGCACACTGGCGTGGTTAAACTCGCTGCGGGATCAGCCACGCAACCTCAGCATCGGTGTCGCCTCCGGACGATTTCCCTATATCAACCGGCCCTTCGGCATCGTGCCGCGCACTCAGAGCGAAAAAGGCCGTTGGCCAGAAACTCAGGCTTTGATCTTTATCGAAGCCTTGACCATCTTTTTACGCTTGCTGAACGGCGACACCCTCGGCAGCGAAGACTTGGACCTAGGCGACCTGCACTACGCTGATGCGACGCCCTACACGCGCCGTTGGGAGTTTGAACGGCTTAAGTTGGTGCCAGAGATGAGCCCGGCTGAATGGACCCGCTGCCTGCGCATCGTCCTCGGTTCGGCAAGCCCGCAGGCCCTGGAAACCGGCTTCACATGGGCCGATGTGGATGTCTTCAACCTCTCTTTCACTCCACCCGCCGCCATCGAAAAGCTGCATGTAGACCTGGCCTCTCGCTGCGTGGCGCCGCGCCTACCGTGGCATCGGTCGCGTTTACCCCGCACGGTGATGGTCTTCATCGACCGCGACCGCGATGTCGCTGAGGCGCGTGCCTCCGCCTGCTTTGACACCTATATCGAAGCGATGCGCGGTACCGCACAAGTGCCCGACAAGGGCGTGTTGATGCAGCGAGCCCTGATCGGCACCGCCGCAGATATCCGTGCCCAGTTAGCACCAGGGGCCCGTCACGGTTTTCATCCGGACGACCGCCTGATGCTTTGGTTTGAATTCAATCAAACCAACGGCAGCCAGATCCTCGACCAAATGGAACGCTTTGCCGACCAGGTCCTACCCTACGTCACCGTCTGAGGCTTTATGGCGTTACGCACCGATATTCCGACCCTCGTCGCCAATCTGAGCCCGCTGTTCGCTCTAGCCAGAAAAGGCATCGCCGAAGTCGTCATCAGCGGTGTCAGCTACTATAAAGCCGAGGGCCAAAAACGCATTCACGGCAGCGACCCGGCCGTCATGCTCATCGCTCGCTCACTGCTCAAACCATGGCAGTTTCTCGCTGCCGACGTCGCCGGTAGCGAACCGTTTTGGGCGCTTGGACTTGCCTCGCACTCCGGTCAGCCGCACCACATGGAGCAGCTCCAACTACTTAGCGCCGTAGCCGGTGCCGGCGAAAACGAGATCGTCTGCCCGCGCTGCTTTCCCCTAGACGCCGGCATCAATTCGATGATGCGCAATGCCAAAATGCAGCCGTCGCGCCTCCACCATCCGTGTGCCGGCAAGCACCTCACTGCCCTCGCCGCATGCCGGCATTTTGGCTACCCGCTGGAACGCTACTGGGAGACAGACCATCCACTGCAAAAGCGCTTTGCCAACCTCATCGGCCAACTGGTCGGTGAGCGCCCAGTCTGGATGACCGATAGCTGCGGTCTACCGACGCTCGCCATCAGCGCTAAAGCCCACCTCAATCTGTGGGAACGGCTACTGCTAAGCGAGGACCCGCATTACCAACACCTAAAAAACCTGTGGCTGCACAACATCCGTTTAGTCGGAGGCTACGGCCGCCTCGAATCCGAACTCATGGAAGCCACCGGTGGCAAGGTGCTAGCCAAGGAGGGCGCCGACGGCCTGCTGGTTGTCGCCGCATTTCCAACCGCTACCGAAGCGGCCGCGGTGTGCCTCATAAAACTAGCCTCTGGCTACAGCGCCACCTACCTGGCCTTAGCCCTCTGGGGCGTCCTTACGCGTACTCCTGAACTTGGCTCATCCATGCAGCTGGTCGCCGATTATCTCAGCTCACGCCTCGAGACCTGGGTACCCGGCGATCAAGAGCTGGTCTTACCGCCCTTTGCACCGCCGTCTGCCGAGGTCGCGCCGTGAAGACCCATGATTTAACCGTCGACGCTGACCATAGTGGCAAACGCCTTGACGTGTTTCTCGCGGAGTCGGGACTGGACCTTTCCAAACGCAAGATTCGCCAGGTGATCGACGTCGGGGGCGTCTACGTCAATCGCAAGCGGGTGCGCGTTGCCTCGCGCCAGGTCACCAGGGGCGATAAGGTCCGTTTTGAGTACAACGAAAACGCACTAAGGCAACTTAAAACGCAGCGCCCCGAGTTCAAAGCCGACGACCTGCTGTGGCGAGGCGAGCACGTCATCGCTGTTAATAAGCCACCGGGAATGGCCGCGCAAGCGACCAAAGACCAATCGATCATGCATGTCGTGCCGTGCCTGGCCACCCTGCTGAAAACCCTAAAGACCCCGCATCAAAAGCTAGTCCTGGTCCACCGCTTGGACAAAGAGACCTCCGGTGTCTTGTTGGTGGCCGAAGGCAGTCCGCGCGCCACCTGGCTCACCGAGCAATTCAAACAGCGCCTAGTGGAGAAGACCTATCTCGCCCTATGCCACGGCATTCCTAAACAAATCGAATTTACGGAAAACGCCTACCTTTCCGAAATCGACAAGCGCACCGGCGACGTCCGCGCTGTCCGCGCCGGTGGCCGCCAGGCGATGACCCGGTTCAAGGTCCTGGCCATGCATAAGGAGCTGGGCGTGTCCTTGATCGCCTGCTACCCGCATACCGGCCGTAGCCACCAAATTCGTGTCCACCTACAGATCAACGATCTGCCGATCATCGGTGACAAGCGCTACAATACACCTGGAAGCAAGGCGCTGCCTCCGGCCTTGGCCGAGCTGGGCGCGGTGCATCACTTCCTGCATGCGCGCGAACTCGCCTTTACACCGGCCCCAGGGGCACCGCGTCAGGTGGTTAAGGCGCCGTTGCCGGAGCGCTTTGGTGCTTTTTTGGACGCCATTGGCTTTCATGCTACGAGTGGCCAGGGGTAGCTGCTAGCTGCTGCAATGTTGTCAGAGGCATTCATCGAACCGTCACGAAACATTGTGGCATCGATGTGCTTCCCGTATATTCTAGGCGAAGGTGGAATCGCGGAGTTCAATTTAGTTGCTGTTGTTAAGGAGTGTTCCCATGTACCAAAAATTTCTATTCGTGACCGGTATTGCATGCAGTGTTGCCGGTATCTCTAGGGTCGGCATGGCCACAGAAGAATCGGCGGCAAAGGCCCAGGAAGTGCAATGCGCGGTCTATGATGTTCATGGCCAAGAGTTGGTGCCAGAAACGGCGATCAGCAGTAAAGATTCGCCGTATCATCAGAGCTTGGTCGTTCAGTCGCCTGACTTTCGCTACCAAGTAGAGTTGCGAGAGAGCGGCATGGATTTAATCTTGAACGATCAGCGTGGCGACGAGGTCCGTGTGCACCGAGATGGATTGGCCGTCGCGGAGCGGGTGTCGCTAGCATTGGTGACCGGGGCGGGGGTACCAGCTAAGCTAACCTTGAACTGCATCGGCACTGACTGAGTCAGACGATACATTCTGCTGAAAGTAAGGTCGACAAAGATGGCATCGCGGGTCTGAGACGACACCTAAGCCTTTGTAAGTCTAAAGGTACATAGCTGAACCCGAATGACCTCATCGCCACCGCTATCAGCGGAACATTCGCCGTTTAGGTCGACGATAAATTGACGGCAACGAGTTCGGATCGATTCAAAGTCACTCGCCTTAATCGCCATGGTGAGTCCCTGAAAATCCCGCTCTTCCAGGGGATCATTGAGGCGGTGTTGCGCCAGCTGCAAAAATCTAAGGTGTGAGCGCTGTAGGTCGATCCGTCGGAGATCATTTGATGGTTCGAAGTCCAGGGGAGCCGGTATCAGTTGTTCTGAGTGCGTATTCCGCGCGTAAGCGGGGGCTGATTCCGGCGCAAGGCGGGGGCTGATTCCGGCGCAAGAAAGGGGCCGATTC
The DNA here is from genome assembly GCA_026390445.1 of Pseudomonadota bacterium. Classification (GTDB taxonomy): domain Bacteria; phylum Bdellovibrionota_B; class Oligoflexia; order Oligoflexales; family CAIYRB01; genus CAIYRB01. The sequence goes on from JAPLFX010000225.1 coordinate 11,396, forward strand.
CGGCGCAAGGCGGGGGTCGATTCCGGGCAAGGCGGGGGCTGATTCCGGGCAAGGCGGGGGTCAATTCCGGGCAACGCGAGGGCTTGTCACGGCGTAAGCCGCGAATGCCTTCGGCAACTGCTGATTAGTGCGCCAATGAGCGTCCTTTAACTCTCCATAATCGCTATTATTTTCCGACATTCCAATTTCATGGAGGCGGAGAAAGATGGCACATTGGAGGGTTTCCATGCGTAAGGTCAGAGAAATGCTGCGGCTTCGCTACGAAAGCGGGCTGAGCTTCGCAAAGATCGCCTTGAGCTGCGGAGTTGGCGAGACGACGGTGGGCGAGTGTATCAACCGTGCAAAGGCCGCCGGCCTTACTTGGCCGCTGTCTCACGACCTAGACGACGAAACGCTGGACGGGCTGCTTTATCAAGCCAGCGGGTGTCAGACGATTGAACCGCCCCCGATGCCAGACTTTGGGATGGTCCACACTGAGTTGCGCCGCAAGTCAGTCACGCTGCAGTTGCTATGGCAGGAGTATAAACAGACACACCCTACAGGCTATCAATACTCGCAGTTTTGCTTCCATTACAAAGAGTTCAAGAAGACGCTCGAGTACTCGTTTCGCAACAGCTACAAAGGCGGTGAGAAATTATTCGTCGACTATGCTGGCCAGACTGTCACCATCTACGATCCGCGCAATGGTGGGCCACGTGAAGCACAGATCTTTATCGCTGTCCTCGGTGCTTCAAGCTACACCTATGCCGAGGCGACGTGGACGCAGGAGCTACCGAATTGGATCTCGTCGCACGTCCGGGCCTTTGAATTCTTCGGCGGCAGCACGTCCATCTTGGTCCCGGACAACCTGAAATCTGCGGTCACACGACCGTGCCGCTACGACCCTGACATCAATCCAGCCTACTTCCACATGGCAAGTTACTACCGCGCCGCAGTGATCCCAGCGAGGCCCTACCGACCTAAGGATAAAGCCAAGGCGGAGGCCGGCGTTTTGCTGGTCGAACGTTGGATTCTTGCAGCGCTGCGTCGCCACCGTTTCTCATCGCTGGCTGATCTCAACGCGATGATTGCGACTATGCTAGTCAGTCTCAATGCCCGCAGATTTCGCAAGATGCCCGGCTCAAGACGCGATCTATTCGAGACGCTTGACGTGCCAGAGCTCACGCCACTCCCCGATCAGAGGTACGAGTACGTTAACTTCAAACTGGCTCGGGTCAATATCAATTACCATGTCGAAGTCGAGGGGCATAATTACAGCGTGCCTTACACGCTGGTGCAAAAGCAGGTCGAAATCCGCTACGGCGATGCTGTCATTGAGGTCTTCAACAAAGGCGAGCGCGTCGCTTCGCATCCTCGGTCTTACACCAAAGCTGGCTATACGACGCTCAGCGAGCATATGCCGCCGTCGCACCAGAAATATGCCTCCTGGACGCCGGAACGCATGATTCGTTGGGCTGGGGAAGCCGGCGAAGCGACAGCCAAAGCTGCATCAGCAATCATTGGCGGTAAGCGCCATCCAGAGCAGGGCTTCAAGGCCGTGCTCGGCTTGATCAGGCTCGGTGACTCTTTGGGCAAGGAGCGCCTGGAGGCTGCCTGCGCGCAAGCTTTAAAGATCGGCTCGCCGCGCTACCAGACGATCAAGAACATCATCGCGCTGCCGCTGAAGCGGGACGATCAGGACACAGCGACCATCGAGCGACCGACGCCGGCGCATGGAAATATTCGTGGCAAAGCCTATTACAACTAAGGAGGAAAGCATGGCGATGCGAGCACAAACGGTAGCAAAACTCAGGGCGATGAAACTTTCAGGGATGGCGAAAGGCTATGAAGACCAAATGATCATGCCGGACACGCAGGCACTGCCATTTGATCCGCGCTTCGGGCTACTCGTCGACCAGGAAGAGGCTGACCGCATGAACCGCCGCTATCAGGGCAAGCTGCGGACAGCAAAACTGCGCGAGAAGGCAGCCATCGAGGACATCGACTACATACCAGGCCGCGGCCTAGATAAGGCAAGGATGATGGAGCTAGCCTCGTGCGCCTGGGTCAAGGCCAAGCAGGGCATTTTGATCACCGGCCCTACCGGCGTAGGCAAGACCTTCGTCGCCTGCGCCCTTGCTCACAAGGCCATGCAGCATGGCTACACGGCCCGCTACGTCCGTCTGCCGCGCCTACTGCACGAGATCCAGTTGGCTAAGGCTGACGGCAGCTACCTTAAAGTTATGGCCGCCATTGCGCGCGTCGATGTGCTCATAATCGATGACTGGGGGATCGCCCCGCTCAGCGGCGAGCAGCGCCGCGAGGTGCTCGAGGTCGTGGAAGATCGCTATGGTACGCGCTCGCTGCTAATGGCGAGCCAGTTACCTGTCGATCAGTGGTTTGAAGCGATCGGCGATGCAACGATTGCCGACGCCATCATGGACCGCATCGTCCACGGTGCTCACCGCATCGAGATTAGCGGCGGATCAGTGAGGAAGATTAGGGCAGTCAAACCATCGGCGCCTACGGCGCCAGAGGAGGGGTGAGGGCTTAGCAACACACTACGGAGAGGGACAAGGGCGTCGCTGGCGCTCCGGCTAAACCGGGGTGCCCCCGTGATGGCCGGAATGATCCCCCGCCTTGCCCCGGAATCGACGGCCGCCTTCGGCCCGGAACGGGCCCCCGCCTTCGGCGGAATACGCACTGAGCCGTCAGAGGTTTTGAGAAACCCCCTCTTAAGCAGGAATTCCATCGACTCGTCGATCTCTGCCTCGGTGGCAATTCCCCGTAGAATATGCTTAAGACGCCCTAAGTCGCGCGTGAACAGATGAGTCTTTGCCAGCTCCCATAGCACCGGGTTTAGCCAGCTTGCATGGATACTTCGGTCGCGGATGGTCCGGCGCTGGGCACGGCGCACCAAGTCCGACATGGCTTTAAGAATCGCCTGTGCGGCGGCTGCATCCTTGGCATCGTGCAGGGCGACCATGGCCACGAGGTACTGGTGTTCTGCGATGCCAAGTCCTGCACCCTTAGCGAACTTCGCGGCAAAATGCTTCGTCAGGTTACGCTTTCCAGCGATCACCTGTTGATAGTAGTTGGGACTGGAAACGCCAGCTCGGCGACAAAACGAGCGCATGCTCTCCCCTGTAGTCGTCAGGAGACTCGAGAAATACTCTTGCAAATACACGCGGTAGTTGGTGTACGAAAAGATCAACTTGCCATGTTTAGAGGTTGTCATACCTTGGCATCGGATAGAAATCTTAGTCACTTAAGAATCTGGGCAAAGACCACCGAATACACTGTATTCAGCCACGGCGGATAATCGTGCGTGATCTGGGCCCTCTTAGGCTATTTTGGGCTTAGGGGCCTAAACAACATGTGGCCTGCGAACACACCCCAACCTTAGAGGTCATTAGCTATGAAATCTCCAATGTTACGAATTTGTTTGGCGCTAGTAGCAACCAGCTCAATCCTGGCAACAGCCGGCTGCGGCAAGAATAAAGTCGGCGATCTGGTCCGTACCGTTAAGGGCGAACAACGCAGTGAATCACCATTCTCTGCCGATTTCTCTGCCGAAGATGCAAACGGCACCTGGGAGACCGGGTGTATGCTAAATCAAACCCATACCCTCATGCTCGACCACGGTCATATGACCCACGAAGCAACCTACTGGAGCGATGACACCTGTCAGACTAAACAGGCCGTGGTCCATCAAAGCGGTCGC
>JAPLFX010000166.1 GCA_026390445.1 Pseudomonadota bacterium
AGGCGATGGCCAGCACACCGTTGCAGATGCCGCTGGTCAACCAGCGAAACGAACACGTCGCAGTTTCGCTTGCCTTGGCCTCCTGCGTCTGCGCATCGAGGACCGTGATGTCATGGTGCCGCTGGCGACGGACGCGGATGATCTTAGGTGCCGTGAACACCGGCTCACCGTCGACCCTAACGCTCGTATCCTGCGCTGCAGGGACGTTCACGATCTCGTGGGTACCAGCCAAGGTGCCGCACCCAGAGACGAGAACGACGGCAAGGCCAGCAAGGCTGATACGGGCAGCAGGCATCAAAGTCATTGCGGTGACATCCTCAAAGTGGTCTCATATCAGTGAGTTATATAGAACGTAGCAGGATGACGCGCAGCCAGTGGTGAACAAGGGCGCGAATCACAAAAGGGCCTTCTGACAAGCATCAGAGGCCCGTTTATAACATACTTTTTAATATAAGTTATATCATTATATAATTATCTATTATATTTAGCGTTTTGATAATCCGAAAGGGCCCTTTTGCATAAACCCTGCCCTTCAGCCTTCCCGCCCTCCCAGTTTTTGGGCAGCAGCTTTATTCCGCGCAACAGGGAGGGCGGGAAGGCCGGAGGGCAGGACTTATGCAACAAAGCCGTCTGAACGCTTCTTTTGCCGCAGCCATCCAGAAAAAAAACCGCGGAGCCCCCCTCGCAAAAAGGGCTCCGCAATTTCATATACAGCCAACCTAGAACCCTTAGTGATGCGCCGCGTCTGCCAAGGCTTCATGCAACAGCGGGTCGGCGATCGATACCATCGGGAACTTGCGTCCAAAGCGAAAGATCGAGCCGATAAACAGTCCAAGAATCCCGAGGAAGATACCGACTTCGATCCACGGCACCGTCCAGGTCGAACCATCGGTGACCTGCGGCATGACGATCAGGAGATTGACGATCCACTGCGCCAGCAAGATCGAGGCGCAGATCGGGATGGCCAGACCAGACGTCCACTTGGAGATCTTCGGTAGCAGCGCGAAGAGCGGCAGAATAAAGGCGAGGAAGAACACCGCGTATAGCAGCAACAGCCAAGGACCATGCAACCGAGCGATGAAAAACGACGTCTCTTCCGGCATGTTGCCGTACCAGATGGTGATGATGTGAGCATAGGTCAAGTAGGCGAAAAACACCGTGAACCCATGCATAAACTTGCCGATGTCATGAAACTGCTGACGGCGCATAAACTGGCCGATCGGCGTGCCCTTGACCGCGTACATAAAGAGTAGCAAGGCCGCCATCAGCGACTGCATCATCACCGCAAAGGACCAGCCGCCCCACAGGGTCGAGTACCACAGCGGCGCCAGCGACGCGGTGATATCAAAGGCCAGCAGCGTGAAGAGCAAGGCGTAGGCGATTAAAACCGGCGCCGACCAGTAGCGCAGACGGGCCTGGCTAAGTTGTCCCTGCGCAGTGGCTCCCGCTTGATCACCGCTCATGAGCAACAAATCAGGTTTTGTTTTGTTGCCGAGTTGCCACAGCGAGAGGCCATAGATGGTAAATAGGGCGAAGATGTCGCGGCCCATCATCAAGCCGGGTTGCAGCCAAGTGCGCTTGCCCCAAAACTCCGCGACCAACTCTGGGTCACGAATCCACGGATAAACATCCTTGGCATGCCCCAGGTTCAAGCCGATGCAGATAAAAAAGACCAGAAAAGCCACCGCAGCGACTGGCAAGAAGCTGGCAAAGGACTCATGCAGGCGCATCATCGGACGGCCCCACTTGGCGCTGATGACGTCTTGCATCCCAGCAAAGACGACACCGCCGAGGGCCAGACTGAAGAAGAAGAAGAGATTGAAGATCAGAGCGCCCCAGGTCCGCGTCGCTTCGCCGGCGTACATACCGCCGACGAAGGCAAAGATCCCAGCGATGATGCAGAACAACAATCCGCCGCGGACCGTCGCACTAGGGGCAAATAAAAACTGCCGGCGTTGTTCAAACAAACTCTGCGTGTTCATCATGCACCCTTCTTCTGTAGCGTGCGCAGGTACTTGACGATGTACCAGCGCTCCCACGCCGAAATCGCGTAGCCATAGCCAGGCATGACATTGGTCCCGAAGGTGATGCGATGAAAGAAGAAGCCATCAGCGCGATTCACATAGACGTCGTTGGTCAAGTCGGGCGGGACGATCGCAGGGTTGATATGCCCGCCCTTGCCGTCGGCGCCGTGGCAGGGGATGCAAAAGGTATTATACAGCTCCTTGCCCTTGGCGAGGGCCTCGGGGTCATTGCCGATCGCCTCCGGCATCGCGAACTGCTTTTCGGAATCCTCCGGGGTCTTGGCATAGAAGATGGCGTTCATCGCCACCGATCCGACCGGAGGATCGAGGTAACTGCGCTGCGCCTTGTTCGCCGGCGAGTCGGCCATATCGGGCGCCCACTGCATCTTGGTGCCGGTGCCGTCGTAACGGCAGCTGGTAAGCCCAGCAGTCGCAGCGACTATGAGCAGCGTCGAGGTGAGCCTAGAACGGCTCGCTAGCTTGGATGGTTGCATCATGTACTCCTCACCTCTTCGGCGCCGCATTCGCGAAGGAACTGCGCTTGAGGGCTATCGACCTGCGCGCCCGGAAGAAAGATGGCGAAACGGTCATCGGTGGTCCGCACGTCGAGGACCGCACGCTTCGGGTTAGGGATGCGACCCATGACCAGCATGCCAAGAATGGTCCCAATCACCCCGAGCAAAATCATGCACTCAAAGCCGAGCACGACATAGGCCGGTAGGGAGTAAATCCCTGGCGTCTTACCGCCGACGACGATCGGCCAGTCCCAGTCGCAGAGGATCGCCAAGCCAAAGCCGACACAGACACCCGTCAAGGCGCCGGTGAGGGTGAAGTAACGCACTGGGCTCGGGCCAAAACCGCTGGAATGCTCGATCTCATGATAGGAGGTCGGACTAAACGACTCATAGCCGATGAAGTCCTTGCGATCACGAACCTTCTCGATGGCATGACAGAAGGTGTCTAGGTAGCTGTAGATGCCGATGATGCCCTGGTCAGCAGATGGCTTAGCCATGATGGTGGTCCCCTCCAGCCTTGAGCGATTTAGGACTCATGGGCTTAGGCATGATCAGTTTGATCTCCGACAGCGAGACGATCGGGAAGAATTTGCAGAAGACCAGATAGAAGGTCATGAACAAGCCGAAGCTGCCGACGGTGATGACCACTTCCCACAAGCCAGGCTCGAAGTGACCCCAACGCGCCGGGATAAAGTCCTCGACCAAGGAGGAGACGATGATGTTGTAGCGCTCAAACCACATGCCGATGTTGACGGCAAAGCAGATGACGTAGGACAGGACGATGTTCTCACGCACCTTCTTCGACCAGAAGGCCAGCGGGAACCAGCAGTTGCACGCCATCATGACCCAGAAGTAGAAGGCGTAGGGACCGGTGGCGCGCTTGGCGAATAAGGCCCATTCGTAGGGGTTACCGCTGTACCAGGCGACGAAGAATTCCAAGCTGTAGGCATAAAAGACGATGGTCGACGTCAAGAGCGTCAGGCGCAGGCAGCTTTCCAGATGCTCGGGAAGGATGAACTTCTCCAGCTTGAACATGTAGCGGACGGGCACCAAGAGGTTGTAGACCATGGCGCAGCCGGACAAAATCGCGCCCGCGACGAAGTACGGCGGAAAGATCGTGGTGTGCCAACCCGGTTGGATCGACATGGCAAAGTCCCAGGACACGACGGAGTGCACGGAAAGCACCAGAGGCGTCGCCAAGGCCGCAAGGAAGCCGTAGCCCGCTTCATAATGCCACCATTGTTTGGCCGTCCCGCGCCAGCCAAACGACATGAAGCCGTAGACCAAACGCTTAAAGCCGGTGACGCGGTCGCGGATACTGGCCAAGTCGGGGACCAAGCCCATGTACCAGAACAGCAGCGAGGTGGTGAAGTAGGTCGAGATCGCAAAGACGTCCCACACGAGGGGCGAGCGAAAGTTGATCCAGAGGTTGTTGGTGTTGGGCAGAGGCAGAGCCCAGATCGCACCGTGCCAAGGACGGCCCATGTGGATCAGTGGGAAGACCGCCGCCGAGATCACGGCGAAGATGGTCATCGCCTCGGCGCTGCGGTTAACGCTGTTACGCCACTTCGCCCGGAAGAGAAACAAGATCGCCGAAATCAGCGTACCGGCGTGACCGATACCGACCCAAAAGACGAAGTTGGTGATGTCCACCGCCCAGTAGACCGGCGGACGAAAGTTCCACAGGCCAAGGCCAAAGGTGAAGTGGAGGCAGACAAACAAGATCCCGATCAGCAAGGCGAACACCGCACCACCAAGGGCGATATAGTACGCCGGGTGCGGGGTTTCCAGGTTGACCAGAACTTCTTCATTCACGTCGGATATGGTCTTGGACCATAGCTTTGCATCGTCGCTCATCAACAGCCTCGCTCCGCTCGCTCGAGATTTAGCTCCGTACGCATCGTATCTTTACTTCCCTTCGTGAGGAGCAGCTTCGTGCTCAGCACCTTCGTGATGGGGAGCGCCGCCGGCGTCGTGGTCGACTTTACCGCCATGGTGCTCTCCTTCTCCTACCGCGGTCTTGAATACCACCTTCGCCAGGTAGCTGACGTTGGGCAGGGTCTTCAAACCGTATTCCTTCTCCGCTGGCTCGCCGTTTAGAGCCATATAAGCGCGCAGATCGCGCCGCAACACGCTGGCCGGCGAGGTCGTGTCGAGCAGGTTACCAAAGGTGATGGCTTCCGCCGGGCAGGTCTGCTGGCAAGCCGTCTTGACGATGTTACCGGGCTGACCGACCGGGATTTTGTTGATCTTCTCTTTGTGCCGGCCGTCACGCACGCGTTGGTAGCAGAACGAGCACTTCTCCATGACGCCCCGCGTCCGAACAGTGACGTCCGGGTTGAGAGCGCGTGGGTTACGGTCCTGCAAGCGAGCACCGAGCGTGTTCCAGCGGTGGGTCCACCAGTTGAAGCGCCGGACCTTATACGGACAGGCGTTGGCGCAGTAACGGGTTCCGATGCAGCGGTTGTACGTCATGGTGTTGACGCCCTCTGGATCGTGAGTCGTGGCAAACACCGGGCAGACAGGCTCGCAAGGTGCGTGCGTGCAATGCTGGCAGAGCATCGGTTGCAGCGTCACTTCCGGCGCTTCGACCGCACCAGAGAAATAGCGATCGATCTGGATCCAGTGCATCTGCCGGCCGAGCATCACCTGCTCGCGGCCGACCTGGGGAATATTGTTCTCGGTGAAGCAGGCGACGACACAAGCGTTGCAACCAGTGCAGCGGCTGAGGTCGATCGACATGCCCCAGCGGTGATCCTTCTTCGGTAGAGCCGGGTAGAGATCTGGCACATCGTCCAAATCCTGGGTCTTACCGGTATTGGCCACGGCCGTGGCGAGAGCCACCGTCTTGATGATGTCCTTGCGATTGGCGATGTCGTTGTGCTTCTGCAGCTGGGCCAGAGGAAAGACCCGACCGGTCGCGGTGATCTTAACCGGCTGCCCAGCGGTGACCACGGCTCCGGTGATGCCGTCGCTGGCTTTCGCCAAGGCGACCAATGGATTGATGCCGTTACCGCCCTGAACGATGCCGCTTTCTTTGGAGTGACCATTGCCTCGCGGCACGACCACTGCATTCGCATGCAATCCTGGCAGAGGGTAAACCGAGGCCTCAAACGACCCACCAGGTCCCTCGACCTTGACGACATCAAACTTGCGCAGACCTAACTTCGCGGTCGTGGTCGGACTCAGCGCCACCCAGGTGTCCCAGGTGATCGTCGTCATGGTGTCGGCGGTTTCCTGCAGCACCGGCTTGTGGGCGTGGCGACCGTCGCGAAGACGGAAGTCGAGCGGCGCGATCAAGCGCAGCCCGGCACTGCTGTCATCCTTGTATTGAAAGGCCTGTGCGACGGAGTTGCTGAACGCCGGCAGCGTCTGGGTGCTGTCGCGACCGTCGAAACCGTGCTGCAACACTAGGTCAAAATACAGGTCCTCGGGCACATTGTTGCGACCGATCAAGGTGCGAATCGACGCCCACTTCTTCTTCAGATAGTCGCGGTAGTCTTCATAGCCCAAGGGCTTGTTCAAACTCGCCGCTACCCACATCAGGATGTCTTCGGTCTGGCGGCTGTCAGTGGTCGGACGCACGGTCGGTTGACGCACGCTCCACAGACCAGCGATCGACTGCTCATCGCCCCAGGATTCAAGCCAATGATGCGTATTCAACTTGTGATCGGCAAGAGCCGCCGTCTCGGTCGGGAAGTCGCCCAAGGTGACGACATGTGGGATCGCCTTGAGCAGTGCCTCGACGCCCCATGCCGGGGGCAAGGTGAAGAGCGGATCGGCATCGATGACGAAGAGGACTTCAAAGCCCTTGGCATCGGTCAAGAAGCGCGCGAGATCTCCCGGCACGACGGGGGCCGTCGCCCAGTCCTTCTGCAGTTGCAGCGTCGTATCGTAGGCGCCGATCAACTCGTTGGCAAACACCGCCGCTAGCTGCAAGGCCGTGGCGTTTTCATCAAAGGCCGCACTACCACCAGCCATGACCAAGGCCGGAGCTTCGAGCAGATCCGCCGCCAGTTGATCAAAGGCCGCTTCGGTGATGCCCACCCGGTCATAGCCGCCGGACAGCAGCGATGCTTTGTCGCTCAGTACCGTACTGATCTGCGCCCGCGCGCCAGTCGAACCTTTGGACTTGCCGTTTTTTAGCAGGGCTTTGGTCAGCAGCAGGGTCACTAGCGTCTCGCTGCCCGGAGGAATCGTGAAGCGCTCATCGGCGCGACCGCCGGTCAGGCTGAGCGAGGATTCGAACTGGACATGACGGCCTTTACCATCGCCGCGGAAGGCATGGCCATCCGTGTACGTACGGGTGTGGTAGATCAGCGAGGTGCCGACATCGAGAAAGTCTGCACCGATGCCGACGACCAGTTTGGCCTGATTCAGCTCGGCACGGGGAATCGCCGCGACGCCGTAGGCCAGCTGATGCGCTGCAGCGATCGACTCGGCCAGTGAGTTCGCTTCGTAGGTGTAGAGATGATTCGGGCTGCCGCCGATCTTTTCGAGGAACTCACGGAAGAAGCCGTGGCGATGACCGGTCGAGCCATTGGTGAGGATGGCGACCTTGCTCGGATCGGTGATCTTGGAGGCCAGATGCTGATAGACATCGGTCCAAGCGGTCTCCTGCCACTTCGCACCATAGCGAACCAGCGGTTGAGTCTGGCGCTCGGGATGAAAGAGGCCCTGCAGACTGGCCTGGCCGACGGCGCACAAGCGCCCAGCACTGACCGGATGTTCCGGCAAGCCCTCGACCTTGGTCGGACGACCTTCGCGGGTCTTCACCATCACCCCACAGCCAGCGGCGCAGTCACCGCAGGTTGTGGCATAATTGACTGGCTCGCCCGGCCATTGGTCGACCGGCTGCTGCACAAAGGGGATCGCCCGCTCTACCGGACGCTGCACGCAAGCGCTAGTCGCAGCCACCGTCGAGGCGCTGAACAGCTTCATAAAGTCGCGGCGACCAAGCGAGAACTGCGAGGTCGACGGCGCCCCGGCGATCACTACCTCGGCCGGGGCCGAGGCTCGTTCAGCCAGGTCCGGCATGCGTTCTTCGACGCCCTTATAGTAAGGGCCTGGAACGAAGGCCGCAGGGGCTTCAAAAGGGGCATTGGCTGGCGCATAGACCTCTTTGCCACGGCGCGGATCATCAGCATCCGGCACTGGAGCAAAAGGCGTATCGAGAGTCATTCCCGGCTCACTGGTCGTAGTCAAAGGTCGCTCCTAATCAGTAGTGGCAGGCAACGCAGTCGATCTTGGCGCCCTTGGTCTTGTGGCAGCCGATGCACCAGCCCATCTGCAACGGGGCGACCTGCGAGACGACATCCATGTCCTGAACCTTGCCGTGACAACCCTGGCAATCGAGGCCAGCATTGACGTGGATCTTATGGCTGAAGCGAACGAAGTCGGGCAGGTCGTGCACCTTGACCCATTGAATCGGATCATTCTTTTTGTAATGCTCCGCGACCTGTTTGATCAGGTTGTGCTCCGGATCTACCAACCGGTGACAGCCCATACAGGTATTGACCGGTGGAATCCCTGCCGCCGTCGAGCGCCGGGCCGAGGAGTGGCAGTATTGACAGGGAATCTCCTTCTCGCCAGCGTGCAGCTTGTGGCTGAAGGGGATCGGCTGCTTGGGCTGATACCCGACGTTATCCACCGTGTCGCCAGGAGTGTACATCCACCAAGCTTGCGCTGGTTGGGAGACGGCGAGGCTCAGCAGGGACAGAAGGAACACCAACATGGGAACGAGGCTACGGCTAATAGCGGGTCGCAACAACAGCCTCCTTCGAGGGACGCAGAATGAGAGTTCGCGCGCGAGATAAATACGCTGGGCATCTTGCACGCCAATTGCGAATGAGCCCTTAAGTGGTAGCATAAATTTTTCGAAGGTCCAACATATTGTGAGCTGGTAGTAAGAAAGAAGATCGACGTGATGCCGGGAACTTATTCCTCGATGCCAGGACACGAGCGAGGATGACGAGGAAACCATCGCATGACCGAAAGCAAGCCGTTTAAATTAGCCACCCCCTACGCCCCCCAGGGCGACCAGCCTGCGGCCATCAGCCAGATCTGTGCCGACTTCAATGCCGGCGCACGCCACCACGTGCTGATGGGGGTGACGGGTTCGGGCAAGACCTTCACGATGGCCAATATCATCAAGGAGCTGAACTGCCCGGCCCTGATCATCGCCCCCAACAAGACCCTCGCCGCCCAACTCTTTGCCGAGATGCGCGAGCTGTTTCCCGACAACGCCGTCGAGTTTTTCATCAGCTACTACGACTACTTCCAGCCGGAGGCCTACGTCCCTTCCAGCGACACCTATATCGCCAAGGATTCGGCGATCAACGACGACATCGACAAGATGCGGCATGCGGCGACGCGCTCCTTGTTCGAACGCCGTGACACCATCATCGTCGCCAGCGTCAGCTGTATCTACGGCCTGGGCTCGCCGCAGGCCTACTCGCAGTTGACCGTCCCGCTCCAGGTCGGCCAGGAGTTAAGTCGCGATCAGCTGCTGCGGTCCCTGATCGATATCCAGTATGCGCGCAACGACGTCAGCCTGACCCGAGGCCACTTTCGCGTCCGTGGCGACAGCGTCGATATCCTGCCGGCCCATCAGCGCGACGAGGCCGTGCGCGTCGAGTTCTTCGGCGATGAGATCGAGCAGCTACAAACCATCGATGTGCTGACGGGCAAAGTCATCCAGAGCGTGGCGGAGCTGACGATTTACCCGAGCAGCCACTATGTGACCGATCGGCGCGACATGGGGCAAATGATCCGCGAGATTCTCAAAGACCTCGGCGTTCGTCTGCGTGAACTCAAAGCGCAACAAAAACTGGTCGAGTATCAACGCCTCGAACAGCGCACCATGCATGACGTCGAGACGCTAGAGCACCTCGGCTTTTGCCCCGGCATCGAGAACTACTCGCGCTACCTCACCGGGGTCGGCCCAGGGCAGCCGCCTCCGACCTTACTCGACTACTTTCCCAAGGACTTCATCACCATCATCGATGAAAGCCATATCACGAATCCGCAGATCAACGGCATGTTTCGCGGCGACCGCGCGCGCAAACAAGTGCTGGTTGATTACGGCTTTCGCCTGCCATCGGCCCTGGATAATCGGCCGCTCAATTTTGACGAATTCCTCGCCCGCACCGGTCGGATCCTGCATGTGTCGGCCACACCTGGTCCCTATGAATTGCAAAGCTCTGGCGGCAGAGTCAGCGAGCAGGTGATCCGACCAACCGGCCTGATCGATCCCAAGATCGAAATCAAGCCAGCGAAAAACCAGGTCGACGATCTCTACGGCGAGATCGTCGCCGCCGCCTTGGCCAAGGGCCGGGTGTTGATCACGACCCTGACGAAACGCATGGCTGAGGACCTAGCGACTCACTACAAAGACATGGGCGTCAAAGTCCGCTACCTGCATGCCGATATCGAAAGCCTGGAACGGGTCGAGCTGCTGCGCGATTTGCGCAAGGGCGTGTTTGACGTGCTCATCGGCATCAACCTCTTAAGGGAGGGCTTGGACCTACCCGAAGTGCGCCTCGTCGCCGTCATGGATGCCGACAAAGAGGGCTTTTTACGCTCGCGCTCCTCGCTGATTCAGGTCGTCGGACGGGCGGCGCGAAATGTCGATGGCCGCGTCATCTTTTACGCCGACCGCATGACCGCGTCGATGCAGGCTTGCATCGATGAAACCGAGCGCCGCCGCACCATTCAAATCGCCTACAACACCGAACACGGGATCGAACCGAAGTCGATCATCAAAGCCCTGCCGGTGGACCTACGCAAACTCTACGGCCTCGATACCGAAGAGGAAGCATCGACTGCTTCGGGCACGCAGGTAGACCTCAAAGAACTAGGCGTCAAAAGCGTTGCCGAGCTGGAGGCCCTGATCAAGAAAAAGCAAAAGGACATGAAAAAATATGCCGCCGATCTGGAATTCGAACGCGCAGCCGACCTGCGCGACGAGGTCAGCAAGCTGCGCGAGGCGATGTTAGCCCTAGCTGGCGACAGCGATGCCTTAGCCGGTAGCGGCACAGCGGATGGCAAAGGATGAGGTCTGTGTGCGCGAGCAGTTAAGCCCATTCCTCCGCGAAAAGCTCCGCGGCCTACCCAAAGAACCCGGCTGCTACCTGATGAAAAACAGCGGCGGCCGGGTGATCTACGTCGGCAAGGCCAAGGTGCTGCGCAGCCGCGTCGCCCACTACTTCGTGCCACCGCAACAGCTCGACCGCAAGACGCACGCCCTGGCAAATGAGATCGCCGACTTCGAGGTCCTGATCACAGCGACCGACCTCGAAGCTCTGCTGCTGGAACGCACGCTGATCAAACACCACAAGCCGCACTACAATATCCTGCTGCGCGACGACAAAGAATACCCCTACCTACGCGCCAATTTTAACGAGCCGTGGCCGCGTCTGGAGCGCGTGCGCAAACGCCGCGACGACGGCGCGAAATACCTCGGCCCCTTTGGCAGCCCAGGTCAACTCAAGATCCTCATGGCGGCGGCGATGAAGATCTTTCCGCTCATCCGCTGCTCGCGCTTTGAATTCGCGAACGCCAGGCGTCCTTGCAACTATTATCATATGAAGCTGTGCCTCGGCCCGTGCACCCTTCCCGTCGACGCCGAGGTTTATCGTGCCATGGTGCAGAGCGCGATGGACTTCATCGCCGGGAAAAACCTCGAGGTCCTACGGCACATCAAAGCGCAGATGGCTGCGGCCGCCGCAGCGGAAGACTACGAACGCGCCGCGTTATACCGCGACCAAATCAAAGCCTTTGCGCAAGTGACCGAAAAGCAAACGGTGGTGACCCACGACGTCGCCGATGCCGACGTCTTCGGTCTCAGTGCCAACGCGGTGAAATCGTCGTTCCACGTCTTGATGATCCGTGATAGCCGCTTGATCGGCGGCGAAAGCTACGTCCTCCGCTCACCGGTGGACACCGAGCAAGAGGCGATGACGGAGTTTTTGCTCCAGTATTACGATGGCCGCAGCCTCCCGGCCGAAGTCATCGTGCCGCATGCGCTGGATGATGTGGACACCGTGCGCACCGCTTTACTGAGTGGTCATCCCGAGGTCAACAAGCTCATCCTGCAGGCGCCCCAGCGTGGAACACGCGTCGATCTGGTGGCGATGGCGCAAAAGAACGCCGAGTACCGCCTCAGCGAAATCGACAAACAGGCCGAAAAGCAAATCATTGAACTGCAGATCCTCCAAGAGCGCCTCAAGCTGCGCCGCCTGCCGCAGCGCATGGAATGCATCGACATCTCGAATATTCAAGGCACGGCGATCGTCGCCAGCGACGTCTGCTTTGTCGGCGGCAAGCCGGCCAAGGAACTCTACCGCCACTATGTCATCACCGAGGTCGTCGGCGCTCCTGACGATTTCGCCAGTATTCGCGAGGTCGTCAGGCGCCGTTTAGAGCGTGGCATTCGCGATCAAGACCTACCGGACCTGCTGATCATCGACGGTGGCAAAGGCCAGCTGTCAGCAGCCGAGGGCGTGCTCGCCACCTTCCCCGCCCTCGATATGGAACTCATCTCCCTGGCCAAAAGTCGCGCCGATCAGTCCGAGCGCCGTCGCAGCTTCATCGCCCGCGGCGAGCAGGAGCGCAGCTTCGAACGCGTGTTCTTCCCAGATCGCGCCGCCCCCCTACCACTCAGCCCCGGCACGCCGGAATACCGCCTAATGACCCAGATCCGCGACGAAGCGCATCGCTTCGCCATCACCCACCACCGCAAACGCCGCGGCAAGCTCTCGCACCAATCCGATCTCGAAGCCATCCCCGGCATCGGACCAACACTGCGGCGCGTGTTGCTAGAAACCTTCGGCGGTCTCGACGGACTAAACCGGGCCACCCTCGCCGAACTCAAAGCCATCAAAGGCCTCCGCGAAAGCAGTGCGGTGGCATTGTTTAGTCACCTGCGCGGCAAAGAAGAATAAATGGGGGTCAGTCACTTCCGCTAACCCCTCGCCAGGATTGGCGGCCTAGTGAGCCTTTGCGGCAAGCGCCTGATCGATGGCCTTAGTCAGCTCGCCATCGCTCGGCGTCACCTGTGAGGAATAACGACCGACCACCTGGCCGCGCCGATCCACGAGGAACTTCTCGAAGTTCCATTGCACATCCCCCGCCTTAGGCGCATGCGTCAGGAGGTACTGATACACCGGGTGACGCTCAGCGCCATTAACGTGGATCTTCTCGAACATCGGAAAGGTGACGCCGTAGTTCAGCGAGCAAAATTTGGCGATGTCCTTGCCGTTCAAATCCTCTTGCCGAAAATCATCGCTCGGAAACCCGACGACCACTAAGCCTCGGCCCTTGTAAGATTCATAGAGCTTCTGCAAGCCGCCGTATTGTGGCGTGTAGCCACAACGTGAGGCGGTGTTGACGACGAGCACCACCTTGCCGTCAAAGCTTTTGAAATCGACCGGCTTGCCGCTCAGTTCTTTGGCGCTGAGTTGGTGAAAGGTTGGTGCATCGGCTTTGGCCAGCGCCAATGGCGCCATAAGACCGAGGGACATCAGGATTGACATGATTTTCATCGTGCTTCTCACTTTGCTTGACTGGGTGGTACCGAGGGCTACTGCTACAACGCTACGATAGGCGGTCTTGTTGCATAAGTCCTGTCCTCTTGCCTTCCCGCCCTCCCAGTTGCGCGGAATAAAGCCGCTGCTCAAAAACTGGGAGGGCAGGAAGGCAGGAGAGCAGGGTTCCAGTAACGAAGTCCCGATAGACGTCTAATACTCTGTAATAAATAGATCATTTGCGCAACAGCGGCCGTTGCTCCGGGTGGGTAAAATCGAACAGCGACCCGTTCGTCGCGGGTAACATCCCGTACTCCTGCAATTTTTGAAAGTTGCTCAAGCTTGGCCTACGAGTATCCGATACCGCATCTTATAAGCGTGAGAACAGGCCCACAAGTTGCCGCACCAATGAGGATAAACCTATGAAAAAAAGCCATAAATCGGTACGCTCGCCGCAAATGTTGTCCATCTTGGCCGCCGCCGCAGTCGGACTGTGGTCGTGCAGCACAGACCGCAGTCAAACCCACGTCGGAGCAGCATCCTCACAGATGCCCAAGGATAGCCAGGCCGCGCAGGCTCAGGCGCAGGCGCAGGAGGTTGGTGCAGACGGGTTTGGACTGAAATCTGCTGCGACCATCCGTGTGATCGCACACAATATCAGGCTGTACACCGAAAGCAGCTGGGATGAAGGCTGTACCAAATGGGATCTGTTGATTGCAGCGCCCTCCCTGACTCTGCTCCACGGTGTGTCACTGGAATCTCGAGACCATGACTCTGCGACCATTAGCGGGCATACGGTCCATCTCATCTCGAAGACACGCGGTGGCTTCGATGGCGTTTTGATGAGCGCACGGGATGGCGAGCAGTTGACCATCACCGGCAGCGCGAAAGGATGTCGCTCGCAGCTATTGAAGTCGATCAACATCACCGTGCCTGTTACGCACATGTTTGAGCGAAAGCGAGTGGCGGAAGCACGGGAAGGGAGAGGCAAAGGTCACTATGACACCTGGCTTGGTTTGTTGCTGCACATAGGCCCAGGGTTTAGTGTCGATATTCCGGCTCCGGCTCCTGCACCGACGCCTGCGCCAGCACCTGCGCCAGCACCTGCGCC
>JAPLFX010000090.1 GCA_026390445.1 Pseudomonadota bacterium
CGTTTTCTTGCGTCGTGTTGTTGTGGCCGCAATCGGAACTCTAGGAGGCCTCGCACAAGGCCAGGCCTTCGCCGAGCCTTGTGCTAACGCCTACGAAAAGTCGATCCCCTACTCCCGGGCCTATGCTGATACCAATGCAAAGGTCGACTTTCATAACACCGTGACCCTGCGCTACAACTGTAAGACCTTTTTGACCCAAACCGATGGCGGCATTCATGCCAATTTTTACGGCGTTCAAGCCGATTTGATCCAAGCTAAGGTCGCAGCGGACAGCGGCAAAGATAGCGCGCGTTTGAGCTTCAGTGCTCTGGTGCTTGGCTATGAAGTGGCGCACGAAGATACGCAAATCAACGAAGTCTACCGGAAGACCTTTAAACCAGATCAAGATCTGGACTTGGCTAAGGACTCCACCCTGCAGGTTGGCCCCTTGGCTATCCCAGTGCGTTACGGCTTGCAAGGGACCAGTGCCTTGGATGTAACGGTGGCGTTGCGTAATATCTGCGCTGAGCTGACGGCTGTCCCTTCAGCGAAGGCGAATGCTTATCTGCTAGCCGGGATCGACGTTAAGATCATCAAAGGCTCGGCGCGGGGCGAATTGCTCTTAGTCGATGGCCAGATTAATAACGCCCTCGGCGCGCACTTTAGCCCTCGCGGCGAGACGCCGACCATTGATATCAGTGCGGTCGGTGACCTTGCTTTCAGTGCGTTCGACGGCAGCATCACCGCAAGTGTTCAGGTGCCTGAAGGCGGCACACAAAAGACCTACAATTCGGAATTGTTTCGTTGGAACGGCATCAGCAAGTCGGCGCGGCTTTACGAGCGTAGCCAGAAGATCGCTGATCTGCCGCGCTAAGGTCGGTGTTGGGACTTTTATTTTAGTTTGAGAGTTAGCTGTGAAGTGGACATCCTGGTTAGCCATCGCCTTAGTTGCCGTCTTAACCCTAGTCGTAGCGGTCATAGGCTTATTTGGTACTTCCGACAGCGGCATGGTGAGCCAGGATCCTCGAGTGGTAGCCAGCGGGCCAAGTGGCCCGCTGGTGCTGCCCGAATGGCAACTGTCAGACGGCACCGTCTTGAGCTACGACTTGGCCGATCGCGGTAGCATTGGTTCAGAAGTCGCCATGTTGTCTGGACCTCTTAAGATTGAGGTCGTAGCGACCACAGCAAGCGGTTATCTCGCTTGGTTGAGTTTTGCTGCATCAGCGGACCCGAGTGCGGCGGGAGGATCTTTGGGTGCGCTGGTGCCACTACTGCAGCGGGGCACCCTCATTTCGCTCGCTCGCCGCGGCTTCGTGCTGGATCTAGCTAGCGAGGCCGAGGCCAAGGCTGCTGCGTTGCCTGTGCCAACGCGGGGCGACGCTGGCGAGCGATTCTGGCGCAGTGTCTTTGAGCGCCTGCGCGCTGATTGGGACACTGCAGAATCCGCGGCTGAATTTAGGCGGACCCAGTCGTTGGGTTCCAGTCAGGTCGCCAATGTTTACACATTTAGTGGATCGTGCGCACGCGGTGCATCGGCGCCTCCAGTCTTGAGCCAAGTCTGGAGTCCGCAACCAGGTGCAGTGGCACAATCTAGCGGTAGGTCAGATATCGCCTTTCTAAGTGGATGCCAGGGGCCGTCCACGTTTGTCTGGAAGGGCGACGAAGTGGCCGCCAGCGGCTCGGCCGCTTTGACGGCACACACTGAGCTGTCTTTAACTTGGCGTGGTCAAGATCAGATGGCCGTATCGGGCTTGCGCGAGCGGCTTCAAAAGCTCGAAACGCTAGTCGCACCGCCCGCCGCCGACGTTAAAGATGGCATTGATAAGGCTGTGATTGGGACCCTGGACGAAGGCCAGATCCTGGCTTTGCTGCGCCAACAAGGTGGCGTTGACGAGGTGGGGCAGGATTTATATCTGCAGCTTAAATCGTGGCTGGCTCTGCACCCCGAGAGTATTGCTGCAGTGCAGCGTACGCTGCGCGACGTGCCGCCTGAAGATCAGCGCGTGCGAGCGCTGATTAAAGCCCTCACGGCGGTAGGAAGCCCCGAGGCGCAAGAGGCTCTGGTTGGAATGATCAATGATGCTGCGGCGCATCCTGAAGCGCAGCAGCGACTAATCACCAGCTTGGGTTTTGTTGCCCATCCAACGCCCGGCACGGTAGATGCCGTGTTGGGGATCGCCGATCACGCAGCCGATCCGGTGACGTCGCAGCGAGCACGGATGGCATCAGGGGTACTTGGTAGCCGCTTGCGCACGAGTGACGACAGTGGTGACCAGCAGCGGGCGGCTGCTCTTGAGCAGCACATCGATGGTTGGCTAAAAGAAAAGCAGTCCGAGCGCGAGGTCTATGATTCTCTTGCTGCGCGGGGAAATCTAGGCCCGAAGAATATCGGAGTCGTTCGCGAGGTACTAGAGCACCCGCATTCCCCGGAGATCCGTGGGCAGGCCTACTTTTCTCTGCGTTTTTCGCCTGATCCGGAGGTGCCGGCTTACCTGGTTAAGGGTTACGAGACTGAGACCGGCAATGGTGCGCCGCAGGTGCGCGGCGATATTGTTCGGACCTTGGCGGCTAGGCCAGTCGATGGAGCTTGGCTTAAGGCCGTGGGAGAGCTGAGCAGCAAGCAGGGGTTGTCTAGCGGCGATATCCAAGCACTAGGACAAGCGATTGGTCGTGCGGGATCGCTAGATCCTAGTCAGAGCAATGCTACCTTGGACAGATTGATACTGAGTGCTCGCGACGAGGCGACAAAGGCTGCGCTGCAATCGCTACGTCATTCATAGGCTCGGCCCGCTAAGCCCGCCGCGGTGCCGACTTTGTCTGGCCAAACCACGCTCGAATCATCCTCTTCAACAAACCCTTAGACATCGTTTGGCTTGGTTGGTCGTCAAGTTGCAGCTCCTCGATCTTGGCGATTTGCACGGTTTGCTGCTCACCGTCCGCAGGTGAGATCACGGTTGCTGCGGCGATCAGCATTTGTCGTGAAGTCCCGGCGCGTTCTAGTTGCGCCGCTTCCTCGGCTTGTTCTTGGCGCAATTTATACTGGATCCTCGCGCGCCGTTCCGTCCAGCGCAGCAAGATGGCTCCAGCTGTAATGACTAAGGCGCAAAGGCCAAGTGGTAAAGCTACGGAGCGATGGGTACGGCTGCGGCGGGGTCGATGGTCGTCGATCGAAAGCCCGGCCTGGCCATCCGCGGGTGATACCTTGTCGGATTGCATCTCGCCCTGGTTGGCAAATCCATTGTCTTCAGGTCCGAGTTCTGTGAGCACATGGTCGGTTTGATCCGATGCGCTTATGCTGGGTTGCTGCTCTTGGTCGATCGCCGCCGCCAATGATGTCAGCGCGGGAGAGTTTGGCAGGCCGCTCAAGACGAGATTTTTTGTTGTTGCACTTGGCTGGAGTAGGAACTTTGGCGCAACGAGAACGACCTTCGTGCCAGACGCGACGAGGCTCCAGCTTTCAATCTTATTGCGCTGGGTATTGCGGGTGATCCAGCCATGGCTGCCGTAGAGTTGAAGAGGCCCCTTTGCGCGGCCTAGTCCTTGGCTATATAGCAGCTCAGTGAGGGTGTCTCCGGGAGCCCAAATATGCACCATTTCAGCTTCTTCGTAGCCGTTCCACGTGGCCCCGGTTGCGCTTTGCCTGCCGCTGAATAGACCAGCGGCGATGACGCAGAGTACGGCCAAGCGATGTCGCATCGATGATCGCAGCATAGGTAGACTTCGCAGAGTTAATTTGGTGGCTTTCTCCTATGGTAAATCGATGCGCGGTAAATTTCAAATAGCGCCCTGCGCGTGTCGGACTAGCGCCTAACTCGGATTTTTGCCGGTTGCGGTTGAAGAATCCACATCTTATCCCCAGCTTTAGGCCGTTCCGCAAGATAGTTGTGGGTCCAGGCGTAGAGATGCACCGCGGCAGCTTCGGTCGCGTCAAAGGATCGCATATAGGCGTAACCGCTCACCCAGACGTAAAAAGGCAGACTTACCATAAGAAGAAGCAAGCTCGCCTCGGTTTGCGGGCCGTGCTGCCATAGCACCCAGGGCGCGGCTGGGACCGTGGCGCAAAAACCTACGATAAACAACATAGTAGATAAGCTTTTCTTGAGCATCGACGGACCTTTCTGAGTGCAGTCGCTGTGGTAGCCACTGGAGTCAACTAAAGGCCTCTTCGGCAGTCTGCTCGCGGTCCTGAGCCAATCCCCTAACCCTTCGGGATCGCTTGAGTCGTGAGGACTATTTAAATTCCAGAGCGCGCGGCAGTGTGCCGCGGCAGCGGAAACCTTCGGGTCAACGCATACGACTGTTCCACGGCGGGTACAGGCCGTGCGGTAGGCCGAGCACTTCCAGCACCCGGCCGACCATGAAGTCAACGAGGTCTTCGATGCTCTTTGGATGTTGATAGAAAGCTGGCATCGCCGGAACGATCGAGGCGCCGTATTCGGCCAGCTGGAGCATGTTCTTAAGATGAATGGCGCTTAGCGGTGTCTCGCGTGGGCACAGCACTAGGGGGCGCTTTTGTTTTAAGCAAACGTCGGCCGATCGTTCGAGCAAATTACTTGAGATGCCGTGGCAGATGCGGCCTAGGGTTCCCATAGATGTTGGCAGTACGACCATCGCCGTCGGCGCCGATGATCCGCTGGCTACGGGCGCGAACAGGTCGTTATTATCTAGGAGGCGAATGACCTGACGATCGGCTGGGTCTAGGTCGCCGGCTGCCGCGCGGACCAGGGAAAAACCTTCGGTTCTTGGCTTTAATTCGTGACGCACGACTTGGAGTCCGGCGTCAGAAAATAGCAGGTAAACCCGCTCGACTTTCGTGCGCAGAATATCGACGAGCCGCTCGGCGTAGATCGAGCCCGAGGCGCCGGTCACTGCCACTAGGATGCGTGCATCTTGACGTGGATGGTGGGTTGGAGAATCGCTAGTTGCATCTACCACAGGTACGCATCCAGTGCAGTGAAGACGAAGTAGACGACACTGACGTAGGCATTCAGCAGGGTCACGGCTGGGCCAAAGTGACGCGGGACACTATGCAGACCATGCTCCACGTCAAACTCACGGTCCTGCAAGGCGTAGAGGACATCAAAGCCGGCCGTCCACAAACACACGCCAAGCCCAACTAACAGCACCGAGATGGGCGCCGTACCAGTCATCGCCACGGTCACTGCGACGGGTGCCAGGCCTAAACAAAGGCCGAGGTACCAGTGGGTCAGCCATGTCAGGTGCTTCATGAGTGAGTAGGTGGCGAGGATGGCAAGCAGAGGCGGCGCGCAGTAGCCGGCCAGTGGGCTCAGAGCAAAGGCTGCAGCGATCAGCACGGCGCCGGCAAGCGTCGACCAGGCGAATCCTTGCCGTGCCGTGAGCTGACCGGCGGGAATCTTGCGGCCTACGGTCCGCGGATTAGCACTGTCGATGCGCCGATCGAGAAAGCGGTTCATTCCCATAGCAAACGACCGGGCGCAGACCATGCAGGTCAGGAGCAGCAAGATTTGTCTGACTGTCGGCAACGGCAGGTGGCCGATGACAAAGGCCGACATGGCGAACGGTAAGGCAAAGACGCTGTGCGCGATCTTGATATCGGCCGCAAAGGCTTTAAAGGATGCGATGTTGGTGACCAGCTCTTTAGCTTGAGGCTTTGGCAGCTCGCCTGTGGTTGGTTCCGCTGGAGTCTGCCTGGTCATCCCGTTCTCCCGTTAAATCTTGCAGAGCTGATATGCCGAGCGCTTGTCGCCGCGGTTGCGGGTGAGGACAAAGGCGTCCTTCAGGTCTGGGCCAGCGAAGGCATCGAGGATGCGGGCACCCTTCTGGAACACTCCGGAATACGTGGGTTTACCAACACTAGCGCCGGCCACCTTGTATCGCGCAATAGTGCTTTCCTCGTCAATCCAATTCAAAACCAAGACCTCCAGGCCGTCGCGGGTGGCTACCAGGGTCGGCTCCTGGGCGTGGGTGTCGCGCAGCGGCACGGCCTTATTCCATTTGACCGAGGTCCCTGTTTTGCCATGGTAAACAGCAGCGACTTTGACCTCTGCTTGGCCGACCATGGTGTCGCCGTCGAGCAAAGCCAGGTAAATCGCTCCCGCGTGCGAGATGGC
>JAPLFX010000046.1 GCA_026390445.1 Pseudomonadota bacterium
ATGATCCTGACTGCGGTGTTTGCGCTCAAAGGCGGTTTGATCACCGGTGATGCAACCCTGCTGCTCAAGCATCTCGCGGCAGCGGTGTTGGTCGCCGTCTATACCTTTGGTGTGTCGGCGCTGCTCTATAGAGTCGTCGGCTTTATCGGTTCGCTCAGTGCAAGCAATGTGCTCAGTCGTGATGGGGCCGCTTTTGACCTCGACCTTGGCGATATGGAAGGGATCCTTTGATCCAGGCTCGCAAGGTCCTTATTTAACTTAAGTAATGAAATTCTCAGGACGGCCGGAAGAACGCTGTCCTGGGAACCTCGCGCAGCATTCACTGGGCTGGATCCGAAGTTCGGCCAGCCCAATTTCACGCCTCGAGACCCTCGGTTTGACCTGGTTTACGCGAAATCCGCTGTATTTATGCTGCTTATTCAGGTAAGAAGAGTGGGGCAGGGGGGCTGCCCTTCGTCAATGTCACAGGAGACCGTTTCGATTGGATATTTTAACTCGCGCCATGGCGCGTACGGTGCCTCGGGTCCGTCTGATCAGCGAAGGAACGAATGAGATCGTCCCGACCGAATTTGCCTTTCGTCAGGCTGATGAAGTGGGCCTCGATCTAGTCATCGTCAGCGACAAGTCGGATCCGCCTGTAGTCCGCATCCAGGACTACAAAAAGCTCGAATACGAAAAGAAAAAGGCCCGCCAGACCAAGGCCAAGACCTCCGAGTTAAAGGAGATCCAGCTTAAGGTCAATATCTCGGGGCATGACCTCGAGACCAAGATCGCGGCCATTCGTCGCTTTCTCGAGCGCGGCGATAAGGTCAAGTTGACGGTGCGCCTCAAGGGCCGCGAGCGCGAAACGCCGGAGCGGGCACAGCAGCTGATTACGCGGGTTGCTGAAGTCGTGGCTTGTAAGGTCAGTAAATTGCCTGGCCCGATGACCATCGCGATCCTCGAAGCTAACCGGGCGTCTGGCTAAACTACTTTCCGGCTACTCTGCTTCTTACCAATCTTCTCTTAGGGTGACGTCCGAATAGGCGCCACCCTCTTTCTTGACCATTGCACCAAAATCGTTTCTAATTGAACTAGGAATCCGCAAGAATCTCCGGTTTTTTCGCGCGGCAGGTGGCTGCGCCGCCAGGCCAATGGCGCGCTTGGTGCTTTTTGGCGTCCACTCCAGGGAGGAGCTTAGCATGAAAAAGACAGCCGAAAACAGGTACCCCCACTCCGCGACATTGTTCCGGTTTTGCAAAGAAGCGCTGGAGATTCGCTACGACGGCAACGTCAAAGTCATCGACCAGGATGTTGGCGCCATCTTGAACTACGATCCCGCCGATTGCAGCCACTGGAAAAAGGGTAAGAAAAACATCCGCGCGTTGGCGACTCTGCGCAGCATCGCTGATCACTTGAGCATCGACGAACGTCTGCTCATCGATATCGCCTCAGGCCGCGTCGATCTGGAAGAGGCCGTGTTTGAATTCCGTGGCTACGGCGCCTTCTCGCTGCAAGGTAAGAGCCTTGAGAGCCTGAAGAAGGAGTTCTTCAAAAACCCAACCAAGTGGCAGTCCGAGACCAACCAGAAGCCGTTTGAAGAGCTCTTTGATGTCGATCGCCCAAGCGTCGTCAAGGCCGCCGATGCGGTGATTGCCGCCGGCAACTTCACGGAAGCGCCGATTTATCTGCCAGAGATCTACAAGCTCTACCCAAACCTAACATTGACCCAGGATGATACGCTTGGCAGCGTGGTGCAGGTCGATGTCACCGGCGCGGGCGCCGAACAGATCACCGCCATCCGCTACCGCGGTCCCGAGTTGCGCCCCTTCGTTCGCTTTGTCTTGGCCAAAGAGCTGTTCAAGCATCTCATCCGCGTCAATCATCCCATCGTCGCTCGCTTCATCGACTCACCTGCCGAGCTGCAGGAGATTCAGGCCAATATCTTTGCGGGGCTCATCCTCATTCCAGGTAAGCTGTTGCGCAAAGAAGTCGAGACCATCGACAGCTCTATCGATATCGTCTTGCAGCTGGCGGAAACCTTCTGGACCTCTAAGGCGCTGATGAACCAGCGTCTGCGCGACTACATGGAGCACCTTAACTAGTCTCGCCTTGACCTTGACCCTGATGACTTGGCCGGCCCATTTGGGCCGGCCTTTTTGTCGTTCGCTGGCTAGATGTTGCAGTTGTGCGTCGGATAGTTGCCAAGTCTGGATATGCCGAGTTTTAGCGACTGGAGGATCGGGTCGGCGTCGGCTAGTGGGTCGTTGCTGGCATTGACCTTCACCCGTGCGATCATTCCTACGAAGTCTGGTATACCGAACACGGTTCCCTGGAAGGGGATGTTCTTCCTGGTTGCGATTTCGAACCCTTGCATGGAGCAAAACTCGACGATCTCAATGTTGTCTTTGGTGTAGGAGGTCATATCGATCATGGCCTCGGTATATTGCTTGCAGCCAGGATTTTTGCATCCGCGGAGGATGACAATCTCCTTGTTCTGAGTCCCGGTGATGTTGCGCTCCGAAGGAACGGTGATCTCTGGTCCAATATAGCTAAGGTGGCAGGCCGGCCTGTTCGGGCTATTGCGACAGCGCAGCGTCATCTTGAGATTTTCCCCGGAGAACTTGTCACCGAGGAGTTGCGTCGTATCGATCAGGGTCTTGACCAGTGGGGCTGGTACCTTGGACAGGAGCGGGCCCGGTAGGCCACCAAGTGCTCCCTTGATGGCCGCCAGAGGACCTGACGCGGGGCTTTCTTTGGGGTCGTCGCTAAGGGCACAGCTTTGCGTCGGAAAGGGTCCCAGTGGGCCGAGGCCAGCCACGCCGCTGACCGGCTTGAAGTCGGGGATTTTTTCCATCACTGGTTTGCCGCTGCTGTCTAGCTGCGGCGTATCGTCAGGGTTGAGTTTGGGTGCATCGCGCTCGGTCTGTTCGACGGTGACTTTAAAGCCGTGCAGCTGCGGTATATAGCCGACGGTGCTTAGGAATTGGTCGAGGAAGCGAAAACGCTCACCACTGCCAACAGTGGCTAGAACGCCATTGATGCGGCAAACCTCAAAGTCCCACTGCTTTGGACCGGTGCCGTTGTCACGTGCCAGGGTTCGCCACCAAATCGCTGCCGGTGGCTGCGTGCAGGTCGCCGCATCGGCGCAGCCTTTTCGGATCGACACGTAGCCGGCCATGGTTTGAAAAAATACCTCGACGAACTTAGTGCTTAGTTCGGGTCCGCTATAGGTAAAGCGGCAGCGGTTTTCCTTGGCATTGACTTGTTCGCAGCGAATGCTCTCTGAGAGAACTTGAATTTCATTAATCACGCCACTTGGATTCGAGGCCTTCGCCAGGTTTGGCATCACTTGGAAGAGTTCGTGCATGACTCGGGCTACATCATTGTTGAGGAAGGTGACCGGCACTCCTTCCGAATCAGGTATGCCAATGCTCTGGGCGGTCGAGTTTTGATTGGGAGTTTTGCATGCGGTCGCGTCTAGTGCGAAAACCGCTGCGATCAACGCGAGCCTATGTCTATAGTTCATGGGACCACTCCGGGTGATTAATGGGCTAGTTGTAACACTGTGAGCCTTGGAATAATGCGCTTGGGTAAAGTTTAACATGAGTGACCCAGGGAGGGAGATCTAGATAGATGTCTCATTGTTTAGTTGTTTTTCGGATAATCCTAGAGATCTTGGTAAAACATGGCGAAGATTGGTAACGAAGTCGGGTTTTTCATACAATGACCAAACGACCCAATCTTCGGTCGACTGCCTGCAGCGACTAAAGTTATCTGATCTCGCACCGAAGACATTCCTAGGATTCAATTTCACCGGTGGCGGGGCATGGGAACGTCATTTAAATTACAAAACGGCTTACTCTTGCTGTCGACGGAAGCACCTGGGGGTGTTTACAACGCCGAGCAGTTAAAGAAGCTAGCCGCTTTGTGCGCGAGCGAAGACGCGGTGGCGAAGGCGACCGAAGATCAGCGCCTAGCATTGTTCGTTCCACCGGCGAAGGCGGCTGCCGTTGCCGCACAACTCAAATCCGTGGGCCTAGGCGTCCGCCATTACCAAGATGGATTGCACCAGCCGATCAATTGCCTCGGTGCCCTGTGTGGTGAGCACCTGCAGGATGCCATGGGTTCTAGTATGGACCTCGCGGATGAATTGACTGGCATCGTCTTAGATCAACCGCTCAAAATTGGCATCAATGGCTGTGCTCGTTGCTGCCTTGCGACGCACACGTTGGATATCTCGATCATCGGTGACACTGGCGGTTACCGTGTCAGTTTAGGTGGTAAGAATTCACAACTCCCAGAGATGGCGTCATTCATGGCCGAGGGCGTCCCGGCGGCTAAGCTGCCAAAACTCATCGCAAAGGTTGTTTCTGTTTACAAAAAATTGGCGCAGTCCGGCGAATCCCTACAAGAGGTGATGGAGCGTGCAGGGACGCAGGAGTTTATTGCGACCCTAGCACCCTACAGCCAGGACGCGGCGCATTCCGATCCTTTTGGTGATGCGGCAAGCACGCCAGAAACAACTGCCGCAGACAGTAGCGATGAACTGAAGATCGATGAATTCGCCGGAGACGAGGCCTTTGATGCACCTGGCATCGATGCAGCCATTAGTACCGAAGGTCTGGATGCTGAGCCTTCGTTTGACGATAGCGATCTCGGCATGTCTGAGTTGGAAAGTGGTCCTGAAGCCAGTGACGAGCTGAGTCTGGAATCTACTGACACCGGTCTTGTTTCAAGTGCCGACGAAGAGAAGGCCTTCGATACGGGTTTGGTCGAAGATAGCGGGGACGAACTTCCTCCTTTGATTGCCGACGAGGAGTTGGGTGAGCTGAGTCTAGAGTCCACACCTGATGTGGCAACATCCGGTGAAACCTTGGCTGCGGCCGAAGATGAGTTTGCCGTCGATGATCTGTCGATGGATCCGGTGGCACCTGCTGCAGATGAATTTGCCGCCGAGGATGGGGACTTTGCCGTTGCCGAACCGATACTGGGGGACCTGGAGATTGAGGATGAATTCGCGCCAGAGCCGATTTCAGCAGGACCTGCTCCGACTGAATTTGCCGCAGGCGAGGATGAGCTAGGGCTTGATGAGCTGGAAGAAAGCGTCGATCTAGCCACAGATCCTGATCTTGAGGAGGAGTCGCTAAGCGTGGCTCCAGTTGAGACAAAGCCCATTGCGAAAGAACCTATAGCTCCAGCGGCAAAGCCGCAGGTGAGTGCACCAACCTTAGTGGCTGGCGATGACGAGATGATCGCCGACGAAATTGCCGAAGCGGATGCCGACGCATTCGAAGAAAAACTCAGCGCGTCCATCGCCGAAGAGGGTGCTTTTGGCGAGATCGAGGATGCTAATTCTTCTGATCGCATGGCGACTATGGAACTGGTGACGTCGGCTCCTGAAGAAGAGTTTTCGGCACCCGCGTCCGATGAACTGGCCGTGGACGCGTTGGATGATGAGTTGTCCTTTGAAACCACTGAGACCACTGAAGTCCCTGAACCCACTGAAGTCGGCGAAACCATTGGCAATGATCTGCCTGCTTCCGACGAGCTAGAGCTGGCGGAAGACGCCGAGATTAGCGCAGACGATATCTCAGACCTGGACCTAGCTCCAGCGCCTGCTCAGATTCCCGAGCGGCCAGTGCCAGCTGTGGCAAAGGATGGGCCGCGTGCGGTACCTAGTGTCAAAGGCTTTGAGTTTACCGGACTCGACATCACCAGCGAGGGCAAGATCGCCCTGCAGTTTGCCTCTGGCGCTGCCGTGGAGATCGACCCTGGGACCTTGGTCCTAAGTGGGCGGCGCGAGCTCAAGTTAGCTGGCAAAAGCATCGTCTTGGTACCGCGCAAAGGCGGCGTCAACGTCGAAGTCGACGGCGTCGCCATCTTCGTGCCAAATCAGGGCAAAGCTGCCGCCTAAGAGATTTAAGTCCGACTAATCATGGCGTTTGACGACCGTACCGCCTGAGGTCACCGACAGCATCAGTGAGGCGTTGTCGGCGAAAAACCCGCTTAGGTTTGGGTAGCGGCTGCGCAGCTGATAGGCCCAAAACAACTGCCTGCGCGGGTGCCGATGCTTGATCAGGATATTCAGGACGGTGCGTTCTTCCTCGCTCAACTGGGCCTCGCTGCTGAGAAGCAGGGCCTCACCTTGCGAACGCAGCTTTTGGTCGAGCTCTTGGTGCTTTTGTCTCGCGCCAAGCATGTCGACCTTTTGCGTCTCCGCCTCGAAGATCTCTTGGTAATGCTGCCAGCTGCTGGCCAGTAGGCTGAGCGTTGGAATCCGCTGATGGAAGTGGCGCAGCATCAGGAGCACCTGATCGACTGGATGGACCTCGACTAAGATCTTCGCGGCGTTTTCTGCTTGCTCGATCTCGTCGTCATCCATGCTGCGATTTTGTAGGTAGGATTCAAGCACGCGGCGCCAGGTCGGATTATCTGCGGTCTCGCCCTTCTTTGTGCGCGGGTCCTTCTTTTGGCCGTCCATGATCTTTAGATTGGCAGTGGCACCGGTGCGACGAAACGGGAAGACGATCGCATCCTGTGAGGTGGCCTCGACATCGTAGGCCAAAATCCACTTACTGACATCATACTGGATGGCGACGCGTAGCGAGGCGCTATCGACGTTGGTAGCGGTGTCGCCGTAGTGCAGTCGGATGATGTTTTTGCCGGCGAGCTCGCCGAGGGTGGCCCGCAGCGTGCCATCATCGTAGCCGATCAGCGAGGCCAGCTCGGACTCGGTCGTGATGAATTGATCAAGGCCCGAGACGGCGCAATTGAGCAGGTAAAGCATGATGCTGTACTCGCATTGGCTGAGCCGCGCTAAGGCTAATACCTTGAATCCAGACTCTTTCATGAACCGCTTAAACGTATGCTGGCTAGCCACGATTCACCTCGTTTGTGGTCCGCCTTAGCGGGCCCATTTAGCCAATAACTGCCCTGCGGTGACTTGGTCGTTCGATTTGACATGAACCTCGGACAGCTCGCCGGCCTCAGTCGCCCGCACTTCAAACTCCATCTTCATGGATTCCAGCACGAACATCGTCTCTCCCGCTGCCACCGGAGTCCTAGCCTCAACCTTGACTGCTATCACGCGACCTGGCACCGGTGCCGTGACCGTTGCCTGCCCCCCCTTGTGCTGCTCGCCGTGTTGACGTCTGGTCGCTTGAAGCACCTGCCGCCGCACCGTACAGCCACCGAAGGACGTCCAAAAAGTCCGGTCAGAACCAGCGGTCAGCATAGCATAAGCGAAGGCCTGCACGGAACCATCTGCAGCGTTGATGACTCCTTCACCGCTTTGGACGACGGCCGGACCCGTCATCACCCCTGGTCCAGGACTGGTGTAAGAGCTGATATGAAGCTGCGGACGGGCGTCGCTTGGCTGATGGGCGCGATCATAAGGCGGCGAACGATCTGCCGGCCGCAGTTGAAAGACCTGCTGCGTCAGGCTGGCCAGGTTGCCGCCACGCACCGCTGCACCAGGGGCTAGGCGACCTGCCACCAGCGCATCCAGAAGGTGCTCGGCTGCGGCGACGTCAGTCTGGTGCCTCGCCTTCATGCGGCGAAGGATCGGCTCAATCTCGGTGCCAAGGAATTGGGTGGTCACTGGTTCGGTGGCAAAGCGTGTGTGGGTGACCAGCTCGCCGATCAGGTTGAGGTTGTTTGCGGGGCCAGCGAAGAAGGTGCGGTTTAGGCCGTCGGCGAGCCTGGCCAGAGCCGCCGGCCGGTCCGGACCCGTGGCCACTAGTTTAGCGATCATCGGGTCAAAGCGTCCGGTGACCTCATCGACCTCATCCAGGCCGATCTCCCAGCGTAAGCCAGGCCCGAGCGCTGGTTTAAAGCTGGCGACGGGACCAGGGGCTGGAAAAAAGCTGTTGTCGACATCTTCGGTATAGAGGCGGGCCTCAACGCTGTGTCCGTGCGGCTGCAGATTGGCAAAGGAAGCTGGTAGAGCCTCCCCTGCGGCGACTCTGAGCTGCCACTCGACCAAGTCGATGCCAAAGACCTCTTCGGTGACCGGATGCTCAACCTGTAGGCGGGTATTCATCTCCAGGAAATAAAAGCGCTGAGCGCCACCCTGGCGGGCGCTGTCACTCCAGTCGATGAGGAACTCAACGGTTCCTGTGGAGTCGTAGCCGACAGCCTGAGCCAAGGCGATCGCGGCCGCATGCAGTTCGCGGCGGGTCGCTGCGGTGAGGCCGGTGGCCGGAGCCTCCTCGATGATCTTTTGATGTCGCCGTTGCAACGAACAGTCGCGGTCGCCGACGGCGACCACGTGGCCCAGGCGATCGGCGAGGATCTGTACCTCGATATGCCGAGGCGCTCCTAGGTACTGCTCACAGATCAAGCTGCCATCGCCAAACGAACTCTTCGCCTCCGACGCAGCTCTGAGTGCGGCTTCGCGCAGTTCGCCATGCTGCTGCACGACGCGCATGCCTTTGCCGCCGCCGCCAAAGGCGGCTTTCATCAGCAGCGGGTAGCCCGCCTCACGTGCAAACGCCTCCAGCTCGGTGAAGTCGCCGTGGATTTCAGTCGGTACGTTGAACTTGCTGATGCCTTTAACACAAGGCACGCCGGCGCGCTCGGCGTAGCCGCGTGCCGAGGCTTTGCTGGCCATCGCGGCGATGGCCGCTGGTTTTGGTCCGACCCAGATCAGGCCAGCCTCGACGACCATGGCGGCAAATCCGGCGTGTTCGGATAAAAAGCCAAACCCTGGATGGACGCTATCGCAGCCCGCCTCGCGCGCGTGCCGGATCATGGCCGCACCATCGAGGTACAGGGCAGGGCTTTCCTGCTCGACTCGAACCGCGTGGCTGACGATACCGGCGAGGTACTTGGGCAGCGTCTCGCGGTCCGTCAAGATCACGGTCTGGATGCCCAGGCGTCGCGCCGTTAAGGCGATGCGCCGGGCGATCTCGCCGCGATTGGCGATAAATAGACGTTTAGGCAACGCGCTTTGGGTCACGGGACGTCAAGCCTCCAGTTGGGGTTGAGGGTCATCGCCCAGGGCGTGGCTTGCTGCGCAAAAAAGGCTTTTAGACCCGCCTGGCCGCTGGCGCTCACCCGCAGGGTGGCGATGCCTTCAGCGGTGTAGGGTGCTTGTTTTAAGCTGTCGGCGACGATCCGGTCATGCAGGGTTTTGATGGCCTTTTGCGCCGTCGGTGAACCCTGCAGCAAGGAGTTTAGTTCCTCACGCAGGGCACCCTCGCCGCCAACGTCATCGTCAGCAGTGACGCGTTGGACCAGGCCGTAGTCATAGGCTTCGGCACCACTAAATACCTTTGCATTTAGAGCGTGGCGGCGCAGCTGTCCCGGCAGCATCTTGCGCGCCAGGTAGGGCATGATCACCGCTGGCATCAAGCCGAGTTTGACTTCGCTCAGGCAAAAACGCGTGGTGGGCGAGGCGATGACGATATCGCAGCAGGCGGCCAAACCGACGGCACCACCAAATGCCGAGCCATGGACCAATGCCAGCGTTGGCATCGGCAGGTTGGCCAAAGCTTCAAACACCTTGGTGAGGATTTTGGCGTCGCGCAGGTTACCCGCAACATCAAGCTCGGCTGCCGCGCGCATCCAGTCTAGGTCGGCACCGGCGGAAAAATGCTTGCCGTGTCCGCGCAGGACCAAAGCCCGGCAGTGCTCATTGGCCGTGGCGGCCTGGAGCTGGCTTGCGAGTGCTTGGAGCATCTCTGCATTGAGGGCGTTGGCGGCATCTGGCCGGTTGAGCGAGAGCACGCCGATCAAATCAGGGCGATCGGCATGAGCTTTGACAAAGCGCAGTTCGGTTAGACTCACGGTGTCTGGCCTCGTAGTTGTGCGACTTCAGCTAGGACATCGGCGGGAATCGCGGTTTTTTGCCGCAAAATCGCCTGAGCGAAGGTTTTGCCCTGGGCATCTGCGCGCAGCGTCAAGGTGCCGCCGCCGCCGAGCGAGTTCTCCAGCAAAAAGTTAAATCCTTGCAGGTTGTCTAGGCGGTAGCGCACGACGCGGCCAAAGCATAGCTCTTGAAACAGATCTTTGACCCGCTGCGCCGTCAGGAAACGGTCGAGAAAGGCCATCGCTTTGGGGCTGCGCGCCATGACGCCGATGTTGGCGGTGTCACCCTTGTCGCCGCTACGGGCTAAGCAGATTTCGATGAGTTCAGTGCCGTGAGCATGGTCGGCGGCAGTCGCCGGGATCGAACGCTCGGCTTTGGTGGCTTCCTGACGGCCAGCGGCACTGCCCTCGTAATTGCCGCTACGGGTCGTGTCGACCTCGTGCTCTTCGCTAAAGCCGCCGCTTTTGTATAGGGCGACGACCGGCTGGAGTGCCGACTTAGGCATCAAGGCTGGCCAATAGCTGACGATGTCTTGAACCTTGGCGACACCGCCGAGGATCGTCACGCCGGGAGGGCCGCCGAGGATCAAGGATGGGATGATCTTCGCCATCTTTTTTAACTTCTTGCTGTCGTTGTCGCGGGCGCCGAGGCGGAGGATGATTTCGTTGCCATCATTGGCGTGACCCATGCTGCGGTGAAACGCATTGAGGCCAAAGTACTCCGTCTCGGTCGCGGCAAAGTCGCGGCCCGCGCGGTCCCAAAACACCTCGGCAAAGGCTTCCGCCTTGCTTTTGGCGTGGGGGCCACAGATGGCGATTTCGCCGACGCTTTTGTAACCGTCGCTGTAGGCCATCGAGACTTTGTACGTGGGCGTGGGCTCGTAGCCTTTGACGCCGCTGACGCGGATCCGGTCCGGGCCTTCGACGCTGAGCTGAATCGACGAGAAATCGGCGACGACGTCCGGCGTGATATAGGCCGTAGGCGAGCCCATTTCATAGAACAACTGCTCGCGGACAGTGTCGAGCGATACCAGCCCACCGCTACCGGGGTGTTTGGTCACGACAAAGCTGCCGTCCGCGTACACCTCGACGATGGGAAAGCCGATCTTTTTGTAGGACTTCACCAACTGCCAATCGGTGAAGTTGCCACCGGTGGCCTGGCTGCCGCACTCGATGATGTGACCGGCGACGACGCCCGCCGCCAATTTATCCCAGTCATCCAGACTCCAGCCAAAGGCGTGGACCATGGGTCCAATGGAGATACCGGTATCGGTGACGCGGCCGGTGATGATGATGTCCGGCTTCCAGGCCAGGGCCTCTGCGACGGGAGCCGCGCCAAAATAAACATTGGCCGCTTCGATCCGCGCTTCGATGTCGCTAAAGGGCCGACCATTGTCCATATTGGCAAAGGTGCAGCCCTTGGCCCGCAGTTCGTGCAGGCGTTCGAGGATGTTGTCGCCGTGGACGACAGCGATGCGCGGATGTAAGCCGAGGCGCTTGGCCATACTGGAGATGGCCTCGGCGCAGGCCTCGGGGTTGATGCCGCCGGCATTGGTGATGATCGTCGTCTTGTCGGCTAAGGTCTTTTGCAGGACCTTCTCCAGCATCGGGATAAAGTCACGCGCATAACCGGCCTCGGGGTCGCGGCTACGCTGCTTTTGCATGATCGACATGGTGATCTCGGCGAGAAAATCCATCGAGATATAGTCGAGCCGGCCACCGTGCACCTGGCGGTTTAGGGCGTCGGGATCATCGCCCCAGTAGCCGCTGGCATTGCCGATTTTGATGCTTTTTTGCGTTGTCATCCGTCACCTTCGCTTGATTGCAGCGCTGTTTTAAATCATGAAGAACCGAGGATCACCTGCAGGA
Source organism: Pseudomonadota bacterium (assembly GCA_026390445.1). GTDB lineage: Bacteria > Bdellovibrionota_B > Oligoflexia > Oligoflexales > CAIYRB01 > CAIYRB01. Next base: position 11,662 of record JAPLFX010000046.1, read on the forward strand.
TCACATGCGAAAGATGCCAAATTTCGTGTCATCCCATGACTGCTGCAGGGTCGAGGCAAAAGCCATGGCTAGCACCTGCCGCGTCTGCCGCGGGTCGATCACGCCGTCATCCCAGAGGCGAGCCGACGAGTAGTAGCAGGAGCTTTCGCGGTCGTATTTGGCCAGAATCGGGGCCTTGAGTTGGTCGCGCGCTGCAGCCGTGAACGGCTGCCCGGTGCGCGCCAGCTGTTGCTCCTTGACGCTGGCGAGCACATTCGCCGCTTGCTCGCCGCCCATTACGGAGATCCGCGCGTTTGGCCACATAAACAAGTAACGGGGATCGTAGGCCCTTCCGCACATGCCGTAGTTGCCGGCGCCGTAGCTGCCACCGGTGACCAAGGTGATCTTTGGGACATTGGCGCAGGCGACCGCGTGGACCAGCTTGGCACCGTCCTTGGCGATGCCTTGATGCTCATACTTCTTGCCAACAATAAACCCAGTGATGTTTTGTAAAAACAGCAGCGGGATGCGTTCTTGGGCGCAGAGTTCGATAAAATGTGCGCCTTTGAGGGCGCTCTCGGAAAACAGCACGCCGTTGTTGGCGACGATGCCGATGGGCATGCCTTGGAGATGGGCAAAGCCCGTGAGCAGCGTCGTCGCGTAGTTCTTCTTAAACTCGAAAAACTCGGATCCGTCGACGATACGGGCTATCACCTCGCGGGCGTCAAAGAACTTGCGCGCGTCGGTAGGGATGACGCCGAGCATCTCACTGGGGTCATACAGCGGCGGTTTAGGCTCCTTAAGCGCGACCGTGGCCGCCTGGCGTGTCCCGAGGTGCGCGACGATATCGCGCATGATCTGCGTGGCGTGCTCGTCATCCTCGGCTAAGTGGTCGGCCACGCCGCTGATGCTGGTGTGCACCTCGGCACCGCCCAACTCCTCCGCCGTGACGTCTTCGCCGGTGGCCGCTTTGACCAGAGGAGGTCCACCGAGAAAGATCGTTCCCGTTCCGCGTACGATGATGTTCTGATCGGCCATCGCCGGAATATACGCCCCACCCGCCGTGCATAGACCATGCACCGAGGCGATTTGCGGGATGCCGGCTGCACTCATCTTGGCTTGGTTGAAGAAGATCCGACCAAAGTCGTCTTTATCGGGAAAGACCTCGTCTTGCATCGGTAGAAAGGCGCCACCGGAATCGACCAAATACAGGCATGGCAGGCCGTTTTGTTGCGCGATCTCCTGGGCCCGCAGATGCTTCTTCACGGTGATCGGATAATAGGTTCCGCCCTTGACCGTTTGGTCGTTGGCGACGATGAGGCAGGTGCGACCGCTGACCTGACCGATGCCGGTGACGATGCCACCTGAGGCTACGGCGTCGTCGTAGAGCTCAAACCCCGCCAAGGTCGACAGCTCGAGAAAGCGCGTCTCGGGATCGATCAAAGCTTGGATGCGCTCCCGGGCCAGCATTTTGCCCTGGCTCTTTTGATAGGCCTGGGCTTTGTCGCCGCCGCCAGCCTGTGCCGCCGCTTCACGCTGCGCTAAGTCCGCCGTGAGGCGTGCGTGGAACTCTTGGTTTTGCCGGAAATCGGCGCTGCCCGCTTCGATCTGACTCTTCAGTTGCATAGATCCTACGTGACCACATACGGTTGCAGTTGATCCCAGCGCTCGATCGCTGCCGCCTCTTGGCGAAACAGGCCAGCGAGCACACCGACGGTGACCTTGATGTCGCCGATGGCGCGGTGGCGCGATTCAAAGCTCAGCCCGTAATGGGCAGCTAGGGTGTCCAACTTCTTGTTTTCTAAATCAGCGAGCATCTCGCGCGCCATCTTCAAGGTACAAAAACACGGCCATTCCAGGTCCAGCCCCTGCCTAGAGCAGGCTGCCTTGAGCATGCCCATATCAAACTCGGCGTTGTGCGCCACCAGGATGCTGCCCTCGATAAAGCGCAAAAACTCCGGCAGCACCGCCTCCATCTGCGGCTGCCCCTGGAGCATCTCCTGGGTGATGCCGGTCAAGGTGACGATGTCGCTGGTCAGCTCGATGTCGGTCTCGACCAGCGAGGAGTACTCAGCGACTGGCTCTAGTCCGGCCAGTTTGATTGCGCCGATCTCAATGATGCGGTCGACTTGGTGGTCGAGTCCGGTCGTCTCCAAGTCGAAGACGACGATCGAGGCCCCGAGGATGTTCAGGTCTTTAGCCGGGACAAAGCGCTTGACGCGGCGCAGTTGAAGCACTTCCGCTGCCGCCGTGGCACTGACCTGTTCGGCGACGGGAAAGAGTACATCTTGGAACATCGAATATCCGAGCTGCGTACTCATTCTCGCTGCTCCTCGACTTGCGGGCGTTTGGTCCTTCGTTGTAGCCGATTTGCTGCGGCCTAACCAGCGGAAGTTACAG
>JAPLFX010000181.1 GCA_026390445.1 Pseudomonadota bacterium
CATCATGCTGCTTAGTTTCACCCGCGTTGGCGCTCTTGTCACCCTGCCGCGCAGCGCCTATAGCGCCGCTACACAAGATGGCAGCGCGTCGCTGCGGATCTGCGAAAAAGGCAGCCAAGAGCGCCTCATCCCGCTCCACAAGGAAGCCGCCGCCGCTCTCGATACCTGGCTTACCGCTGCCGGACCGGCGGCGCCCCATGACCCGCTTTTTCCGGCCATCGACCAGGCCACCTACGCATTGACCTCTAGACCGTTGACGACACGGCTCGCCCTAAAGCGCGTCAAACGGGCAGCGGCCCTTGCCGGCCAAGGTGGCAGTATCTGCTCCCACAGCTTTCGCGCCACCGGCATTACGCTTTTTCGTGCGGCTGGCGGTAGCCTTGAGCACGCGCAGCTGCTGGCGGGGCATGCCAGCTCCGAGACCACTCGGCTCTACGACCGCAGCGATACCAAGATTTGCGCGGATGAGCTTGAAAAACGGCTTAGTCGCAGCTAGTCGGTTGGCACCGTAGAGCCGCGCCGCGCGGTGCCGTTCACTTACGCCAAGGCGGCTTTCTGTCGCCGCATCCGCGCTTTGGCAGCACAGCTGCGGCACTGGGTCGACTCTCCGTTTCGCAGCTTCCCCGCTTTAACAAGATAGACTCGCCCACAGTCGCAGCGGCACCACCACCGCGCGGCACCATTGCGAGTGTTCTCGCCGAGCGATAGGACTGTCCAAGAGTTGTAAACCTTACCAAGCTCGTCCTTAAGCTTGTGCATAGACGATAAGTCGTGGCCATGGCAGCCACAGCTTTGGCTGCGGCGGTTTAGGAGCCCATGCTGCGCAACCGCGCGCTCGGCGCCGCAGACGCAGCGGCAAAGCCACTTTCTTGGCATAACGCTCGCAAGCTCAAGCACGGTCCAACGGCCAAAAACCCTACCCATCAGGTCCTGTGAGCGCACCTTTCTCGTTTTTGGTCGTGGATTTGCCATGGTCCTATCTCGGTACGCTGCGATTTATCTAAAGATTTAAACGCATTTATGGGCGGATAAGATCGGCCACCATATTCTTAACAAATTGATTTTAATGATAAATAAACAGGAAGTCGGAGCAACCCAGAACACCACCGTCTCCTGATCCCCTCCCTCTGAGCACCCGGACGTTTTTGGCTTAAGTCATGGTAGAGTTACGGGCCAAAGCTCAGAAGAAGCGAATGCTAAGCACCACTGGCAGGAGATCCCAAGTTGAGGCAGGTCGGCGAGATCGTCGCAGGGGGGGGGGAGAGTCATCGAGCACCTTGAGTGAGCGACGCGGCTAGGCTCGCCTGCCGCTCTTGATGGGGGTGGGGTGAGTAGACCGAATGGAACCTACCATTTTCGGGCGGCATAGCTGGGTCGATATAGTTGTACTAGCCGGAGGAATCAGTGACTAAATACTGCGCAAATGATCAAAACTGCAAACGACCCAAAAAAGCAGGCCATGCCTGGCATCCCGCTATTGTTCGTCACCAAGGCGCGGCATGCAAATACTGTCGGGACGCCATACCCAATGCTGTACTAGCGAAAGGAGCCTACGAGCCAACAGCGACGGCAATACGGGAGGTGCTGCCATTGAGCGATGGACATGGCGATGCCATCGAAGATTATACCGAAGTTTTGGACCACATAGGCCGCGAAATCGACTCCGCTCGGCTCGCCGTTGCCAAGACGGCAAATCAGGTGATAACGAGAGCCTATTGGGAGATCGGACGTAGAATCGTCGAGCTGGAGCAACGGGGGAAGAGTCGGACAGAGCTGTACGGCGAACGGATTATCGACCGCCTGAGCGTTGATCTAGCCAGGCGCTATGGCCGTGGATTTTCGAGGTCAAACCTTTATAATTTTAAGGCTTTTTACCTCATGAAGAACATTGTCCAGACGGTGTCTGGACAATCTTTCCCGCTAAGCTGGTCGCATTACATCAAGCTCCTTTCGGTTAAGGACACCAGTGCTAGGGTTTTCTACGAGGAATCAGCAATTCGCGATGGCTGGACAGCGCGTCAACTCGATCGACAGGTTGGCTCGAATTTTTATGAACGGGCAATGCTAGCCAAAGATCGGGCCACGTTGATGGCCAATGCCAAGAAGTCGCTTCCGCAAGAGGCTATCGTGGCCGAAGCCGCTATCAAAGACCCAGTGGTTCTCGAATTCCTCGGCCTCAAAGATGAATACTCCGAAAGTGATCTGGAAGCTGCCCTCATTGGCGACCTGGAAGCATTTTTGTTAGAGCTTGGGACTGATTTCGCGTTTATTGGCCGCCAGCGACGACTGCTGGTTGGTACCGTTTGGTACCGGGTCGATTTGCTGTTTTTTCACCGCCGACTGCGATGCTTGGTGATCATCGATTTGAAAATTGGCGAGCTGACGCACGCAGACGTTGGCCAGATGAACCTCTACACGAACTATGCGAAGAAGCATTGGACCAACCCAGACGAGAACGATCCCGTTGGTCTTATTCTTTGCGCAGGGCGGAATGCAGCCGTCGCTGAGTATGCCCTTGAAAATTTGCCGCACATAAAAGCTGCCGAGTATATTCGGCAGCTGCCCGACAAAAAGATGCTAGAGGAGAAGCTTGCAAGCAGCCGGTTACTTAATGAAGCTTTAAAACCATCTTCGAGCAGTGGATTCGAGGCCGAAGGTGAAGAATAAGATCGGGCATTGGGAATCGCCAGACTAAAGTTAGTCATAACATGTTAGTGACCTACCAACCCTTAGGGTAAATTTTTCCCCGGATGAGCCCGGCACCCCTGGACAGGGATTACTAATAAAGGCCGCGCCCATAGCGACGAAGACGGCCCTCTGCATGGAGGCGCGCGAGCGCACGGGCAACCCCTAGCGGGGGGGAAATCCGGAAAATCGCCAAGGGCCCAGAACGGGGCTGTGCTTTAGCCTGGCGCGCCTGGCCCCACGCAGATCGGGTTGATCCGCTCATTTGAAGCCAGGTAAGTCTAGAAGTCATTTATTCGTCGAAATACTTAGCTTTTTTCGCCGCAAATGTCGATCGCGCAACCATTAGAGCATTAGCCGCGGAACGAGTCGAAGAGTGCCGAGTAAGAGCTGCTTTTAGAATCGCCTTTTCGATAGACTCAATAACCGTGTCAAAGGGTCTGTCCTCCTGGAGGGCTTCCTTGAGCATAAGAACAACTTCATGCGCGGTATTTGGTTCTCGTGCAACTACCTTCTGACTCAGAGTATTTGGTTCTCGTGCAACTACCTTCTGACTCAGAGTTACTGGGCTCGGTGAGCCTGGCGGCAGCATAGTTTTTAGTTCTGGCAGGTCATTGGCACTGATTTCCCTATGGTCCCCAAGCGCCTCGGTCACCATGGCGCTGATCACTAGCATCAACTGGCGAACGTTCCCCTGCCAATGATACTTGCTGCAACGATCGCTAAGCGCTTCTAGTGTCGTCTCGGGCACAGTGGTCCCGACACGCGCCAGCGCAAGCTCAATAAGCAGTGGGATGTCTTCCAGGCGCTCCCTGAGCGGTTTGAGCTTAATATTGATGCCTGTCAACCGCATGCTAAGGTCGACTAGGAAGGTGCCTCGCTCGACCTGTTCCTCCAGGTCTTTGGTGCTGGCGACAATCACTCTAAAATCCGAGTAAAGGGTCTGACCATCGCCTAGCCGATTGTAGGAGCCATCGTTGAGCACGCGCAGTAGGCGCTGCTGGCAGTCAATGGTCAGCGTCTGGATTTCGTCGAGGAACAAAAAGCCGCCATCGGCATCGCCGATATAGCCGCTGGTGGTCTGCTCTGCTCCCGTAAAAGCGCCTTTCCGGTGGCCGAAGAGAGCGGAAACGGCGGTATCGCCGGTAAGGTTGGCACAGTTCACCGCCACAAAGGGCACCATGCCGTCGGCCTCGCACTTGTAGCGGTAAATGAGCTTGGCCACCTCCTCCTTGCCGGTTCCAGTCTCGCCCTGGATGATGATCGGTAAGGATGTGGAGTTGAGCGCAGCCGAACGAGCGCGGTCGCGGATGGCCTGCGGCAGCACAATACCATCGGGGCATTTAAGTGCCAGGCTCGGGGGCAGTGTAGGGTCCGTCCTACGACGCCTTGCTGCTGCTCCGGTCCTCCGGCTCCGCTCGGCCTGTTCTAGATGGACCATCAGTTCGTCGCCGGTCAAGATGGGCTTGCGGAACAGATACAAAGCGCCGGCTGCCATCACCTTGTTGTAGGTGTCGATTTTTGGGTCCGAGGTCATCGCCAGCGGTACGACCTCTGGATGGCTTTCCTTGACTTCGTTGAGGAGCTGCACACCCTCAAAGGTGTCCTGCCTACCTGGTCCGTTGAGGTGAATATCGGCAAGGACGTACTGGACCGGATTTTTCTTTAGGATGTCAGAGGCATCGTGAAGGGTCAATGCGCCGAATGCAGCAAGGCCTGCGGTCTTCGCCATCTCCATATAACGGTCGAGTTGATCCGAGTCGTCTTCAACGATCAAGATGCTTCGGCGGATTTTTGCGGCACGAATCACTGAGGCACCCCTTCACCATCGACGCGCGTCATAAAAAGATAAACCCGCTCGATCAGCGCCGCGACTTTTTCGACGGCAGCATCGGGATCGTCGATCATGACTCTGACTCCAGCCTTTTCATAGGAGCGGCCGTCGATGTCTACGTCCAAGTAGGCGATGGCGTGTTTGGTCCCGGCCTGAAAGTCGGCACTGACGGCGAAGCCGCGAGACCTTAGCGCATCACTGAGGGCCTCCTGGCGGTCACTGGTCCGGAGCCTGACAATCACCGCTGCTTCGACGGGAAGAAGCTTGGGAGGAAGGGTTTGCGCCTCGCGGGCCACCGTGGCCCGGTTCTGCCGGGTCGTGGTCATAACGGTATTCGGCAGCACTACGGTGAACGTTGTTTCGCCGTCCGATCTCTTGTGGCTGGCCTGACCGCCGTGACCTTCGGCGATCGCTTTGACGTTGTGTAGGCCAATGCCCGAACCTCCGGCTTTACCGAGCGTCCTGCCGCGCTGGAACAGCTTGTCCAAAAACGGTGCAGGGATGCCAGGCCCGTTGTCAGTAACTGCAATTGCGAGGTCCGCTCCGCTAATCGTGGCCTTGATCTCAATAACCTTGGCGCCTGATTCCTTGGCATTCTTGACCAGGTTGGCGACTAGGCGCTCAACCGCGACGGCGTCAAGGAAGGCCGGCACCACAGCAACACCAGCAGACACCACCTTGGTCCCGTCCATGCCATAAATTCGACCAAGGTCCGCCACAATAAGGCCGACATTTAGAGTGACCTCTTCAGGTCTAATGACGTTGCTCTCCGCACCCGTGCTCATACGGTTTAGGATGTTCCTGATCGTTGTAAGCGACCGGGCCATCTGGTCACGGGACGCCACAAACTCTGAATAATTTCTGGCTTGCAGAGCAAAATCGAAAGCAATGAGCGGGTTCTTGATGTCGTGCGCCAGATTCTGCGCCATGCGTGCGATCGTCGCCGTTTTGATCTTTTCAGCCTTCTCTTCATTCAGGTGGCTAACCTTGGTTTTGAGGTCGCTCCAAGTAGCAGTGATGGCGGGAAAGCCCCGCGTTAACGACTCACTAGGCTCGGACTGGGTGACGAGGTCATCGAGCGCAGCACTTAAGATACCAAGGCGCTTGTCCTCTTCGGTACGCTGCAAACGACTCAGCAGGTACAAGGCCATAGTCACTAGCAATGACATGATCGCCAGGACCGTCACGAACGCCCATAGTGCCACCTTGGGCCTAACATCAAGAATCAGCACCATCGTCTGCTTCTCAGGGAAGCGATAACTAATTTGGCTGTGAAACAGTCCCCGCGCTGTCACCTTAACGGCACCGACTGCGGCAGGCAGAGCGGAATTGATAAACGCTGGTCCGAAAGCCAGAAGCGGCGGCCTACCATCGTCTTGAGCGTCTGCCTCGACCAGTTTAATGGAGGTGACGAAGTTAGAGGAAAGTAAAATTCGTGAATGCTTCGTCACAGCGGACAGCAGGTTACCTTCCTCGATGCTAATAGCCTCTGACTGCAACCAAGAGTCAAACAGTTCAATGCCTGTTGACCGAACATAGACTTCGATAGCACCACCGACCAAAGCCGCAAGCGCGACCAAAGCAATAAAAGCGGAGAGCACGAAGCTTTTGTTGATACGGACGACTGATGCATTACCTAAATGCATAGCCGTCCAATCGGCCCACTGACAAAGGGCGGCTGGTTTTTGAACAGGCATCTGTAGACAACCACCTGCTTCGAGAATTTGTGCAGAATTTCCTCGTCGACTACCAGGTCTGGCAACTCAACAACCTTGGCTCCATTGACTGCAAGGCGCATCCGAACCAGCTTCGAGCCTTGACCGAAGCCGAAGTACGAGAGCTTGGCCTCGTAGGGGGTTGTTGGCTCAGCGCGGGCCTTGGCCATTCTGTCCAAAGCCAGTACATGCCTGGCAAGCTCCGAAGCGGCCCTTTGGGTGATCGATGCAAGACCCCTTGGATCAACTGGACCTGCTGCCCCGCCAGTTATGAAGCCGCCATCCGCGAATTCGGCGAGCATAATCCTGAGCGCGAAACCGGTTGCGCTGGTGGTCGGCTCTATTACTCTTAAACTCTTGAGGGGTGAATGCGAAGGTATGCCATTCAGCAGCATTATGGCCCTTCGTTCCTCGGGAATGGTTGCACCTAGATCCCGACACTGATAGCTAACCGATTCATCATCCCACCAAGTCGCCCAGGCGAAGCGCTCGATAGCCTCTGCCAGCGCCTTGGCTCGGCATAACCGAACAGCGGTCCTTCTTGTAATCAAAGTTGTCGGGTATCCAGCAAAGCCCTCCGATTTTTCAGTTTGGCAGCTGGCAAAACCGGCACTGCGGCCCGATAAAAAGGCCTCCGTCTCAATACACTCGACCAGTGCCTTGGCAACCGCGATCGGTGCAGAAGCCGACGCCCCGCAGAAGACGCTCGGGCTGATCACGCCTTCGTGTGACTTCATGAAAAGGTTGGCAAATTGAAGGCCTTCGTGGCTCACTAGTTCCAATTGGCCCGCCTCAAAGCCAGCAGACTCAAGCCGGCGGAGCAACAATTTAAGGCGAAAATTGTCAACCACATGTGAGACAATCATCACTTCTCGAACACCTGCCAGGGTGTTGGAGAGGTAATTGAAGCCTGCAAGCTCCTAAACGGACTACCCTTCTTTGATAGATAAAAACGTCTAGAGTGGACAAAGACGTTAAGAATCGCCTCTTCAAACAAATAGCTGTTCAGTTTCGTCGCCAGCTGCACGCGTTCCACAGGCGGGACTTCGGTGCGCAACTTCGCAATCATGTCTTGCAGAACACGGTCGCGCTGTAGGTGGGCCAAAGGCTTGTGTAGGTCCGGCGTGAACAACATTTGGAGGTCTCCGAATGGGTCAAGCGCCCAAAGGCCGCTGCCGAAGAAGCTTATTGGTGCATGTCCACCTATAAAGGTGTTATCGGCGGCGTCTAGGGTGTCTGTGACGACCGGGCCGGCATCATGCTGACCAATTTGGCGCAACGTGTCCATAAGCGCTTGTTCAAAAACGGTATCCGGCCCGTTTTTCTTAACCCACCTTAGAGGGTGCTTGGCCAAGGAAGTAAAGCATTGCTGGGCAGCGCTAGACGGCGATTGAAGCTCCAGCTGGTGCAGGGGTAAATATCCAGTAACAATTCTGGGTGAAATGCTGCCTTCCAGGATTTCTGCCGACCCCATTGCTTTGGCATAGGACTGCCGAAACAAGGCTGCGAACTGCTGTCTGCACGCCTTTTGACGGAATGGCTGCGTTTCGGGATTAATCAGCAATGCTCTGAATTTGGCCTTCGGGAGATCCCGCTGCTCGTACAATTTGGTAAGCTGGTTCAGCTCTCCTGGCTTGAACATCACCTCACTCGTCGAGGCCACGGTGTAATTATCGATAGCACCAGGCATCACAGCTAAAAGGTCTCGGGGCTTTCTATAGGTAAACCTTATTGTTTCGGGGACTTTTTTCCCGTCCACCGTGGGAAACGCTGGCCGCTTGACGAATGTTATGGAGTCGGAATCTCTGTGCGAGATGGAATAGTATCCGCTCGTTGGCGGCGCGGCATATAGGATTTTACCTGTTTCCTGATCGACTGAGCGGCGCGGAATGATAGAAAAGATTTCTAGGCAAAAACGGAACAGTGGATGATCGATGCGCTCCGCGAACGTTATAGATATGGTTCGACCTTCGAGGCGGATGCCTTGAGGATACGAGGCAAGCGGCCTGGCCATTTTGGTCCAAGCTTCCAATCCAACGATTTCCTTGATAACAGGGAAATTGGGCCTTTTTAGCGCCATCCTAGTAACGGCAAATGCAACATCATCGGCGGTAATCAGGGTACCGTCCGAAAACTGGAGGCCATCTCGAACAATCCAAGTCGTGGTCCGCGAAGCAGAGTCGTAGCTGAATTTTTCCAGTATCGAACTTGTAAGCCGGTCGTCCGACGACACCTCCAGAGGCGTCAGGTAAATCATACGTGCGACTGGTAGGTTATCGGACGAGTCGGCGTCAAGCGGGTCCAGAGAGGCGGGCTGTCCCGTTTCCGTGACGATATATTGATATACAGGTGCTGCCGCCGACTGTGGCATGAAACCCCCAATCTCAAGTGAAGCAACCAAAACCAATGCTTTGCTTCTGCTGATGAACGACCTTGACGGGACCGTCGAAAGCATAAGCCCCCCTGTACGCGCTCGCCAAAAACGTGACTGGATTACTCTCTCTCCTGCGTGCCAAGCCTCATGGTGGTGACACCAGGCTTTGTTACCGTGAAGGTCTTCGCGAGCTTTTTCTCAGTCGACGCTGATAACTTGACAGTGCCCGAACTGCTCGCCTGCTGGTCAGGGTTATCGCCGCAGCCACTTGCCAGTCCTAGAACTGCCAGAGCGCTAAGAATCCGAGCCTTCATTGCAGTGACGTGTTTCATAGAGACCCCCTAAAGAATGATAGAATCTTTGGTCGACGCGATCTGTTTATAGCACATTTCCCATAAATCGTGGCCGGATCACTTGCAAGGCGGCGACCTGTGAGATCTTTATCCAGTAAGCCTCCGTCACCAGATTTACGCACCTTCCAGGTGCCCAGTCTATTTCAGGAAGTGTACATTGTTTGCCGTAACGCCAAGACGGACGAATAAGCCAATGATTTTGGGCGAAGGTCTCAAGGGAAGCGGCCGACCACGTCGTGCGAGATCAGCCGCGACAGTAACTACCGACGCAGGTGGTAGATGTTTGCGATCAGTGCCGCAAAGCGGATAGCCCAGTACAACGCCGTAACGATGCGGTTAAGCGTCAGCCTGGGCTTATCACCATTGCGGCACTTCCCGAGCAACAGCTCGTAGCGGCTCCTGGCAAGGCGCATGGTTGTGCCGTCGGATAGGACGTGCAGGATAGAGGCACAATCCTCGGACAGATAAATCTCTGCCTCACGGCGGTGCGAAAGGGTCATGGTTG